>QQNC01000007.1 GCA_003402695.1 Verrucomicrobiota bacterium | reverse complement strand
CGGCTTCGCGGAAATACCGTCGGCTCCGCGCCGAAGCCGGCTGCGCCGGGGCCGCTCAGGATTTTGCGACCGGATGAAGCAACTCGTGCACTATGCTGAGCAGGGCTTCGGCGGCGAAAGGCTTCGGTATGAATCTGCGCGACAGCCGCTTGGCTTCCGCGACATCGGTCCGGTCGTCGTCGTCTGCGGATTGTCCGCTCATGGAGATGATCAGAAGCTCCGGTCGAATCCGCGCGACCTCACTCATGAGCTTCAGGCCACTGAATTTTGGCATGTTGATATCGGTGATCAGCAAGGAGTAGGAAGCGGGCGTGGCGGAAAAAAGCTCGAGTGCCTCCTGCCCATTGCGGCAGGTGGTGACTAAATAGTTGTGCTCAAGGAGTGTCCCGGCGATGAGGTCGCGGATCATGGTTTCATCTTCCGCCAAGAGGATGGATTCGCCCTGACCGTTTGGAACCAGGGCCGGCGGCGGGATTTCGACATTGGGCGCTTTCTCTGACTCGGCGGGAAGCAAGAGCCGGAAGGTGCTTCCGTGGCCAGGCTCCGTGAAGACTTCGATGGTTCCATGGTGGGTACCCATGATGCCGCGGACGGTCGACAGCCCCAGCCCCGTGCCCTTGTCGATCGCTTTGGTGGTATAGAATGGCTCCCAAATGTGCTCCAGCACCTCGGGCGGAATGCCCGTGCCCGTGTCAGTGACTTTGAGTTCGAGCCAGGGTGTCGTGGCTCCGTTGGGTGAACCCGCGACCGCTGGTCCATCAATCATGAGATTGGCCAGGGACAGCCGCAGGGTGCCGCCGGCGGGCATGGCGTCGCGGGCGTTCACACACAGATTGAGGAGCACTTGGTGGAGCTGGGTGGGATTGCCGCGCACCGTCCAGAGGTCGGAGGGAATGCTGTGCTCGATCACAATGTTCTTGGGGAACGTATTCTCCACGATCTCCATGAGGTCCATGGCGAGGTGCCGCACCTGCACGATTTGCATCTCTCCGCCGGTGGTGCGGGCAAACCCGAGGATCTGCTTGACCAGGCTGACGCCGCGATTGGCGCTCTGTTCCAGATTGGACAGGATTTTCAAGTCGCGCTCGGAGGGATGGCTGGCGCGAAGCATCTGCGGGGCAAACAGGATGGGGGCGAGTACGTTGTTGAGATCATGGGCGATGCCTGCCGCCAGCATGCCCAGGTTCTCGAGTCGCTGGAGCTGAAGGGATTTTCCCTCGAAGAGTTTCCGCTCGGTGATGTCCAGCACGAGCGCGATCTGCGCGGAGCGGCCCGCGTAGGACAGCGCGGAGGTGACGACGTTCACCTGGATGATCGTGTAGTCCTTCCGGGTATGTTTCCACTCCCGGGAGCTTTTCCCCGTGGAAGTGGCCTGGCGCATTTCCCGCTTCACGGCTCCGACGTCCTCCGCCAGATGCAGGTCCGTGAATTTCTTCGCGATCAATTCCTCGCGCGTGAAACCGTACTGCTGCTCGGCCGCCTTGTTGGCCTCGAGGATCTGCGGGGTCTCGGTGTCGTAGAGCAGCACCGGCACGGGGTTGCAGTCGAAAATCTGGCGGTAGCGGACTTCGCTTGCCATCTGCAGGGCCTCCGCCTGCTTGCGCGCCGTGAGGTCGGAGAGGGTGGTCACGATCCGGCGGGTACCCGTGGTCGGATCCTGAAACGCCCGGGAGGTCAGCTCCGCCCACTGCACGCGGCCATCACGGTGGAGGTAGCGTTTCTGGACGGTGTAGTGGTCCACTGCGCCGGCGTGGAAGATTTTCGCCGCGGCCTGTTGCCGGGCGTAATCCTCCGGGTCGGAGACCCGGGCAAAAATGCCCGGCTGGCTGGCTTCCTCGGCGGGGATCCCCGTGATTCTGGTATGCTCGGCGTTGACCATTAGCGTTCCAGCGTTCCCCGTAAGCGAGATTCCGATGGGGGCATGGTCGAAGATGGCGCGGAATACGGCCTCGCGCTGCTTCAGCTCGATTTCCGTCTGCTTGCGAGTCGTGATGTCGGTGCTGAAGCCGCCGAGCAGGACCCTCCCGTCAGCGAGTTTGATCGTGAATTTGGAGGTCGCCCACAGTCGGTCCTGAAAGGTTTCCTCAAACGTAATGGTCTCCTTGCTGGAGAGGGCCGCCTGATCGTTCTCATCAAATTTCGCCGCCTGGTCGGCCGGGAATAGATCCCGGTTGGTCTTTCCCTCCAGACTCGCAACGGCGAAGCCGAGGCGAGAAGCGAATCTCTCGTTGGCGTACAAAACCCGGCTGTTCGCATCCTTGATATAAGCCAACCCCGGGAACTGGTCCATGAAGTGACGGAGCAGTTGCAAGGTCTCGATCTGCGCCTGTTCGGCGGCCTTCCAAGCGGACATGTCCCGGATGATGGCGGTGTGATACTTGCCCTCCGGCACAGTCCAGCTCGACAAGGACATTAGGACGGGAAATTCCAACCCATTCCACCGCCGGCCGACCATGATCATGTCGCCGCGCGTGACCCCGGGGGCGTCGCCGGCATTCGCCCGGGCCATCCCGGCGCGGTGGGCCTCCTGGTAACGCTGGGGCATGAGCAGGGTGAGGGGCTGGCCCATCGCCTTGGCGGCGGAGTAGCCGAACATGCCGGCGGCACCGGAGTTCCAGTCCACGATGATGCCTTCCGTGTTGACCGAGATGATGGCCTCATGCGCGGATTCAGTCAGCGACCGATAGCGCTGTTCGCGGGTGCGCAACTGCGCCTCGCTCTGTTTGAGCTCGGTGATGTCGCTCAGGGCCAGATGATACACGATTGAACCGTCGTCGGTGAGCTCGGTGAGCGCCGAGACATGGATCCAGCATGGCGCTTCCGGCGGACCAATCAGGCGAAAATCAGCGGCCTGCGGGTCCCCGGTCTGGGCCAGGGCGTTGACGAGTGCGTAATAGCGGTCGCGATCCTCCTTCAGGACGCAGTGGGAAAACACCTGCTTCAGCAGGGTGGCGCGGTCCGTCCTTACCTGGTGCGCGAACGTTAAATTGCATTCCAGGATCTGGCCCTTGGGACTGAGCGTGCAATACCCGTTCGGGGCCAAATCATAGAGTTTGAAATAACGCAGGCGCATCACTTCCGCCGCCGCCTGCGTCCGGCGCAGTTCCTCGGCCTGCATCTCCAGCTCGATCTGATGCACCTCCAGCTCGTGGATGATTCTGGCGGCGTCCAAGGCGGCGGTCCCGGCCTGGACGGGCTTTTTCGCCGCCTTGTTGGCCTGGTAGATCGCTTCGGCCTGCTCCCGCAGCTCAGTGGGCCCGGCGGGCGGGTGGCTGGGTTTGGGTGGTTTCACGGCGCGCTCCTTTCCACTTGGTTCTCGTTGACCGTTCTTTCCGTGGTTGCCACCGCATACATCTTGCCGGCCTGATCCAACAGAGCGGTGGCGGTCATCCAGATGTCCACCACCGCCCCGCTCTTGCTGAGCCGTTGGGTGCGGTAGGGCAGGATGGTCGGGGCCTCGCCGAGCTCATGGATTTTGGCTATTTCCATCGGCTCCAGCTTCGGGGGAATCCGGTCACGGACATTGAGCTGCAGGGCTTCGGCTTCGCTCCAGCCATAGATCCGGACCGCACTGGGGTTCCAGGCGAGGGTGCGGCCCGCCAAGTCCTGCATGGTGATCGCATCGTGGGAATCCTTTACCACCACGGCCATGCGCATGAGGTGACTGGTCTGCTGGAGGGCGAGGCGCGCCCGCACGATTTCCGTGATGCCAAAGAAGGAGATCACCGCCCCTTCGATCACGTGGTCGACGGTCCGGTAGGGCTGGATCCGCATCAAATACCACTCCCCCGTCTTGGCCTGCACCTCGACCTCCTTGACCGCGAGCGTGTCCAGCACGCCCTGCACATCCGCCCCCAGGCGATCGTAGCCGATCAGGCTGTTGGTGAAGTGGAGGATCGGCCGACCCACATCGGAGGGGAGCAGGTTGATGAAGGAGTTGAACGCCGGGGTGAAGCGCATGATGCGCAACTGGTAGTCCAGGAATACCGTCGCGATGCCGGTGCCCGCGACCAGGTTGTTCATGTCGTTGTTGGCCCGCGTCAGGTCCGTGAGCTTGCTGTTCAACTCGGTGTTGACCGTGGCCAGCTCCTCGTTGAGCGACTGCAATTCCTCCTTGGAGGTCTCCAGCTCCTCATTGGCGGATTGCAACTCCTCGTTCATCGACTGCATCTCATCGTTGGAAGCCTTGAGCTCCTCGGACGAGCTTTGCAGTTCCTCGCTGGCGCTCTGGAGGTATTCATCCTTGGCCCGCAGGGTCTGCTGGAGGGCGATGAAAGTGTCTTGGGTCACGCGTGGGGCCGGATGGGCCGGAAGCTGGGTGGGCTGGTCGGCTCGCGCCGGTGGCGCCAGCGCGGCGGTCGGTTGCTCTTCGAAGGTGACCAGGTACAGGCGCGATTCCGGGACCTGTCCCGGTTCGGGCTGGAGGGCGAGGACGGCCAAATCCACCCGCCGAAGGTGGCGGGCGACCTTGAGCCGCAGGCTCGGGCGATGGACGGTGATCTCGGTCTGCGTGGCTTCGTGGAAGGCGGATCGCAAGCTGGGCTCGAGGTCCCGGTGCACGGAAGTCAGGATGTTTTTTGCCCGCGGCGTGGCCTTCGCCGGTTGCAGGAACTTCCCGACGGGCCCATGCCAGTGGAGGATATCCCCGAGTCCATTGACCACAAAACCGCTCCGGTTGACTTGGTGAAGCCGAATCCGCGCCGTCGCCAAGCGCTGATTGAACTTGAAGCGGTTATCCTGGGCTGCAGCGGGCGGCTGGGCTGGGACGTCCGGCCGCAGCGACAGGGCCGGCGGGACTTTCATCCCACTCTTCCACGTCATTCGCCGGCGATACAGTCTGGCCCCGTAATCCAGGGTTTCGAACAAGAGGGGGGAATCGCCGGCCGTTTCGGAGCCGCCCAGCAACAGGGTGCCCGCGGGCTTCAGCGCAAAATGAAAGGTGGCCATGACCTTCCGCTGCAGTTCGGCGGTCAGATAGATCAGGAAATTTCGACAGCTGATGAGATCGAGCCGGGAAAACGGGGGATCCTTGATGATGTTCTGCTCTGAAAACACCACGAGTTCGCGGATTCTTTTGTCGACGCGGTAGCCGCCTGTGCCCGGTTCGAACGTAAAGAAGCGCTTCAGCCGCTCCCGCGTAAGATTCGCGGCAATTCCCGCCGGATACCGCCCCGAGCGCGCGTAGTCGATCGCATGGCCATCGATGTCGCTCGCAAAGATCTGCACCGGGCCGTGGAGATTGAGCAGTTCCTGACACTCCTGGACCAGAATGGCGATCGAGTAGGCTTCCTCGCCGGTGGAACAGGCCGCGACCCACAGCCGGACCACGCCGTCTTCCGGCTGGTTCGCCAGCAATTGGGGGATAACACTCTCCTTCAGCACCGCGAAAACCTCCGGGTCGCGAAAAAAGCGCGTCACTCCAATCAGGAATTCACGGATCAAGAGATCCAATTCAGCCGGGTTGCGCTGCAGGTACAGGACGTAGGCCGGCAGGTCATTGATTTGGAGCAACGCCATCCGCCGTTGGATGCGGCGGTTGATGGTGCTCGTTTTATAGAGGGAGAAGTCATGCCCGGTGTGTTTCCGCAGCAGGACGAAAATTTTTGCCCGGGCGTCGCCACTCGTCGAGTGCGACTCCGGGTGCCGATAGATTGGCCGGCCTTGGCAGTGCTTCGAGTAGGCGATCAGCTGCTTGCCCATTTCATGGGGCAACAGCATCTGGTCCACGATGCCGGCCTGGATGGCGCTCTGGGGCATGCTGCCAAACTCAGTGCTCGTGGGCGTCTGTGCCAGGACGATGCCGCCCTCGGCCTTGATGGCCCGCCCCCCCAAGGTGCCATCGCTGCCGGTGCCGGAAAGCACGATGGCCACCGCGTTTTCTTGCTGATCCTGGGCCAGGGAAGTGAAGAAGAAGTCAATCGGCAGGCGCAGCCCGCGGGTGGTGCTCTGCGCCAGGAGCTGGAACTCGCCGTTGATGATCGCCACATCCTGGCCGGCTGGGATGACGTAGACACAGTTTGGGCGTACCACCATGCCGCTGGTGATCAGATGCACCTTCAGGTGGGTGAAGCGCTGAACGAGTTCGGGCAGCAGGCTCACATGGTCCGGGGCCAGGTGCTGAACCAGCACGAACGCCATTCTCAGATCCGTATCAGGGGGCAGGGTGGAAAAGAACGCCTCGTAGGCCGCCAGCCCTCCGGCCGAAGCGCCAATACCGACGATCAGCAAACCCTGCGTGGTCGCGGCGGGATCGGCCTTAACCTTCGGTCGCGGGGCTTTAACCATGGCTGCACTCTTGGGCGCACGGTAAATAATAGCCTTTGGCTTGGGCTTTTTACTTAGTCTCATGATGAAAATTAGCCGGTTGCTGGGAATAATATGACCAAACCAGCAAATAGCGACCTAGATTGCGCTCCCAGTCGCGCCCCGGAACCGGGCCTGGCCGGTTTGACCCCGGCCGGCATCGACGGCGAATGGTAGCGGGTGCCGGAGCCACGGCCACAATCCCACGCTGGGCGGTTGCTTGAGCCATGGCGGGGATCCCGGAGGGAGTTTCTGCCCCTGCCGGGTCCCGGTCACGAAGCGGGCCGCGGGAGCTTGGCTCGACCGCCGGTCAAAAGTGCAAAATAGGTCCCAGCTTGCTGCCACTCTGCTGCCACTCTCTCATTTTGAGAGTGGAGGCGCGGGCCGGAATTGAACCGGCGCATAGAGCTTTTGCAGAGCTCGGCCTTACCACTTGGCTACCGCGCCTTGACTCACAAGGGGGCGCACGTTGCAGCAAAAAAAATCCTGCCGCAAGTACTGAAATCAGCGGCCACCCGTCCGGCGGCACCGTGGGCTCGGCTCTTGCTTGTGCGACCGCTGGGCGTTCATCGTCGCGGATAAACATGGAAAAGACCACCTGCCCGGCCTGCACGATGGAGGATATCATCAGTCACCCCGACCGCTGGGAGTGCGCGACCTGCGGCCATGAATGGCCGAAAGCGGCCGTGGCCGAGGCGCCGCGGGAGGTGCGCGACGCGCATGGGACCGTGCTCGTCGACGGTGACGCCGTGATCCTGATCAAGGACCTCAAGCTCCGGGGCGGCTCCGGTGTGCTCAAGCAAGGGGCGAAGATGAAAAGCATCCGGCTGGTCGAGGGAGTCCACGAAATTGACGGCAAGATCGACGGCGTGGCCCTGGCGCTGAAGGCCTGCTTCGTGAAAAAGGCCTGACCCGAACCTAGCCTAGGTTTGGTTTGAAACGGACGGAGCCTCCCGGCTGTCCCGGGGGAGTCGGAAGCCGATCCGGCCGGCGCAAACCCGCTCAGCGCTTGAAGCCCGGCTGGCCCAGCGCTTCGTCAATAAAGGCCAGCATGTTCTCCAGCGGCACGTCGCTCTCGACGGCGTGCGCCGGCGCAAGGATGTAGCCGCCGTCACGACCGAGCGCGATCAGGCGGCGCGTCTCCGCCCGCACGTCGTCGGCTGTGCCATAGGGGAGGGTCCGCTGGGTCGAAAGGCCGCCATGAAACGCGAGGCGGCCGTGAAAGCGCGGGATCAGCTCGGCCACGTTCATCACCTCGGGCTGGAAGGGATTGAAGCAGTTCACGCCGTCCGCGATGAGCGAGTCGAACAGTTCGTCCACGTCGCCGCACGAGTGGATGAACACGGATTTTCCCGCCGACCGCACCGCGGCGTACATGCGCTTCAGCTCGGGCTCGATGAACTCGTGCCAGAGCCCCGGCCCCATCTGCAGGCCCTGCTGCTGGCCCCAGTCGTCGCCGAAGTATACGCCGTCGATGTCGAAGGTCAGGGCGTGCCGGACCTGGGCAAGGTTGAAATCCGCGATCGCGCGCAGCAGTTCGCGCACAAAGTCCGGGTTTTCGACGAAGTCCATCATCAGGTTCTCCATGCCCCGCAACGTCCAGGCGCGCTCGTAGAGCGAAAAGCCGATGGGGAACACCCGGAAGCAGTCGGGCTGGCGCGCGATCATCTCCGGCACGGCGTTGAAAAAAGTGCCGTCGGTCGGATCCGGAAACCGGTAGCCGGTGAGCGTGGGTTCGCCGAGCTGCGGGCTGACCACCTGGCCGATGTCCTTGTCCACCGAGCGGTCCCACACCACGCCGAAGGGATCGCGGAACCGATCCTGGCCCAGGTCCACAAAGCTACCGGCGGGATTCACGGCCCAGGCGAGATGATCGTGCAGCAGCAGGTCGAGGCAGGTGGACCCGAAGTGGCGCTCGAGCTTCTCCCTCGCCTCCAGCGTAAACGAGAACGACCACGGCACATAGGGCGGGCGCTGGTGGGAGAGGACTTGGCGGATGACGTCGCGTTTGGTCATGGAAGGGGCGTGGGCAGGCTCCGGAATGAGTCCTCTGGCGTGGGACTATGCGCGGAAAGAGCGGCGCCGGCTCCGCAGGGGATGCACTAAGCGCCGCATTTTTTGGCGCGGCCGATGCGAATAGTTTTGAAGCGGGCGGCGGCGGCCTTAGGTCAAGGGGCTTCGCCGGGGAATCACCCCGGCTGTTTTTTAGGATTTACCCATGAAATCACGCTACAAGCAGGCCAAGGAAATCAAGGTCGGCGTCATCGGTTACGGCGGTGCCTTTAACATGGGTCGTTCCCATCTGCTGGAAATGCAGAAGGCGGGCATGACGCCCTGGGCCGTGGCCGAGCCGGATGCGGCGCGCCTCGCTGTGGCCGCGACGGATTTTCCCGGCATCCAGACTTTCCCGAGCGTGAGCGCGATGCTGGCAGGTTCGGAGGTGAACCTCGTCGTGATCATCACGCCGCACAACACGCACGCGCCGCTGGCGCTACAGTGCCTGCGCGCAGGCCGGCACGTGGTGTGTGAGAAACCCTTTGCGATCACCACGGCGGAGTGCGACACGATGATCGCCGCGGCGAAGAAGGCCGGCGTGATGCTGTCCACGTATCATAACCGCCACTGGGACGGCTCGATCATGAAGGCGCTGGAGGTGCTGAAGTCCGGCGTGATCGGTGATCTTGTCCGCGTCGAGTGCCACATGGGCGGCTGGTGCAAGCCCGGTGACTGGTGGCGTTCCAGCAAGACCATTTCCGGCGGCATCCTCTATGACTGGGGCGTTCACGTCCTGGAATACGCGCTGCAGCTCGTGAACTCGGAGATCACCGAGGTCACGGGCATGGCCAAAAAGGGCTTCTGGGCGCCGCAGTCCAAGTGGGGCCAGGACACGATTGAGGACGAGGGCTTTGCCGTCGTGCGCTTCAAGAGCGGCGCGTGGGCGACGCTTTGCATTTCGCAGATCGATGCCAACATGAAGCGCGGCATGGTCGAGGTGACCGGCACCAAGGGCACGTTCCTGTGGGAGTACGACACCCACGAGATCATCGTGCGCGCCGGCGACCAGACCACGGTCACGAAGGGCCGGAATCCGCCGACGCAGTGGGAGAAATATTACGCCAACGTCGCGGCGCACCTGGTGAAGGGCGTGCCGCTGATCATCACCGCGGAGTGGGCCCGTCGCCCGATCCACATTCTCGATTTGGCCGACCGCAGCGCGAGCGAGGGGCGGACGCTGAAGGCGAAATACGGCTAAGGGATGCGGGCGAGCGGGTTGACTCCAGCCCGCTGGCCCAGCCCGCCCAAGCAAACGCGTTGGGGCCAACGCGTGCCACCGGCTAGCGCCGCGGCAGCCGCCGGTATTCGTCGCTCGAGCGGAGGGCGTCGCGGACGCGGTTTTCGTCCCAGCCCTGCTCGGCCATGCGCTTCAGGTAGGTGGCGAATCCGGCGGCGTCGGCCTCGCGGCGGAGAATTTCGCGGTAGGCACGGGCGATGACTTCCCGGGCGTGAAGCTCGGCGTATTCGCGGCTGCGGAGGAGTTCGGCCCGCAGCTCGGATTCCGACAGGCCCTCGCGCAGGGCGCGGGAGTACTTGGCACTGCCGGCGGGATCGGGCTCGCGCCGGAGCACCTCGCGGTAAAGCCGGCGGATGATTTCGCTGACGTCGCGGTGGAGGAACTCGGGGCTGTGGCGGATGGCATCGCGCAGCTGGTCCTCGGTCCACCCGCGGCTCATCAGCCGGTCGCGGTAATCGCGCTGGCCGCGTTCGTCAGGATCACGGCCGAGGAGGTCGTGGTAGGCGGCGCGGACGGCGCGTTCGGCGTCGCGGCGTTCCCACTGGATGAAACCCGGGGCGGCCGGCCGGAGGGGTTCGATGCGGACGGAGGAAACCCGCTGGGCCCAGGTCGTGCCGTGGTGGTCGCCGAGCGAGAGGGCATTCAGGTCGGCGGCATCGCGGGTCAACGTCGCGGTGGCGCCCTGGAAATCGGCGTGCTCATACAGGAGGAGCAGCACCGGGCCCTCGACCCGGATGGAGGCGATGCGGTCGTTCCACTTGCGGCCGCGGGAGTCGCGGACGTATTCCAGATTCTCGAGGGCACCGGCGGCCGGCACGATGAGGGGCTCGCCGCTGAAATTGGGCCCCGGGAAAAACAGCACACGCCCCGGGGGCGGGCCATACGGCGTTCCGGGCAGCGGGCCGGGCCGGGAGACGGGTTGCGCGCGGACGGGGAGGGCGAGCAGGGCGAGGAGCGCGCCCAGCAAGAAGGCCGGGCAGCTGGGCAGTTTGGAGGAAGCGGTCATGGCCGGAGGGTCCTTCTGACCGAGGCGAATGGTCCAGTTGGCCGGAATCAAAGTGCGCAGCGAAGTTCCACGGGAGTCTTCGCTGCGCGCAGACTGACAAACGGGCTCACGCCCGCTTCCAGGCCTTGTCGAGCTCGCGGCGCAGGACGACGGCGTCGGGCCACGCGGGCGGGAGGCCGCTGATGTTGTAGCCGGCGCCACCCTCGTGGTACGGCCCCATTTCCGGGCAGACGTAGAGGGTGCGGTTTTTGTTCTTCGGCGCGGCCTTCCAGACCCGGAAGAGGGCGACGCAGAAATTGAGGTAGCTCTTGGCCTCGTCGCTGAGCTTGCCCTGGTAGGTGACGGGCACCTGGCAGTGGTGGCCGTTGAACGGGCGGCAGTGCGACTGTTCGCCGTTCTGCACGAGGGCGGGATGGTCGAGGAGACGCTCGGCGTAGTTGCCGGGCCCGAGGTGCTTCACGACGGAGAAGTGCGAGAAATCGAAGTTGATTTTGATCATCTTGCCCGTGGCCTTCTTGTAGAGGCGGGCGATCTCGTAGGTCTTTTCCGGGGTCTCGGTGCAGCAGTCGCGGTGGACCTCGAGGGAGAGGACCACGCCGCCGATCTTGGCGGCCTCCTTCTCCATCGCGATCCAGTGCTTGGTTGCGAGGGCGGGCAGGGTGTCGTGGTCGTCGAGCTGGACGTTGATCTGCACGGCGCCGGCGTCCTTCTGGGACTGGATGCGCTTGGCGAAATCCTTGGGATCGCCCGAGGAGGTGGAGACGAAGCCGAGCACGTGCTTCAGGCCGTATTTCTTGGCGAGAAGGCCGCACTCGGGCGTGAGGCCGGTGGTGAAGCCATCAAAACCCGCGGCTTTAACGGCTTGGATCTTCTTCTCCAGCGACCACTGCTTGGCGGCCGAGGGGTGATTGACGAGGGACCAGAGGTTGGCGATGTGGGCGATTTTAGGCATTTTCGAATTTCAATTTTCGGTTTTCGATTACGGAGAGGGGAGGCGGTTTTGATTCGCGAATTCTGATTGTCGGAACCCTCCGGCGGCGGGGGACGCCCGCCGGAGCGAATCGAAAATCCAAATTCGAAAATTACGCGTGTCGGCCCTTGAAGGTGAGTTCGGCGACGCCGGATTTGTCGAGGCTGCCGAGGCCGAGTTTCACCATCTGGTCGAACTGGGCCTTGGTGGCGTTGGCGAGCGGGAGGTTGAGGCCGACATCCTTGCCGAGCTGGGCGGCGATGCCGCTGTCCTTGGCGGCGTGGGCGCCGGAGAAGAAGCACGAGTGGTCGCGGTTCTGCATGTCCTCGCCGTCGGTCTTGAGGACCTGCGAGTTGGCGCCGGTCTGGAGGAACACCTCGCGGAGCATCGCCAGGTCGAGCCCGAGCGCGGCGCCGAGGCCGAGGCCCTCAGCGAGGCCGGCGGTGTTGATGTTCATGACCATGTTGACGAGCGCCTTGACCTGCGCGGCCTGGCCGGTTGGGCCGATGTAGCGGAGGGCGGTGCTGAGCTGGTCGAGGATGGGCTTCACCTGGTCGAAGGTGGCCTTGTCGCCGGCGCACATCAGATAAAGTGTGCCGTTGCGGGCCTGGGGAATGGACGAGGCCATGCAGCCTTCGAGGGAGATGGCGCCGGCCTGCTTCGCCCGCTTCTCCACCTCGACGTGGACCTTGGGCGTGAGCGTGGCGCAGTTGATGAAGATCCTGCCCTTGGCCCCGGTGAGGAGGGAGTCGCCGCTCTCGGCGAACACAGCCAGCTGGGCGGCGTCGTCAGTGACGACGGTGAAGATGATGTCGGCGGCGGCGGTGACGTCGGCGAGCTTGGCGGCGTGCGTGGCACCGATTTCCTTGGCGAGCTCGGCCGCGCTGGGCGCGTGCACGTCATAAACCGCGGTGACCGTGTGGCCGGTATCCTTGAGGCGGCGGGCCATGTTAGCGCCCATGCGACCGACTCCGACGAAGGCAATTTTCTGCGACATATGTTTGGTGGGATGGGTTAGGTTTATTTGGACGTGAAAAAGGGATTGTGGCGTTTTTCCTGGCCGAGGGTGGTCAGCGGGCCGTGGCCGCAGGCGAGGACGGTGTCGTTGGGGAGGGTCAGAATCTTCTCCTTGTTGTTGCGGTACTGCTCGGCGAAATGCGTCGGGCTGCCGCCCATCGAGCTGGCGAAGACGGAGTCGCCGACGATGGCGAGCGGCCAGCTGAGGCCGGTGATGTAGAACGTCGTCATGCCGGGCGAGTGGCCCCAGGTGAAGAGCGTCTTGATCGCGAGCTTCCCAATGTGGAAGTGGGCGTTCTCCTTGAAGGTCTTGGCGCCGGGGAAGTCCACGGGCTCGAGTTCGCCGGCCCAGACCTCGGCCTTGGTCCCGGCGGCGAGCTTCGGCAGGTCGGCGATGTGGTCGTCGTGGGTGTGGGTGAGGAAGATGTATTCCACCTTCAGCTTCTCGGCGTGGATGGTGTCGAGCATCGCGTCGCAATTGGCTCCGGTGTCGAAGGCGGCGGCGAGCTTCGTGCGGGAGTCCCACACGAGATAGCTGTTCACCGTCATGTCCTCGAACGCCGTGTTGAACGCCGCGAAGCCCGAGGGAAAGTTCGGCTGCTCGGGGTACCAGGACTTGGCGGTGAGGACCTCAAGGGCGTCCGGGCCGAGGTGGAGATGGCGGGCGACGCGGCGGATGACGGCGACGATGGGCTGGCCACCCTTGACGGCGGCCAGGTCGGTGACGGAGACCTCGGCCCGCTTGGCGAGATCCTCGTCGGAGATCTTCAGGCCGCGCTGGGTCTTGTTGATGACGTCGTTGAAATTATCTTCGAGGGGAATGCGGGCCATGCGCAGCCAGTAAAGCTGGGCGCGCAAGCGGCGCGCAAGCTGGAACCGCGGTAAAAATCGCGGCGGGGGATTTCACCGCGGTGGCGATGGGTGAGGGGCGATCGGCGGAGGGGAGGAAGCAAAACCCGGCGGAGTGAGCTGAGCTTTCCCTCGCCCCTCACCCGCGGCGGCCACCGGCCGCCGCTCACATCGGTTTCGGCGAGCGGGGCGGACAGGTGGTGGCGTTGGTCAGCGGCTTCGCCTGCCGGATGCGGCCGAGCAGGTCCTGATAGAAATCGTAAGGCGCGTGGCCTGGCGTCCGGATGAGTTTTTTGGCCAGGTCGGCGGAGACCTCGTTGTGCCGCTGCTGGTATTCGGCGCGAACCTGGGCGCCGCGTTCGCGGTAGTTGGCGTTGTCGATGCCGGCAAATTCGGCGAGCAGGGGCAGCCACTTGTGGGCATACTGGACGTGCGCGGTCTCGTCGATGATGTCGAAGAGCATCATCTCGGCGGACTCGAGGTCGTGGCCCTCCTTGAAGTCCTGGTAGCCCTCCTGCTTGACGATGAAGTGGCCGGTCTCGGCGACGAGGCCGATCATGAAGACATGCTCATACATTTGGGCGCGGGTGATGTGCGTGTCGGAGCGGATGCCGTCGAGGTACTTCGGGTAGTCGCGATAGGCCTGTTCAAGGGGAATGCCCTGCTCCTTGGCGGCGGCCTCGAGGATCGTGACGCGCGCCGTCTGGTCGTAATCGGGGAACCCGGTATCGCTGAAATCAATGCCCAAGTCCCGCATGCGGGAGTAGCCCGAATCGCCGTGGCGGGATTCGTCCCACAGGTGCCGGGAGATGTCGTGATGCCACTCCCACGGCATGTAGTGTCCGTCGTACAGCCAGAGCAACTGGTCGTCGGGGATGTTTTTCTCCATCATGTACGCGTAGGCCCAGAACAGACGGCGGGCCTCGATGCTCGTGGGGAAGTCGACGCGGACATACTGCATGAAGTCGTGCTTGGGCCACATGGGGGTGTCGCGGGCGCCGAAGCGGGGGTACTTGAAATCGGTGCGGGCCCCGGCGGGCTGGGCGCCCGCGTCACCCGCGGCAACGGGCAGCGCCGCGTGGAAGCCGCCGCCTTCGGCGATCGCGCGCTCGACGGCCTCACGGTAGGCGAGGGTGGTGGTGTGCGGGTGGCGGCGGCGGTAGTCCCGGTACCAGAGAAATTCCTGGCTCTTGATCTGGTTGATCTCGTGGAGCAGGGCGACCGTGGGCGCATCGTGCACGGGGTGCGCGTGGGTCGAGTATTCGCCGTAGGCGGTGAGCAGGGCCTTGAGGAGAATCTCATAGATGCCGTCGAGGGCATCGTTGTGGTTCGTGGCGAGCAGGACGGTGTTGGCGATGTGTTCGAGGCGGCTGGAGACAGGGGCGTCGGGTTTGCCGCCCGGGAACTGGGCGACGCGCTCGCGGAGGCGGCGGACGCACTCGGCCTGGTCCCAGACGTGGCGATGGATGACGCTCTTGTCGGACCACGGCGCGACGGCGCGACCCCAGCCGCAGATGAGCCGGTGCGTGGCTTTTTCCAGGTACTGCCAGTCGTTGAGCAGGTCCACGATCGTGGGCTTCTGCTTGGACTCGGGCGTGACGACAACGCGGCGGGGAGGGGTGGCGACGGGGGCGGCGGCGACAGGACTCATAGTGTTACCCTAGCATTAACGCTTGCCATCTGGCAATGTCTGCAAGGGTTTTATTTGTGCCTAAAACTGACCATCACCTCTGGCATAACCCCTTTACGCCGCATGGCTTGAAGCCGCCGGTGGGGGAGGGGGGCGACAGTTTCCAGATCCATGAATGCGGGCTGCTGCGGCTGGGGGCCGGATGGAATTACCGGGATGTGTGCAGCCCGTACTGGCGCCTCTATTACGACCGGACCCCGGGCGCGTGGATCGAGTCGGCCGGCCGGCGGTATCCGCTGACGCCGGCCCGGTTCCTGCTCGTGCCGGACGGGGTGGCGTTCAATTGCGGCAGCCGGCCGGGGGCGGAGCACATGTGGGTGCATTTCTCCTTGTATCCATCCCTGACCGAGGCGAGCGCGGGGATCGTGGAAATTCCGGCCACGCGCCTCGGGCGCGCGCTGGCGCGCGAGTTACAGCGGCGGATTGAAAAAGGCCAGGCGGTCGCGGCGGCGCACGCGGGGGCGGGGCTGCTGCACCTGGTGTTGGCCGAGTTGGGGCCGGAATGGTTCACGGCGATCCCGCCGCGCCTGCGCAAGCTTTACAGCTGGATCCAGCATCAGCTGGGCGGGGAGATTTCGAACGGGCTGCTTGCGGCGCAGGCGGGTCTGAGCGTCGAGGCGTTCATCCGCTGGTTCAAGGCGGCGACCGGCCGGACGCCGGCGGCGTTCGTGGCGGAGCGGCGGATCCGCGAGGCGTGCCGGCGGCTGGCGTTTTCCACCGACTCGATCGAGCAGGTGGCGGAGGCGGTGGGGTTCGCGAACCGCCACCATTTCAGCCGCGTGTTCAAGCAGCACGCGGGATGCGGCCCGGCGCAGTTCCGGCGCGGGCGGGCGTGAGTCCCATGGGCCTGGACGCCCGGGGCTTGCAGAAGCGATTACTGTAAACATTGCAATATACGGTGTATTAATTACATCGAATTGGCATAAAGACAGAGCGTGAAATGATATAGTCTATCCGTTGTATCCACCCCCTCTATGGTCACTAATAAAATCAAACTCCTCGAGGACGCGAAGGCCAAGGTCGCCAGGCTGGAGCAGGCCATTCAGGCCCAGCTGGCCAATGAACTGGCCTCGCTGCCCCGGAAATACGGCTTCTCGAGCCCTCAGGCTTTCCTGAAGGCCTTCCGGTCCGTCGCGGGCGACGCCCTGGTCTCGGCGGGCAACAAGGTCGGTGGCAAGCGTCGCAAGCGCGCCATCATCACGGCTGACACGAAGGCCCAGGTGAAGAGTCTGGTCATTGCGGGCAAGACGGGCGGCGAAATCGCGAAGGCGATTGGCATCTCCCTGCCCAGCGTGCAGAACATCAAGAAGGAACTCGGGCTCGTCAAAAAGCGCCGCTGAGCGCCCGGTACGCCTGATCCACCCCGGCCCCCGCCCAATCCGCGGGGGCTTTTTATTTGTCTGGTCGCGCGCCGCGCGTTTGCTGAACACTCCGCCATGCCCGATTACATCCAGGCCAACACGAACGGCCGGCTGCACGACGCGCGGGAGCCATCGCTCCCCCCGCTGAACCGCGGCTATCTCTATGGCGACGCCATCTACGAGGTCTGGCGGACGTATCACGGGGTGATCTTTGCCTGGGAGGAACACTGGCGGCGGCTGGAGTGGTCCGCGGCGGCGCTGCATTTTGCCCTGCCGCTGGCCCCGGCCCCGATGCGGGCGGAGATCTTCAAGACCGTGGCGGCCTTCCGCCGGGTGGTGCCCGGTGACGGCGACCTCTACATCCGCCTGCAGATCACGCGCGGGGGCGGTCCGATCGGGCTGGATGTCGCGCTGGCGGACCAGGCCGACTACGTGCTGCTGGTGCAGGCTAACAAGGCGCACCCGGTGGAGATCCTGCGCGACGGACTGAAGCTTTCGGTCGCCACGACGCTGCGGCGCAATCCGGCGGAAAGCCTCAACCCCGCGTGGAAGACGGGCAATTACCTGAACAACATCCTCGGCCTGCGCGAGGCACGGGCCCGCGGGGCGGACGAGGTGGTTTTGCTCAATCACGCCGGTGAGGTGACCGAGGCGGCCGTGTCGAACCTGGCGTTTGTGCGCGGCGGGAAAGTTATCACGCCGCCGCTGACGGCGGGAATTCTCGGCGGGATTACCCGCGAAATCCTGCTGACCGAGGTGGCGCCGAAGGCGGGCATCGCGGCGGAGGAGGGGACGGTCTGGCCGGAGGATTTCGGGCGGATGGAGGAGTGCTTTCTCCTCTCGACGACCAAGGACCTCACGCCGGTGGGTGCGATTGACGCCCAGCGTTTTCCAGTGCGCGCCGATTCCGTGACGGCGCGGCTGAAGGCGGCGTTTGGCGAGTATACGCGAGCGTATGCGACACGGCATCCGGAATTGCGGGTCATTCCCTGACCGAACATGAGCGACACGGAAGATCCGGCGTTCGAGCAGTTCTGGGCGGACGCCCTGCAACCGAAGTGGGCGGACAAATCCGAGTCATCGCAGCGCCGGGTGGACTGGTGGCGGGATGCGAAGTTTGGGATGTTTGTGCACTGGGATCCTTCGAGCCTGGTCGCGAGCGAGATCAGCTGGAGCAAGCAGTACTACGCCGATAACGGCGAACAGCTCCTCGACAACCCGCGGCCGAGTCCGGACCTCCACGGCATCAAGGAACACCGGTTCTGGCTCGACTGGTTCAAGCCGGCGGTCCCGCGGGAAGTCTATGACAACCTGCATAAGTCATTTTATCCGGGGATGTTCGACGCGGACCAATTTGTCGGCGCGGCCAAGCAGGCCGGCATGAAATATCTCATCCAAGTCACGAAGCACCACAACGGCTTCTGCATGTGGGACACGAAGTTCACCGACTTCAATATCATGGCCACGCCGTACCGCCGCGACCTGGTCGTGGCCATGGCGCAGGCCTGTGCCCGGGCGGGGATTCGGTATGGCATCTATTACTCGCAGCGTGACTGGCATCACCCGGACTACGGCCCGGAGCGGATGGCGCAGTACAACGAGTACATGTACCACCAAGTGGAGGAGCTCCTCCTGAAATGCCCGAACATCGAGGTGATCTTCTTCGACACCGAGCACTATTACCCGTGGCAGCTCTGGGACGGGAAAAAGCTTTTCCAGATGATTCACCGGCTGCGGCCGAAGGTGATCATCAATGACCGCTGCGGGGTGGCGGCGGACTGCACGACGCCCGAGCAGAGCATCGGGGAGTACAACCTCGAGCGGGACTGGGAGTCGTGCATGACGTTCACCGGCTTCTGGTCCTGGCACGGGTTTCAGGCTCCGGTGATTCCGTTCGAAGAATGCCTGCGCCACCTGGTGCGCTGCGCGGGTGGGGGCGGCAACCTGCTGATGAATATCGGACCGCTGCCGACGGGCCAGATCGATCCCCGCGAGGCCGACCGGCTGCAGCGCATGGGGGCGTGGCTGGCGCAGAACGGCGCGAGCATTTACGGCACGCGGGGCGGGCCGTTTCCGCCGGGGGATTACGGCGTGTCCACGCGGAAGGGTGACACGGTTTATGTGCACGTGCTCCAGTGGCCCGAGGGCGAGGTCGTGCTGCCCGCGCTGGCGCGTCGGGTGGTGTCGGCGCGGCTCTTGGCGGGCGGGAAGGCTGGCCTGCAGCAGAGCGGCGAGGGCCTGCGCCTCATGGTGGCGCCGGCGGACCGCACGGAGCCGGACACGATTATCGTGCTGGAACTGGCGCGCGGGTAACCGGCGCGATCGCGCTCAATACCGCGCGAGGGCCGGGTCGATCTCCACGGCCCAGGCCTCGATGCCACCCGCGATGCTGCTGACGGCGGTGAAACCCTGGTCGCGCAGAAAATGGGTCACGCGCAGGCTACGCTGGCCGTGGTGGCAGAGCACGAGCAGGTGGCGGTCCCGGGGCAGGGAGTTCACGTGGGCGGGAACCTCGCGCATCGGGATGGACCGCGTCCCTTCGAGGTGGGCGATGGCGAGCTCGTCCGGCTCGCGCACGTCGAGGATCAGCGCCTGGTCGGGGCCGGCGGTCACCAAGGCACTGGCCGCGGCGACGGTGATTTCGAGCGGGAAGGGGGAAGACGCCATGACGGCGTAAGAGAGCCGGTTCGACCGGGGTCGCAAATGAAATTGCGCCCGGCGGTGACCGACGCCGGAATCAGGGGCATGCGTTGCCTCGGCATCGATTACGGCACCCGGCGCATCGGGCTCAGCTACGGCGACGAACTCGGCGTGGCGACGCCCCTGCCTGCGATCACGGATGCGGCGCCGGAGAAACGCTGGGCGGCGCTGGTGGCGGTGGTGAAACAGCGCGCCGCGACCGACCTCGTGCTCGGTTACCCGCTGAACATGGACGACACCGCCGGCCCCAAGGCGAAAGAGGCGGAGGCGCTGGCCGTGCGGCTGCAGGGCGAACTCGGCCTGCCGGTGCACCTCGTGGACGAACGGCTCACCAGTTACGAGGCGGAGTCCACCATCGCGAAGTCGAAGCGGCGCGAGGTGCGCGCCAGCGGGCTGATCGACTCGCGGGCGGCGACGCTCATCCTGCAGGATTTCCTCGACCAGAAATCGCCGCCGCCGGCCGTGGAGGAGACGGAGGCGGAGTAATCGCAAAAGCGCTAAAGTTCAAAATGTCCCGGATCGTCCTCCGCGCTTTCGCCCTTTTGCGCTTTTTGCGATAAACCTGCTCCCTAAATACCTTTGACTGCCTTCTCTCGCCAAACCCAACGCTGGAAATGCACCTGTGCCTACGCCGGCACGGGGTTTGCCGGCTGGCAGAGCCAGGCGCGGTCCAATGCGGTGCAGGACATCATTGAGAAACGGCTGGCGCAGATTTTTGGTCAGCCGATCCGGATTCATGGCAGCGGACGGACGGATTCCGGGGTGCACGCGCGCGGGCAGGTGTTCCACTTTGATGCCGAGTGGCGTCATGGCGTGGACAAGCTGATCGCGGCATTCCGCGCCGGGCTCCCGGCGACGATCCAAGTGAAGTCGGTGCGGGCAGTGGCGGCGGATTTTCACGCGCGGTTCGATGCCAAGGCGAAGCGGTACGTGTACCACCTGCAGCTCGGCGACGCGGATCCCTTCAACCGGGCATATTGCTGGTCGGTGTTTCGTCCGCTGGATTTCTCCGCCATGCAGGCAGCGGCGGCGGTGTTGCGCGGACGGCATGATTTCCGGGCGTTCACGGCGCTCGGCGGGCAGGGGGAGACACCGGAGAACGCGGTGCGCAACCTGCGCCGGTTGGACCTGGTGAAGCGCGGCCGGAGCATCACCATCACGGCCGAGGCCGAGGGTTTTTTATACAAGATGATGCGCAGCCTGGTCGGGATGCTGGTGAGTGTGGGCGAGGGGAAGGTCACTCTGGCGGAGGTGCGGACGATCCTCGCGTCGAAGAAACGCACGGCCCGCGTGCTGACGGCCCCGCCGCAGGGGCTGTTCTTGGTGAAGGTCTTTTACTCCTGACGACCCCGGCCGTCCGTGGAAGACGCGGATACGGATTTATCGCGGAAGCGTGCGGTGCGGAATGGGGGAATCGATTCATCCTCGGACTGTCATTCTGAACGAAGGGAAGAATCCAGTTGGACGACCGCGAAGCGCGCGGCGCCATCTCACTGGATTCTTCGCTGCGCTCAGAATGACAAACTCCCGGCCTTTCGGGTCCTCGGGGCTTCGTGATAAAACGCTTCCGCCTTCCGTGAACAAGGTGAACGCCACGCTCGGTCAACTTGCGCGCGGGCTGGGCGACGTGGTGTTTCCACCGGGGTGCGTGCTGTGCCGGGGTTTGGTGGATGCTGGCGCGGACAACGGGACTGCGGACGGCGGGACTACGGACAGCGGAACTACGGACAACGAGACTACGGACAACCGGGCGGGCGGTTTCCGGCATGTGTGCGGGCGCTGCGTGAAGCAGATTGATTTTGTGTCACCACCGCACTGCTCGGCCTGCGGGCATCCGTTTTACGGCGAGATGGCAGGGGAACGAATGTGTCCGCATTGTGAGGGACTCGCCCCGGCTTACCGTGAGGGCCGGACGGCGGTGCTGTTGAAAGGCCCGGCGCGGGCCCTGGTGCATGAGCTGAAGTATCACCGGGGCCTGTTTGTGCTGTCGGACATGGAGGAAATATTCCGGCGTTCGCCGCACGTGCTGGAGCTGGCGCGCGGCGCGGTGCTCGTGCCGGTGCCCTTGCACCCGCGCAAGGAGCGTGAGCGCGCTTACAACCAGAGTCTGCTGCTGGCCGGCGCGCTGGCCCGGGCGGCGGGGGGAGGGGCCCAGGTGGAATCGTGGCTGCGGCGGACGGCGGACACCGTTTCACAAACGCATCACGATAGGAAAGCCCGCCAGGCGAACCTGAAAAATGCCTTTGCACTGGTCCGGGGCGCCCAGTTGAATCCAGACCTCCACATCATCCTGGTTGATGACGTTTTCACCACCGGTTCCACCCTCAACAGCTGCGCCCTTGTACTCCGTCGCGCCGGCTGTCTGAATCTCGACGTCATCACCTTCGGCCACGGCTAATTCCTCTCATGGTCCACTTCGACAAACCCACCTACACGGTCCGCCGCACGCGGAAGAAAGAGATCCCGCACGGGCTGTACACCAAGGACCCGGTGACGGGTGAGTCGGTGTTCACGAAGGAGCTCGAGGATAACCAGATGGTGGTCCCGAAGAGCGGCCACCACTTCCCCATTGGGGCGCGGGAGCGCATCGCCAAGCTGTTGGACGAAAATACGTTCGAGGAGGCCGATGCCGGCATCCGCTCGGCGGATCCGCTCAAGTTTACCGACTCGGCGCCCTATCCGACCCGCATCAAAAAATACGAGAAGGAGAGCGGCCTGCCCGAGGCGGTCATCTGCGGCACGGGCAACATCCACGGCATCCCGGTTTCACTGGCGGTGATGGATTTCCGGTTCTGTGGCGGCACCTTGGGCTCGGCGGCGGGCGAGAAAATCACCCGGGCCATCGAGGTCGCCTTGGCGAAGAAATGCCCCTGCATCATCTTCAGCACCTCGGGTGGCGCGCGCATGCAGGAAGGCATCCTCTCGCTGATGCAGATGGCCAAGACCAGCGCGGCGCTGGGCCGGCTCGCGCTGGCTGGTTTGCCCTACATTTCGGTGCTCACGCACCCGACGACCGGCGGCGTGTCGGCCAGCTATGCGACCCTCGGCGACGTGATCCTGGCCGAGCCGGGCGCGCTCATCGGTTTTGCGGGTCCGCGCGTCATCAAGGACACGACCAAGCAGACCCTGCCCGCAGGGTTCCAGACGTCGGAGTTCCTGCTCAAGCACGGGCTGGTGGACCAGATTGTACCGCGCCCCGAACTGCGGGACCGCATTGGCGATCTGTTGATGGCCTTGCACGTCAAGAAGAAGGCCCCGCCGCCCACGACCGTGGTCGAGACCTGACGCGGGCGATCGCTTCCATGCCCGCCAGCGACCCGACCGATTATGCGGCGGTGGCCGCGTACCTCTTTAGCCTGAAGGCGAAGGGGGTTAAATTTGGCATCGACCGCATGCGGCCGTTCGCCGCCGCATTGGGCCATCCCGAGCGCGCGGTGCCGTGCGTCCACATCGCGGGCACGAATGGCAAGGGCTCGGTCGCCGCCATGCTTGATGCCATCTTCCACGTGGCGGGCTGGAAGACGGGTCTCTACACGTCGCCGCACCTCGTGAAACTGGGCGAACGCGTCCAGGTGGACCGGCAGATCCTCAGCGAGGCGGAAATCACGGCGTATACCCGCGAGCTGCGCCCGGTCGTGGAGCAACTTGCGGCGCCGGACCCGGACGAGCACCCGAGCTTTTTTGAGTTCATGATGGCGATGGCTTTCGTGCAGTTCGCGCGGAAACGCTGCGATCTGAGCGTGATCGAGGTCGGCATGGGTGGACGGCTCGACGCAACCAACATCGTCAATCCCGAGGTCAGCGTCATCACTTCGATCGCCCTCGACCACGGGGAGTTTCTCGGGCGTGAAATCGCAAAAATCGCCGCGGAAAAGGCCGGCATCATCAAACCGGGCCGCCCCGTGGTGATGGGTCGCGTGCCGGCCGAGGCGGAGCGAGTCATCCGGGAAATTGCCCGGGAGCGCGAGGCACCGCTGGTATCGGTGGTGGAGGAATTCGGCGACGATGTGGCCCGTTATCCGGAAACGAATCTCGAGGGCGACTACCAGCGCTGGAACGCCGCGACGGCCACGCTGGTGGCGCGCACGCTCGGGCTGAAGTGGCGGCTGACCGACAAGGTGATTGCGGCCGGGCTGCGCCAGGTGGACTGGCCGGGGCGCTGGCAGCGCGTGCACGTGGGCGGGCGTCTGACCATCCTGGATGCGTCGCACAATCCCGAGGGCGCGCAGGTGCTCGACAACAATCTTGCGCACCTCGGGGCCGAGACCGGCCGCGCGCCGGTGGTGATCACGGGCGTGCTGGGGGCGGAGCGGGCGGGTCCGCTGCTGGCGGTGATTGCGCGGCATGCGAAGGAGATTCACCTCGCCATGCCGCAGCAGTCGCGCGCGTGCAGCCATGCGGAGTTGGAGGCGCTCATCCCGAAGGACTTCAAGGGCCGTGTCGTGCGTGCGACCGTGGAGGGGCTGTTTCCGAACGCCGACCAGTGCACCGCCGGCGGCCCGGCCGACGTGCTGGTCGTGACCGGCTCGATTTACCTCCTCGGCGAAGTCATGGCCCGCCTCGAACCCCAGCGCGGGTCCGGCGAGGGCCGGCTGCAGGATTTTTGAACGGGATGGAATGTTTCGGCCCACGTCCAGGTTACGTTTTAAAGACGGCTCGTGTTTCGGTGGGTAAATATGACCGCGACCCTTCATCGTAACTGCTGTCCACCTCTGCATGCCACCACCTTGGAAGATTTCCTGCCACCGACTGGGGGCTTCACTGCTGGGGCTGGCGGCGGCCTCCCTGGCCACGGCGCAAACGCCCGCCCCTGACGCGCCCGCCACCCTGGAAGCGGTCACGGTGACCGGGCATCCGGTGCCGGGTGAAAACAAAATCATCGGCAGCTACCAGCAGCCGGAGTGGACGGCGCGCCGGCGCTTTGTCCTGACGCGGGTCTATGTCCAGCCCGACGGTCAGGCCGAGGTGGAACTGGGGTATGATTTTGCCCATGCCGCCGACGGCACCCGGACGCACCTGTTTCATCAGGAAATTGAGCTGGGCCTGCCGCACCGGTTTCAAGTGGATTTGGAGAACACCTCCCAGGACTTCCGGGAAGGCGAGGCGGGGCCGGGTTCTTGGCACGAGGACAGCAGCGGGGTTGAGTTGCATTACGCCTTCGCCGACTGGGGTAAACTACCGCTCAATCCCGCCGTCGCCGCGGGGTGGAAGTTCAACTCCGGGGCGGCGGATGCCGCGGAGTTGCAAGTGATGCTGGGCGACGAGCTTTCGCCGCGCTGGCACTGGGGGGCCAATGTTTTCTACGAGCAGCAGGTCGGCGGTGACCGCTACCGCGAGCAGGCGGTGAGTGGCGGGCTCAGCTACAGCGCGGTCAACGAGAAGCTGAACCTAGGGGCCGAGTTGAAATACGGCGAGGAGTCGACCCAGGGTCCCGGCAGTTACCAGCGACGGCCGTTGACCCTTGGCCCGAGCGTACAATGGCGTCCGGTGGACCAGATCCACCTCGATCTGGTGCCGATGTGGGGACTCAACAAGGGCGCACCCAAATGGGAGGTGTTTATCTTCTTCGGCTTCGAGTTCGGGGACGGCGCCGATGACGGCGACGACAAGCCGAAGGTGGAACCCGCGTCGACGCGCGGCCGGTGAGGTGGGGCGGAAGCGCGGGCGCGCAACCTAGGCCAGCTTTACCAACTCCAGCGTCCCCGGCACATCCTTGATGATCTGGGCCGGGTCGGGGCCGACGCCGAGGTAGCGGAGATTGGGAATCTTCTCCGGGGCGGGCCAGGATTCGTTGGCGTAGGCGGCGTTGAGCGTGGCCTTCACCATCGCGGCGACGTAGCGGCGGGCGTTGAGGGGCAGGTCGGCGAATTTGCGGACGGTGGAGATGTCCTCGGTCCAGCCGGGGTGCTGGCTGTAAACGGGCTTCAGCGTCTTGCGGACGGCCTCATTGCGCGGGACATGGACGTAGCGTTTGCCGTCGGCGTCCTCGTAGGCGGTGCAGATGAGCAGATTGCCCTTCCAGTCGCCGGCGTAAGTGAGGGCGTCGGCCTTGTTGATCATCAGGTCCTGGTAGCCGCCGTAGCGGAGGACATCGCCCTTTTCGACGGCGTCGAACCAGCCGACCATGCGCTGGCGGCCGGTGCTGGTGCCGAACTCGAGCCGCTTCAGGATCGCGGCCAGCGGGTGGGCGTCATCCATCTGCGTGAGGAACGTGTGTGTGCCGACTTTGGTGTCGTAGGCCTTGGCCACGCCGAAGGTGTGGATGCGCTGGACGGGGATGCCGGCGCTCTCGAAAAACTCCGGCGTGAAGGTGTGCGAGGCGGTGACGTTGGGCGAGTAGCCGTGGCGCTTGTCGAGCCAGTAGGCCTGGCCGAACTCGCCGATGATGGTGCGGCCCGCGCGGAGTTCGCGCAGGATGAGTTCGCGCACCTCGCCGATATTCTGCGCGAGGGCGGTGCCGGCCTTCCAGTAGGTTTCGGTCAGCGCGTCGAGATTCAAGGTGAACGGCGCCGCTCCCCGGAAGCGGGTGAAATCGAATTCATCCTTGGCGAACACCCCCAGCTCGAGGCCCTCGGCGTTGGCGCGGAGTTCGGCGGCGGTGAGTTTGTCGAAGAAGCCGGCGAACGTCTCCGGGCTCACGCGGCAGACGTGCTGGATGGTGCGCAGGGCGCGATCGGCGCGCTGGGCGAGCTTGCGGGCGAAGTAGTTCGGGCCGGCCTGGAAGTCGGCGAACGTGATCTGCCACTGGCCGACCTCGTCGAGGTAGGCGGGGGTGATGCCGCGGCCGGTGGAGCCGCGGGGCTCCTCGGCGAGGATGTGCGTGCGGTAGTCCTCCCACGCGAGGTCGAGCAGGCGGTGGGTGAGGTCGGAGACCATGGTGCGCTCGTCGATGACGAGGCGGGAGAGAATGGCGTGGCCCTTTTTCTCGAGCGGCTTGGTTTCCCACCAGATCTTGCGCGGGTCAGCGACGACGCCGCTGCCGATGCAGAGGTGCGCCGCGTCCTTCACCACCACGCCGGCGGGGAGGAGGTTGAGCTTGATGCCACCGGCGGTATGGCCGGAGTTGGCACCGCCGTTGACCTTCAGCACGACCGAGACGGGTGCGGAGGTATCGCGGAGTTCGTTGGCAATCTCGGGGATGAGGCGGCCCTTGCCCTCGTCACCGAGGGAAATGCCCACATCGGCGATCAACTGGCTGCGAAAAGGAGTAAGCGACATGCTGGAGAGTGCAGCCAGAGAGGAGTCCCCAGTTGCCAAAAAGTAAAAACCCGCCCGCCTGCGTCTCGGCAAGGCAAAAGCTTGTCAAGCGGCGGGGACCGGAGGCACCGGGGGCACCGGGCGGGTGAGGACCCAGGCAAGGATGCCACTGCAGCCGCCGCTGATGTGTGCCAGGGGCACGACGCGGAAGTCGGCGGAATCATGCACCAGCAGCGGGGAGCCGGTGACGGTTTCGAGGGCGATCTTGACCATGACCAGGCCAAAGACACCGACCCAGAACCAGGCGGGCTCGGCGTTGTTTTCGCTCAATTGGACGAAGGCCAGGAAGACCAGCACGCCGCTCGCGAGACCGGACAGACCGGCGTAAACCAGCAGGGTGGGTTCGCCGATCAGCAGGGTCGCCGCGATGACGGGCGGGCTGGCGAGGTAGAACCAGCGGGCGGAGCGGGGGCGGATCAGTTCGAGCCAGCAGCCGGCGGCCACGAAGATGACAAGATTCCAGAGGAAATGGCTCGAGCTGTAATGCACGAGATGCCCGGTCCACGCGCGCCAGATCTGGCCGTGGAGGATCTGGTCGCGGTGGTAGAGCAGCTCGCGGTTGAGCGCCGGCACGCAGAAGATGACCGCGGAGACCACGGCGATGGCCAGCGTCGCAACGGGCAGCGCCCGCGCGGGCGGAGTAGGTGCGGTTGTCTCGGGTTCAGTGGCCACCTGAGCCGAGACAGTAGGGGAAACGGGTTGGAAAACCAGCTTCCAGATGCGACGGAACCGGGGCGAAATTGCGTAGCGAACCCCGGGTCACGCGACCGCGGGTCGCGCGGGTTTTTTGCCCAATCCCACCCCCAGCATCAACAGGGCGCAGGCGGCGGCGGCGAGGTGCGCGGAAGTGGCCACGTGGATCGCCGGGTCGTCGAACCGAATCATGCCGCCGCCCTGGCCGTGGCCGAGGGTGGACTCCAGTACGATTTCGCCCACGTAAATGGCCAAGACCGCCGGCCAGAACCAGTCCTTCCAGTTGTGCTGCCACCCTTGGCCGGCGACAAAGAGCAGCAAAGTGAGGTCCACCGCGCTGAGGCCACCGTAGCGGGACATGCTGGGCGCAAAAAAATACCCCGCGGCGCTGATGACCACCGGGAGCACCAGGAGCACGACGGGGAGCAGCCGGGACTGATGCGGGCCGAGGATGAAGCCCATAATGAGAAAAAGCCCGACGTCGGCCCCGAAGTGAGGCCAGCCGAAATGCACCAGGTGCCCGCTCCACAATCGCCACCACTGCCCGTCGACGATGGCCGTCCGGTCGTACAGCAGGCTGGTCCGCCAGCCGGTGTGGAATTGGATGACCAGGGCGCCGAAGGCCACGAGGACAAATCCCCAGGGCAGTTTCCTAGCCGTCCAACTTAAGGCGCTCATTCCGCCTTGGGCCGCAGTCGACGCGCGAAGACCAGGAGGCTCAACGCGCCGAGGAACCAGACACTGGGCGCGCCACCGCCGCCACCCCCGCCCGACGATCCGCCGCCGGTGGGTAGGATGGAGGTCGTGGTGATGGAGGTGGAAGGAGCCGTGGAACTCGCGGTCGTGCTTCCGCCGCCGGTGGGGGGGATGGTGGTCGTTGCGATGGAGGTCGTGGTGCTGGAGGTGGAAGGGGCGGTGGAACTCGCGGTCGTGCTGGTGGTGGTGCTGGTGCCAAAGGCCGTGAAGCTAACGTTGAGTGTGATCGCGCCGGAGTCTGCCCCGCGGCCATCGGAATTATTGAAGCCATCCACGGCGATGGAGTAAGTCGTGCCGCCGATGGCGGTAAACGTGCCCACGCTGGACTGCACGACACCGGGTTGCACGTCATCGAGGGTGGTATCGGTGGCCGCCGCGGTCAGGCCCGCGACCGTGGTGCCGGTGTAGATGCCGAGGGTGGTGTCGAACACGCTGCCGGCCGTGGTGATGGACACGCTCCCGGGACCCGGGGCCGTCCATTTCCACCAGACCGAGCGGCCGCCACTGTTGCCTGCATGGTTGGGTTCGCCGACCTCCTTGTAGGCATTGGTATTGAAACCGGTGACGGTGGTGGAGGTGCCGCTGAAGTTGATCGTCACGGCTGCAGCAAAATTATTGTTGGCCGGAATTCCGGGCGGACCGTAAAGGCGCTGGGCCCCGGTGATATCGTCGGACGCGAGTGAATCGAGATCGCTTACATGGCTGTTCATGACCGCGGCCACCGTCTGCCCGGCCTCATCCGGGTGATCCAGGCCCAGCACGTGGCCGAGTTCGTGGAGGGCGACGCGCTGGATGTCGACCACGCTGCCCCGGCGCGCGCCCCGGTAGGAGTCCCATGTATACGAATTGTTGAAAATAATGTCAGCCTCTATGCGCTGATTGCTGCTGTACCAGGCCGTGGTCACGGCGAGGGTGTTGGTTTCCCACGCCATGCTGTAGGGCGCGTCGGAGTAGAAGATCTCGTTCTGGTGGTTGTCATCGGCGCCACCGCTCCCGACGGGCACGATGGTAGGGGAGAGCTGGGCGTTGCCGAGGTTGGGGTTCCATCCCCGCGTAGAATTCACCATGGCCGCCTGGATGGATTTGGCCCGGGTGAGCCCGTCACTCAGGAGGGTAACATCGTCCACCATGATCCGCATGGGAATCAGGCCCGGGGGCCATTTGAGCGGCAGCCCGGTGGTGGAATTCGTGATGTAGGCAAACCCGCAGAACAGGGCGGCGAGTCCCAGGCCCGCCAGCCCGACGGTGACAAATTTCGCCGGTTTAATTGGCATTGGCGGGAGGCGTCACCGGGCGCTGGGCCAGGGAGGCGCGGATTTTTCCGGCAAATTCGGCCGCCGTGAGGGGCCGGGGCGCCGGGAGCCCGATGGCATTGGCCGCCGTCATCGGCAGCGTCACATCCTTCACATTGTAAAGGGGACTGCCATTGCTCCGCTGGACGAAATCCTGTCCGGAGCTGGAGTCGTGGGTGACCAGGAACTGGCCGTACATGATGGCGACCAAGGGGAAAAACTGCCGGCCGTTGCCCCGGACAAAAAGGATCTGCTCGTCCCCGACGATGAAACCGGGGGCGCCCTCCACCACCATTTCCTCCGTGCCGATCCGGCCGCCCAGCATCTCCAGCACGAGGGGCAGGGTTGGCGCGCCCTTGATGATTTCCCGGACGTCGAGCGTCACCTTGGTGATGATGTGGCGGTTGCGCCCATCGCGGCGCCATTCGGCGGTCTTGGATTTGACCACCGCGCGGACGACGAAGTCCGCCTGTTTGACGAGGGAATCAAAGTCGGGCGCGATGACAGTCGTGGCGCGGCTGATGAGCGGGAGCAGGCCAAGGGCCAGGACCATCCCGGTGATGAGGCGGAAGCGGTTCACCCGGATTATGACGACAGATAGGCGAGTTGGGTTCCTCATTTCCGGAATATTTTGCGGTTTCGACGTGCGGACGGCCGTCAGCGGCAAGTAAATGCCTAGCGGCGGGAGGCGGCTAGGAAATTCGGGCGCGCGAGGCCCGGTTCCCATAACCTGTCCACGGCGGGTCAGCCCTTGCGGGTGGCGACCTCGATCACGTCGTGGGGGGCGGCTTCCTTCTGGCCGGCGGCGCTGACCTGCACGTAGCGGGCCTTGGCGCGCAGTTCGGGCAGCGTGGCGGCGCCGAGGTAGCCCATGCCGGATTGCACGCCGCCAATGAGATTGGCGAGGACGTCGTCCACGGAGCCGGAAACTTCCTTGAGGGCCTCGATGCCCTCGGCGGCGGCCTTGCGGGTCGTGTCGACCTTGTCGTGGCCGTAGCGGCTGGCGGAACCGGCCTTCATGGCGGCGTGGCTGCCCATGCCGCGGTACTGCTTATAAACCTTGCCGCTGATCTCGATGATTTCACCCGGGGCCTCGCGGCAGCCGGCGAGCAGGCCGCCGCAGATGACGGCGTCGGCGAGGGTGAGGGCCTTCACGATGTCGCCGGACTTGGTGATGCCGCCGTCGGCAATGAGGCGGACGCCCTTATTTCGGGCGGCGGCGCTGGCGATGTAGAGGGCGGTGAGCTGGGGGATGCCGACGCCGGCGACGATGCGCGTGGTGCAGATCGAGCCGGGACCCTGGCCGATCTTGATGGCGTTCGCGCCGCAGTCGGCGAGGAAGGACACGCCGGCGGCACTGGTGACGTTGCCGGCGATGAGGGTGAGATCCGGAAATGCGGAACGGACGAGCTTCACCACGGCGCCCATGCTCTCGGTGTGGCCGTGGGCGCTGGAGACGGCGATGGTGTCAATGTGCTCTTCGACGAGCTGGCCGACGTGCGTGAGGATCTGGTCGCGGTCGAGGGAGCCGTCCGGTTTGCGGACCGGGGAGAGGGCGGCGCCGACGACGAGGCGGAACTGGGAGTCGCGGGCGGGTTTGTTGCGGGACTTGGCCTCACCGGTGATTTTCTCGACGTCGGAAATGGTGACGAGGCCGCGCAGGCGGCCGGCGGGATCCACCACGAGCATCTTGTTCAGGCCGACGTGGGAGGAGAAGAAGTGGTCGGCGGCCTTGATCGGGTCCTTGGCGACATCGCGTTCCTGCACCGTGATGAGCTGGGCGCGCGGGGTCATCACCGCGGAGACCTGCTTGGTCTTGTAGCGGTCCTTGACGACATTGCCGGAGAGCAGGCCGGCGAGTTTGCCGCCGGCGTCCACGACCGGGAAAGTGGAGAACGCAAAGCCCCTTGACTCGATCATCGCGATGACATCGCCGATGAGCTGGCCCGGAGTGACGGTGATGGGGTCCTGGATGAGCCCGTGGATGTGGCGTTTAACGCGGGCGACCTCCTTCACCTGCTCGCGGGACGGCATATTGTAATGAATGAGGCCGAGCCCGCCGTTGAGCGCCATGGCGATGGCCATGCGCGACTCGGTGACGGTGTCCATGTCCGAGGAGATGACGGGAATCTGGAGCCGGAGGGCGTCGGAGAGCGCCGTCGCGGTGTTGGCGTCCTTGGGCAGGATCTCCGAGTAGAGCGTCGCGAGCGAGACGTCGTCGAAGGTCAGCGCGGTGGGAACGCTCGCCCGGAAAAACGCGTCGGCCGGAAGGTAAAAATCAGCGTCTGACGGCGTTAAGCCCGGGGTGGACAGGGCGGCCTTGGCAGGCGCTTTACTCTTGGCGGACGCGGAACGGGCGGGAGAGGCAACCTTAGTCATGATTGCCATGAACGCAGTAAGGCCATGGGCGCCGAGCGCAAACAGAAAGTCAGGTTTGCACCGGGCTCGAGGGGCGTGTGACGTGTGCGGCGTGAGTTACCGCCTGCACTACCGCCGCTACCGGCTGCCCTTCCGTTCGCCCGTGCGGACGGCGCACGGCCCGTGGGCGGACCGGGAAGGGGTGCTGGTGCAGCTGCTCAACGCCGCGGGGCAGACGGGCTATGGCGAGGCGTCGCCGATTCCGTGGTTTGGAAGCGAGACCGTGGACGAGGTTGAGGCGGTTTGCCGTGAACTCGGCGAGGCCGTCGATGACCGGAGATTGGACGCCGTGCCGGAGCGGCTGGGCTGCCTGAAAAATGCCCTGGAGGTGGCGCGGGAAGAAGCCGTCAAGCGGGCACCGGCGCAGATTCATCTCGGCGTGGCGGCGTTGCTGCCGGCGGGACGGGCGGCGCTGACGCAGATCGGACCGAAGGCGGAGGCGGGATTTCGGGTGTTCAAGTGGAAGGTGGGCGTGGGCGACCTCGCCGACGAGCTGGCCCTGCTCGACGACGTGTGTGCCGCGCTGCCGGGCGGGGCGAAGCTGCGGCTCGATGCGAACGGGGCGTGGAACCGGCGCCAGGCGGAACGCTGGCTCGAACGCTGTGCCGACCGGCCGGTGGAGTTTGTGGAGCAGCCTGTTTTCAGCGGACCTCCGTCGTTCGCCAAGCCTGCGGCGTGCAGGTCTCCGGGCCCGGCCTTGAGCAAGATGGATGATCTATTGCTGGGCCTGGCGGAGGATTTTCCGACGCCGCTGGCGTTGGACGAATCGCTGACGGGTGATGGGGAAGTGGAGCGCTGGCTGGGACTGGGGTGGCGCGGGGTTTTCGTGGTGAAGCCGGCGCTGCTGGGCGACGTGAAGCGCACGCTCGCCCGGCTGGCCAAGGCGAAGGCGGTGGTGGTGTTTTCCTCGTCGCTGGAAACGCGGCTGGGCGCGAAGGCGGCGCTGCGCGCGGCGTTTGCGTGGCCGGGTGAGCCCAGGGCACTGGGGTTCGGCGTGTGGCCCTTGTTTGCGGATGGACGCTTCGACGGGCCGTACACGGGCCCGTTTTTGCATTGGGAAGACGTCGAGCGGATCCAACCGGAGGCCGTATGGAACGCACTGAGCTGAGTAAATTGCTCCGGTCCACCGGCTGCGCGGAAGTCCGTAACGGGTTCACGTTTCTGTGCGACCCCGCATGGGGCGCGGCCGAGCGCGCGGCCGTGGCCGCGATCCAGCAAGCGAAATTCGAGTCCGCCCTCCCTCGCCTTGGCGAAGGAGGGAATCCAACTTCGAATAGTGCCGACGGCTGGCTCTGCCTGCCGACGGGCGGGACGAGTGGCGAGGTGCGGTTTGCGCGGCATGATGAGCGCACGCTGTCGGCGGCGGTGGAGGGGTTTTGCGCGCATTTCGGACTCGAGCGCGTGAATGCGGTCGGCGTGTTGCCCTCGCACCATGTGAGCGGGCTGATGGCGCGGGTGCGCTGTGCGGCGACGGGCGGCGAGTATCTGGCGGCGGAGTGGAAAAGAATCGAGGCGGGCCGGCGGCCGGTGCTGTCGGCGGAGAACTGGGTGATATCGCTCGTGCCGACGCAGCTGCAACGGCTGCTGCTCTCGCCGGACGCAGTGGTCTGGCTGCGGGGATTCCGGGTGATCTTTGTCGGCGGGGGCCCGGTGTGGCCTGAGCTGGCGGACGCCGCGGCCCGCGCGGAACTGCCGGTGTCGCTGAGCTATGGGATGACCGAGACTGCGGCGATGGTGACGGCGCTGCGCCCGGCGGAATTCCTGGCGGGTGATCGCAGCAGTGGTGCGGCGCTGCCGCACGCGCGGATTGCCATCGACGGCGAGGGCGTGATCAGAATCACGGGCGAGTCGGTGTTCCGCGGTTATTTCCCCGGGGAAAGTGCGGCGCGGGAATTCATCACCGAGGATCTCGGGCAGCTGGATGAACGCGGGCGGCTACACGTCTTGGGCCGCCGCGATGCGGTGATCATCACCGGCGGAAAAAAAGTCCAGCCGGCGGAGGTGGAGGCGGCCTTGCGCGCCAGCGGTGAGTTTACGGATGTGGGAGTGGTGGGTCTGCCGGATCCGGAATGGGGGCAGACGGTGGTGGCGTGTTATCCCGCGGGGGGCAAAGAGCCGGATCCAGCGCGGCTGACGGCGGCCCTGGCGGGCCTGACGGCGTTCAAGCGGCCGAAACGTTACGTGGCGGTGGCGGAGTGGTCGCGCAATGCGCAGGGGAAGCTGAATCGGGCGGCGTTGGTGGCGGCGGTTCGGCTGTAGGTTGCCCGCTCGGGGGCATCGTTGCGCGCGAGCGCGCACCCTACGTTAACCCGCCTTCACCCAGGCGGCCAACGCCGGCGGTAGCGCGGCACGTTCCCGCTTGGTCGGCGAGGTGCAGACGTGCTCGGTGCGGATGCGGGCGGCGAGCTTGTCGCCGTGGCCGAGCCGGGTGATCTCGTAGCGGATCTCGAAGGAATTTTCCGACAGCAGGGCGGGGGTCACGCTGACGCGGAGTTTGTCGCCGCAGGCAAGCGGGCGCAGGTAGTCGGCCTCGCTCTTGGACACGGGTACGACCACGCCGGTGTCCGAGAAAAATTGGGCGAGTTCGATTCCGGCGGCGCCGAGCGACTCTTCGTAGGCCTCATGGCAGATGACGAGATAGTTCGCGAAGAAGACCACGCCGGCGGCGTCGGTGTCGGGGAAATGAACCGTGCGGTGGTAGGCGAAGGGCATGGCGGCGGCGGGCTCCGAGAGACAGGTTCTAGGCGATGGGCGCCAAGCTCCAGAACGAATTTTCCGCGGCCTTGCCCAGCGGGCTTGCACCCGGGGCCCATCGCCGAAAGCCTTTTGCCGAAGCATATGACCAAAAACGAGATCGCTGACGTGCTGGAGGAGATTGGCACGCTGATGGAGCTGAAGGGCGAGAATCCGTTCAAGGTGCGCGCCTACCAGGCCGGGGCGCGGACGCTTGAGGCCATCGAGGAGGCGGAACTCACGCGGCTGATCGCGGAGGAGCAGCTCAAGACGGTGAAGGGTATCGGCGACGCGCTGTCGCAGAAGATCACCGAACTGCACACGACGGGAAAACTGGAGTTTTTCGAAAAGCTGAAGGCGTCGATCGAGCCGGGACTGGCGGAAATGCTGCAGATCCCGGGGCTCGGCCCGAAGAAGATCCGCGCGCTGCACGACAAGCTGGGCGTAGCGAGTATCGCGGCGCTGACAAAGGCGTGCCACGACGGGACGGTGGCCGCGCTGGACGGGTTTGGCGAAAAGACGCAGGAGAAGATTCTGGCCGGCATCAAAAACCGCGAGGCCTATGGCAAGCGGCACCTGTGGTGGGAGGCGTGGGAAATCGCGGCGCCGATTGCGGCCGGCCTGCGGCAACTCCCCGGCGTGAGCCAAGCCGAGTCGGCGGGCAGCCTGCGCCGCGGCCTGGAGACGGTGGGCGACCTGGATTTCATCGTGGCGGCGGGCGACGCGGCGCCGGTGGTGGCGTGGTTCACCGGCCAGCCGCAGGTGAAGGAAGTCACGGCCGCGGGCGAGACCAAGGCCAGTGTGCGCTTTGAAAGCGGGCTGCAGGCCGACTTGCGTATCGTGCCGGAGGAACAGTTTGTGTTCGCGCTGCACCATTTCACCGGGTCGAAGGACCACAATGTCCAGATGCGCCAGCGGGCGCTCAGCCGCGGGCTGAGCCTCAGCGAGTGGGGCCTGGTCCCCGCCGAGGGTGAGGGCACGGCGAAGGAAAAGGCGGAGGCGCTGAAGGCAAAGAAGCAACCTTCGGAAAAGGGGAAGATTAGAAACGAGACGGAGTTGTTCGGAGCGTTGGGGCTGCACTTCATCCCGCCGGAGCTGCGCGAGGGCTTGGGCGAGATTGAGGCGGCGGAAAAAGGCGAGCTGCCGCGGCTGGTCGAGCTCGGGGATTTGCGCGGGGCGTTTCACAACCACACGACCGCCTCCGACGGCCGGAACACCCTGGCGGAGATGGCGGCGGCGGCGGCGGCCCTGGGGTGGGAGTACCTCGGCATCGCCGACCATTCGAAGTCGAGTTTCCAGGCGAACGGGCTGAGCGAGGAGCGGCTGCTCAAGCAGGTGGCCGAGATTCACGCGCTGAATGCGGCGAAGAAATTCAAGACCCACGTCTTCACCGGGGTGGAATGCGACATCTTGTCCGACGGCCGGCTCGATTATGACGACGCGATCCTGGCGAAACTGGATTACGTGGTGGTCTCGGTGCACAATGCCTTCACCCAGGACGAGGCGACGATGACGGCGCGGATCATCCGCGCGATCGAGCATCCGCGCACGACAATGCTCGGCCACCTGACCGGCCGGCTGCTGTTGCGGCGCGAGGGTTACCGGGTGGACGTGGTCAAGGTGATCGATGCGGCCATCGCGCACGGGGTGGTGATCGAATTGAACGCGAGTCCGTGGCGGCTGGACATGGACTGGCGGCACTGGCGCAAGGCCGCAGAACGCGGCCTGGTGTGCTCGGTGAACCCTGATGCGCACGAGACGGCGGGACTGGATCAGGTGCGCGCCGGCATCAATTCCGCCCGCAAGGGCTGGCTGACGAAGGAAAACGTCCTCAACACCCTGCCCTTGGCCGCGGTGCGCCAGCGCCTGCGCCGGTAGACGGCGGATTTAGTCGGCGAGCACGACGACCACCGCCTCGAAGCTCAGTAGGTCGAAGATTTTCGCGACCTGCTGCGCCCGGCTGAAAGCCTGCATGCTTTGGGCATGGTCGGTGAGACCCTTGGGCAGTTCGATGCGAATGCCGGTATGCCGGTCGATGTCGCCCTTGGTCATCAGCTGCAGCACGCGGTCGCGCGAAATGACCACGCCGGTGCGGTCGTGGGCGACGCCGGCCGCATCGAATGTGATGATGTAGAATTTCGGAGCGGCGGGCCGGGCAGCGGCCACTGGCGCCGGGGTGGGCAAGGCGGTGGGCCGCGGCGCTTGGGGAGTGCCGGCGCAGCCGGCGAGAAGACTGGCCGCGACGAACAACGGGAGGGTGGGCAGGCGGGTTTTCATCAAAATGTTCACCGGGCCCCGCGGCCGAAGAGGGCG
>QQNC01000006.1 GCA_003402695.1 Verrucomicrobiota bacterium | reverse complement strand
TTCGAGGACAAACAGAAGCTCGAGGTGAAGGTGGGCGTGATGGAGAAGAAAATCGTCTCCGCCGCCGACCTCGCCAAGATTGCGGACCTGCCCTCGTTCGAGGCGCTGCGCTCGCAACTGCTCGGTCTGTTCACCCAGAACGCCGCGGCCTTCGTCCGCGTGCTCGACGCCAAGGTCAAGAAGGAGTCGCCCGCGGCTCCCGAGGCCCCGGTGGCTCCCGCCGCCCCGGCCGCCTAACCTAACCCTTATCCACCCAACCCAATTTTTCCGGCGTCAGCCGGCGAAGCAATAAATCCACCGGAACAGGCTAGGGGATACGTCTCTTAAACGCGTTTCACTTCCCGAAACCGCTAGTCCACTCCAAGGAACAGTCACCATGAGCAACATCACCAAAGACCAAGTCATCGAATGGCTCTCGAGCCAGCCCGTCCTCGAACTCGCGACCCTCGTGAAGGATCTCGAGGGCAAGTGGGGCGTGTCCGCCGCCGCTGCCGTCGCCGCCGCTCCCGCGGGCGCCGCCGCTGCCGGGGCTCCCGCCGCCGAAGCGCAGACCGAGTTCACCGTCGTCCTCAAGGCGGCCGGCGCGAACAAGATCGGCGTCATCAAGGAAGTCCGTGCGATCACGGGCCTCGGCCTCAAGGAGGCCAAGGACCTCGTCGAGGCGGCGCCCAAAAACGTCAAGGAGAACGTGCCCAAAGCCGAGGCCGAGGAGCTCAAGAAGAAGCTCGAGGCCGCCGGTGCCCAGGTCGAACTCAAGTAAGACCGCTTGGCGCTTTCATCCGCATCCCGTCCGTTTTCAGTCGGACAGGCCGGGTTCACCCCCGGCCTGTCCTTTCCCTTTTCCGTCATTGTTCTTTCGTTGGTTCTCCGCGCCGCACGCTGAGTCCGGCGCCTTTCCTTTTTTCGTCTCCTAACCCTCATCGGGAACTCTCATGGCCGACCGCACACACTCCGAACGCATCAACTTCGGCAAACTCCGCGAAGTCCTCCAGCCGCCGAATCTGATCGAGATTCAGATCACCTCTTACCTGGACTTCCTCCAGAAGGGGACGCCAGAGAAGCAGCGCAAGCCCCAGGGCCTCGAGGCGGTCTTCCGCGAGGTGTTCCCCATCCAGTCCTACGACGAGCGCCTGACGCTCGAATACGTCTCCTACACGCTGGGCGACCCGAAGAACAACGAGCTCGAGTGTCTGCGCGAGGGCATCACCTACTCGGTGCCGCTCTACGTGAAGCTCCGCCTCCGCGAGGAAGACTTCATCAAGGACGAGGAAATCTACATGGGTGAGATCCCCATGGTGACCGAGCGTGGCTCGTTCATCGTCAACGGCGCTGAGCGCGTCGTCGTCTCCCAGCTCCACCGCTCCCCCGGCATCGCCTTCGAGGTCGCCCCGCACCCGAACGGCAAGCTGCTCCACTCCTTCCGCATCATCCCCGACCGCGGCACCTGGCTCGAGGTCCAGTTCGACAACAACGACCTGCTCTACGTCTACCTCGACCGCCGCCGCCGTCGTCGGAAGTTCCTCATCACGACGCTGCTCCGCGCCGTCGGCTTCTCGAGCGACCTCGACCTGCTGAACCTGTTCTACGACATCAAGGACCTGAAGGTCGCCAAGGCCCTCGACCTCGAGAACGTCTCGTCGCTCGTCCTCGTCGAGGACGCGATCGACGCCCAGAAGGGCGTCGTCCTCGCCCGCGCGTTCGAGCCCCTCACCAAGGCTATCGTCCGCACCTTCGAGAAGCACGACATCACCTCCATCCGCGTGATCGACACCGCGGTCGACGAGGGCGCCATCATCCGCGCGCTCAAGAAGGACCCGACCCGCAACGAGGAGGAAGCCCTCAAGGAAATCTACAAGCGCCTCCGCCCCGGCGAGCCGCCGACCACCGCGAACGCCAAGGCCCTGCTCAAGCGCCTGTTCTTCGACCCGAAGCGCTACGACCTCGGCCGCGTCGGCCGCTACAAGATCAACCAGAAGCTCGGCCTCAAGGCCGAGATCGAGCAGCGCGTGCTCGAGAGCGCCGACATCGTCGCCGCCACGAAGTACCTCGTCCGCCTGAAGAAGGGTGAGGGCGTCGTCGACGACATCGACCATCTCGGTTCCCGCCGCGTCCGCACCGTCGGCGAGCTCCTCGCCAACCAGTGCCGCGTCGGCCTCAGCCGCACCGAGCGCCTCGTCCGCGAGCGCATGACGATGTACGACCAGAGCGTCGACTCTATCACGCCGCAGAAGCTCATCAACCCGAAGGCGCTGACGACCGTCATCCGCGATTTCTTCGCGCGCAGCCAGCTGTCGCAGTTCATGGACCAGATCAACCCGCTCGCCGAGGTCACGCACAAGCGCCGCCTCTCCGCGCTCGGGCCGGGCGGTCTCAACCGCGAACGCGCCGGCTTCGAGGTCCGCGACGTCCATCCGTCGCACTACGGCCGCATCTGTCCGATCGAGACCCCTGAGGGCCCGAACATCGGCCTCATCAACTCCCTCTCCACCTACGCCCGCGTGAACGAGTTCGGCTTCATCGAGACGCCTTACCGCCTCGCGAAGGACGGCAAGGTCACCGACAAGATCGAGTACCTCACCGCCGACCAGGAAGAGGGCAAGGTCATCGCCCAGGCCAACGCCGAGATCGATGACAAGAACCACTTCGTCGGCAAGGTCACCGTCCGCCAGGACGGCAACTTCCTCGAAGTCCCCGCCGGCGAGGTCCACCTGATGGACGTCTCGCCCAAGCAGGTCATCTCGATCGCCGCCGGCATGATTCCGTTCCTCGAGCACGACGACGCGAATCGCGCGCTCATGGGCGCCAACATGCAGCGCCAAGGCGTGCCCCTCCTCCAGGCCGAGTCGCCGTTTGTCGGCACCGGCATCGAGGAGCGCGTCGCCCGCGACTCCAAGATCGTCGTGGTCGCCGAGGACTCCGGCATCGTCGCCTCCGTCGACGCGAAGCGCATCGTTGTCACCAAGGACGGCGAGCTGCCCCGCACGGTGAAGCACGACCCGAAGAACCACACCTACGTCTACGAGCTCCGCAAGTTCATGCGCTCGAACGCCGGCACGTGCTTCAACCAGAAGCCCATCGTCAAGCTCGGCCAGAAGATCAAGGCCGGCCAGATCATCGCCGACGGTCCCTCGACCGATCAGGGCGAGATGGCCCTCGGCCGCAACGTGCTGGTCGCGTTCATGCCGTGGAATGGCTACAACTTCGAGGACGCCATCCTCATCTCCGAGAAGGTGCTCCGCGAGGACATCTTCACCTCGATCCACATCCAGGAATTCGAGGTCACCGCGCGCGACACCAAGCTCGGGCCGGAAGAGATCACGCGGGATATCCCGAACGTGGGCGAAGAGGCCCTCAAGAACCTCGACCACAACGGCGTCATCCGCATCGGTGCGGAGGTAAAGCCCGGCGACATCCTCGTCGGCAAGATCACCCCGAAGTCCGAGACCGAGCTCGCGCCCGAGGAAAAGCTCCTCCGCGCCATCTTCGGTGAGAAGGCCGCCGACGTGAAGGACACCTCCCTCGTCGTCCCGTCCGGCGCCGCCGGCATCATCATGGACGTCAAGGTCTCCAGCCGCGTCGACTTCGAGAAGGAGCGCCTGTCGCCCTCCGACCGCCGCCGCCAGGCCAAGCAGATCCAGGAAGAGTACAAGACGCAGATGGACAAGCTCCGCGAGGGGCTGACCGAGGCGCTCTCCAACATCCTCCTCGGCGAGAAGATCCCGCTCGACGTCATTAACGGCGAGTCCGGCGAAATCATCATCCCGGCCAACCGCAAGATCACCAAGACGCTCCTGCGCAAGCTCGCCGCCGTCTCCAAGCACGTCCAGATCGACCCGTCCCCGGTTCGTATCAAGATCATGGAGATCATCGGCTCGTACCAGACGAAGTTCGACGAGCTCGAGGGCGACCGCGAACGCAAGATCTCGTCCATCGAGGCCGGCGAAGACAACGGCGACGGCTCCATCAAGCAGGTCAAGGTCTACATCGCCACGAAGCAAAAGCTCGAGGTCGGTGACAAGATGGCCGGCCGCCACGGCAACAAGGGCGTGGTCGCCAAGATCGTGCCCGAGGAAGACATGCCGTTCCTCCCGGACGGCACCCCGATCGAGATCTGCCTCAACCCGCTGGGCGTGCCTTCGCGCATGAACATCGGCCAGGTGCTCGAGACGCATCTCGGCTGGGCCTGCAAAAAGCTCGGCATCAAGATCGCCACCCCCGTGTTCGACGGCATTCCGGAAAAGAAAATCCGCGAATACCTCAAGGACGCCAAGCTCCCGCCCTCGGGCAAGAGCATGCTCCTCGACGGCCGCACTGGCGAGAAACTCGATCAGGAGGTCGTCGTTGGCTACATCTACATGATGAAGCTGAACCATCTCGTGTCGCACAAGATCCACGCCCGCGCGGTCGGTCCTTACTCCCTCGTCACGCAGCAGCCGCTGGGTGGCAAGGCCCAGTACGGCGGCCAGCGCTTCGGCGAAATGGAAGTGTGGGCCCTCGAGGCCTACGGCGCCGCGCACACCCTGCAGGAACTGCTCACCGTCAAGTCCGACGACGTGCAGGGCCGCACCAAGATCTACGAGTCACTCGTCAAGGGCGACAACACGCTGCAGGCCGGCACCCCCGAGTCCTTCAACGTCCTGATCAAGGAAATCCAATCCCTCGGCTTGGACATCAAGCTCAACAAACGCGATTCCCTCGGCTTCGGCACCTGAGCCGCCCGGGGTTTCGCTTCTCCGCCTTCAACGTTCACCAGGAAGAAAAAATTAAATGAGCATCCAACCTGCAGACACCGCCGCGTCGTCCCGCGATGAGACCCGTTCCGTCCTCGGCCTCGAGGAGAGCGCGTTCGACTGCGTGTCCATCACCGTCGCATCCCCCGAGACCATCCGCAAATGGTCGAAGGGTGAGGTCAAGAATCCGGAAACGATCAACTACCGCACCTTCAAGCCCGAGCCGGGCGGCCTCTTCTGCCAGAAGATCTTCGGCCCGGTTCGTGACTACGAGTGCGCCTGCGGCAAGTACAAGCGCATCAAGTACAAGGACGTCGTCTGCGATCGTTGCGGCGTCGAGGTGACCATCGCGCGCGTCCGTCGCGAGCGGATGGGCCACATCGAGCTCGCCGTGCCGGTTTCGCACATCTGGTTCCTTAAGAGCATGCCCAGCCGCCTCGGCCTGCTGCTCGACATGACCGCCCGTTCGCTCGAGCGCGTCATCTACTACGAGAACTTCATGGTCATCGACCCGGGCAAGACCCCGCTCGAGCCGCACCAGCTCCTCACCGACACCGAGTATCGCCAGGCGATCGACGAGTACGGTGACGATTCCTTCGTCGCCAAGATGGGCGCCGAGGCCGTCCGTGATGCGCTCACGAAGACCGACATGGAAGCCACCGTTGTCGAGCTCCAGGAGCAGATGCGCGCGACCAAGTCCAAGCAGATCAAGAAGAAGCTCTCGAAGCGCCTGAAGGTCATCCAAGGCTTCATTCACTCGCGCTCCCGTCCCGAGTGGATGGTGCTCGAGGTGCTGCCGGTCATCCCGCCGGACCTGCGCCCGCTCGTCCCGCTTGAGGGCGGCCGCTTCGCGACCTCCGACCTCAACGATCTCTACCGCCGCGTCATCAACCGCAACAACCGGTTGAAGAACCTGATGCAGCTGAAGACGCCCGACGTCATCATTCATAACGAAAAGCGCATGCTCCAGGAAGCTGTCGACGCGCTCTTCGACAACGGCCGCCATGGCCGCCCGGTCACCGGCGCGGGCAACCGCCCCCTGAAGTCGCTCTCCGACATGCTCAAGGGCAAGCAGGGTCGCTTCCGCCAGAACTTGCTCGGCAAGCGGGTGGATTACTCCGGCCGCTCCGTCATCGTCATCGGTCCCGAGCTCAAGCTGCACCAGTGCGGCCTCCCGAAGAAGATGGCCCTCGTCCTCTTCGAGCCGTTCATCATCCGTCGCCTCAAGGAACTCGGCTTCGTGCACACCGTCCGCGGTGCCCGCAAGATGATCGAGAAGAAGTCGCCGGAAGTCTGGGACATCCTCGAGGAGGTCACCAAGGGCCACCCGGTGCTCCTCAACCGCGCGCCGACGCTCCACCGTCTCTCCATCCAGGCGTTCGAGCCCGTCCTCATCGAGGGCGAGGCCATTCGCGTCCACCCGCTCGTCTGCACCGCCTACAACGCGGACTTCGACGGCGACCAGATGGCCGTGCACGTGCCGCTCTCCCTTGAGGCGATCATGGAGTGCAAGCTCCTCATGATGGCGACGTCGAACATCTTCTCGCCGTCCTCGGGCAAGCCCATCCTCACGCCGTCGCAGGACATCGTCCTCGGCGCGTACTACCTCACCATCGAGCCGCGCAAGAAGCCCACGAAGCACGAGCGCGTGCCGGTCCTCAGCGGCCTTCACGAGGTCCTCTTCGCTGTCGCCGATGGCGCGCTGAAGAAGCATGACTGGGTCGATGTCCCGAATCCGGACTTCGGTCGCGAGACGGTCTACGGCAAGAGCGATAAGAAAACCTTCCGCACCACCGTCGGCCGTGTGATCTTCAACCAAATCTGGCCGAAGGAGCTCGGTTTCGTGAACTTCCCCGTGCCGAAGGCCAAGCTCGGCGACCTCATCCTCAACACCTACAAGGTCGCGGGCGAGGTCATCACCGTCGAGACCCTCGACAAGCTGAAGGAGCTCGGCTTCCAGACCGCCATGCAGGCGGGTATCTCAATCGGCATCGATGACATGATCATCCCCGAGTCGAAGAAGGAAATCGTCAGCGACTCCCGCAAGAAGATCGCCGAGGTCGAGGCCCAGTTCAACAAGGGCATCATCACCGACGGCGAGCGCTACAACAAGGTCGTCGATATCTGGACCGGCGCCACCGACAAGATCGCCAAGGAAGTCTTCGCCAAGCTCGAGAACAACGAGGGCAAGACCGAGGTGAACCCGGTCTACATCATGATGGACTCGGGCGCCCGCGGTAACAAGCAGCAGGTCCGCCAGCTGTGCGGCACCCGCGGCCTCATGGCCAAGCCCTCCGGCGAAATCATCGAGCGCCCCATCCTGTCCTCGTTCCGCGAGGGCCTCACGGTGCTCGAGTACTTCATCTCCACCCACGGCGCCCGCAAGGGTCTCGCCGACACCGCCCTCAAGACCGCTGACGCCGGCTATCTCACCCGCAAGCTCTGCGACGTGGCGATGGACGTCATCATCGCCGAGGACGACTGCGGCGCCCGCGACGGCGTGTGGAAGAAGGCCATCTTCGAGGGCGACGACGAAATCGTCGGCCTCAAGGAACGCCTCATCGGCCGCTTCTCCAGCGACGACGTCACGAGTCCCATCAATCCCTCCGAGGTTCTCGTCGGTTCCGGCGAGCTCATCACCGAGGAAATGGCCGCCCGCATCGACGAACTCGGCATTGAGCGCGTGAAGGTCATGTCGCCGCTCACCTCGACGAGCAAGAACGGCATCGACGGCAAGTCCTACGGCATCAATCCCGCGACCAACAAGGTCGCGAAGATCGGTGACTCCGTCGGCATCATCGCCGCCCAGTCCATCGGCGAGCCCGGCACGCAGCTGACCATGCGCACGTTCCACATCGGTGGCGTTGCCTCCGGCGGCTTCAAGACCCCCGAGATCCGTGTCCGCGCGGCCGGCAAGGTGAAATACCGCGGCCTCCGCCTCGTGGAAACGGCCGACGGGGCCAACATCGTCCTCAACAAGACCGGCACGATCCAGATCATCGACGCCGACGAAAAGGAACTCGAGACGTACAACATCGTGGTCGGCTCGTTCCTGCACGTCGGTGACGGCGGGAAGATCGAGAAGGGTGCCGTCCTCGCGCAATGGGATCCGTACAACATTCCCGTGCTCTCCGAAAAGGGCGGCACGATCGTGTTCAAGGACATGATCCCCGGTGTCACGGTGAAGCGCGAACTCGACGAATCGTCGGGCCGCATCGCCACCGTCGTCATCGAGCACAAGGAGGATCTCAATCCCCAGGTCGAGATTCGCGACGCGAAGAACAAGCCGCTCGCGGCTTATTCCATCCCCGTCGGCGCGCAGATCGCGGTCAACGAGGGCGATACCATCGCCCCCGGCGCGCTGCTCGCCAAGACGCCGCGCCAGGCGTCGAAGACCAAGGACATCACCGGTGGTCTCCCCCGCGTGGCCGAGCTGTTCGAAGCCCGCCGCCCGAAGGAAGCTGCTGAAATGTCCCGCATCGACGGCATCGTCGGCTTCGAGGGCACCGTCCGCGGCAAGCGCAAGCTCGTCGTGAAGAACGAGGAGACCCAGCAGGAGGAAGAGCATCTGATCGCCACCGGCCGGCACATCATCGTGCAGCCCGGTGACGTTGTGCACAAAGGCCAGCACCTGACCGAAGGCGCCGCCGACCCGCACGAGATCCTCGAAATCCTCGGGCCTTCCGCGCTCTACGACTTCCTCATCTCGCAGGTGCAGGAGGTCTACCGTCTGCAAGGCGTGACGATTAACGACAAGCACATCGAAATCATCATCCGCCAGATGCTCCGCAAGGTTCGTATCACCGATCCGGGTGACACGGAAAACTTCTGGGGCGAGCAGGTGGACCGCTCGGCGTTCCTGATTGAGAACAAGCGCATCGAGGAGGCCGGCGGCAAACCCGCCGAGGCCGAGCCGATCCTGCTTGGCATCACGAAGGCTTCGCTCGAGACCGAGAGCTTCCTCGCGGCCGCTTCCTTCCAGGAGACGACCCGCGTCCTCACCGACGCATCGACCCTCGGCAAGGTGGATATGCTCAAGGGCTTCAAGGAAAACGTCATCATGGGCCACATGATCCCGGCGGGCACGGGCATGCCGAGCTACTCGCGGCTCAAGATCACGCTGCCCTTCGGCGCCGACCTCCCGGTCGAGGACCAGAAGGTCACCGAGGCCAGCTAAGCCACGCACACGTCTTATCCGAAGCCGCGGATCCCGGAAGGGGTCCGCGGCTTCTTTTTTTGCCGGGTGGGGGAGGACCCGGGCGGGGAATCAGCGCTCGTGGGCACGATTTCCGGATAAATCAGCGTTTCCGCTTGAGTTTCGGCCCGTGGCCGTGAGTTTCGCCCCTCCTTTTTCCTTCTGACGCGCTCCCGGCCTCACGGCTGGACAGTGTTTTTCTTCTCGCCAGCCGGGGCTAAATCCCGGGTTTGGCGAAAACCTGCTGCTTTTTGCCAGAAAGTTCTTGCCGAGCTTTTGGGGCTTGGTAGCTTTTTCCTCTTTTCCCTAATTTCCACTCTACAAATTTCACATGCCGACCATCAACCAACTCGTGCGCAAAGGCCGCCGCAAGGTGCGCATCAAGTCGAAATCCCCGGCGCTGGACGGTAACCCGTTCCGTCGCGGTGTCTGCGTGCAGGTCATGACCCGCACCCCGAAGAAGCCGAACTCCGCCATCCGCAAGGTCGCCAAGGTCCGTCTCACCAACGGCAATGAAGTCATTTCCTACATCCCCGACGAGGGGCACAACCTCCAGGAGCACTCGATCGTGCTCGTGCGCGGTGGCCGCGTGAAGGATCTCCCCGGCGTGCGTTACCATATCGTCCGCGGCACCCTCGACGCCACCGGCGTCGAGAAACGTCGTCGCAGCCGTTCCAAGTACGGCGTCAAGCGCCCGAAGGCCGCCAAGTAATCAACCGTTCTTTCCTAGCCACCACTCACCATGTCACGCCGCCACAGAGCTGAGAAACGTCAAGCCGCACCGGATATCCGTTACAAGAGCCCGCTCGTCGCGCACTTGGTCAATGTCATCATGCAGGACGGCAAGAAGAACCTTGCCCAGCGCATCGTGTACGGTGCCTTCGAGAAAGTCTCCGAGAAGCTCGAGAAGGGTGATCCGGTTGATCTCCTCCTCGGCGCGCTCGAGAACGCCCGTCCCCGCCTCGAGGTGAAGAGCCGCCGCGTCGGTGGCGCCACCTATCAGGTCCCGATCGAAATTTCCTTCGAGCGCCAGGAGAGCCTCGCCCTCCGCTGGATCGTCGCCGCCGCCACGACCCGCAAGGGTATCCCGATGCGCGACGCCCTCGCCGCCGAGATCGTCGATGCCTACAACAACACGGGCAGTGTCGTGAAGAAGAAGGAAGACACCCACAAGATGGCCCAGGCCAATCGCGCCTTCGCCCACCTCCGCTGGTAATCCAGCAATTAGCCGTATCGTGCCCATGTCCGCTGCTCCCATCATTTCCGTCATCACCGACAAGGCCAAGGTCTCCCCGGCCAACGCCAAGGACCGCCCGTTTCCTCTGGAATGGACGCGTAACATCGGCATCGCCGCGCATATCGACGCCGGCAAGACGACGACCACCGAGCGCATTCTTTTCTATTCCGGTGCCGTCCACAAGATGGGCGAGGTCCACGAGGGCACCACGGTGACCGACTGGATGGAACAGGAGCGCGAGCGCGGCATCACGATCACCGCCGCCGCCATTTCCTGCGCCTGGAACGCCTCCTGGGGCCCTTGGAAGGGCATCAAGCAGCGCATCAACATCATCGACACCCCCGGCCACGTGGACTTCACCGCCGAGGTCGAGCGCTCCCTCCGCGTGCTCGACGGCGCCGTCGCCGTGTTTGACGCCGTCGCCGGCGTGCAGCCCCAGTCCGAGACCGTCTGGCGCCAGGCCAACAAGTATAACGTCCCGCGCATTGCGTTCATCAACAAGATGGACCGGGTCGGCGCGAATTTCTTTCACTGCATCGACGACATCCGTAACAAGCTCAAGGCTAACGCCCACGCGATTTTCCTCCCGATCGGCAAGGAAGAGGGCTTCTCCGGCCTGATCGACCTCGTGCAGAACGTGGCATATAGCTTCGACGAAGATCCGAAGGATGTGCTCGGCATGAACCCGGTCACGATGCCGATCCCGGAAAATATGGCCGCCCAGGCCAAGGAATACCGCGAGAAGCTGATTGAGGCCGTCTGTGATTTCGACGACGTCATCGCCGACAAGTATCTTTCCGGTGCCCCGATCTCGGTCGAAGAGCTGATGCTCGGCGTGCGCAAGGCGACGATCTCGCTCAACTTCACCGGCGTGATTCCCGGCTCCGCGTTCAAGAAGAAAGGTGTCCAGCGCCTCCTCGACTGCGTCGTGAATTACCTGCCGAACCCGATCGATGTGCCGCCCATGAAAGGGCAGGACTCGGACGGCAAGGAAGTCGAGGCCATCGTCGACGACAAGGCCAAGATGGCCGGCCTCGCGTTCAAGCTCTGGAACGACCCGTTCGTCGGCAAAATTGTTTTCTTCCGCGTCTACACCGGCAAGCTCCCCAAGGGCATGTCGCTGTACAACCCGCGCACCCGCCGCAGCGAGCGCGTTTCCCGTCTCGTGTTGATGCGCGCGATGGACCGCGAGGAAATCGACACCGCCTACTCGGGCGACATTTGCGCACTGGTCGGCGTCAAGGACGTCATCACCGGTGACACGCTGTGCGACGAGGATTTCGACATCCGTCTCGAGCCGCCGTCCTTCCCCGAGCCCGTCATCTCGATGTCCATCGAGCCGAACACGAAGGCCGACCAGGAAAAAATGGGCACCGCGCTCCAGCGCCTCGTGGCGGAGGATCCGACCCTGCGCGTTTCGACCGATCCCGACAGCGGCCAGACGATTCTTTCCGGCATGGGCGAGCTCCACCTCGACATCATCCGCGACCGCATGAAGCGCGAGTTCAAGGTTGAGGCCACCTCCGGCAAACCGCAGATCGCCTACCGCGAGACCGTCACCAAGGCCGCCGAGGCCGAGGGCAAGTTCATCCGCCAGTCGGGTGGCAAGGGCCAGTACGGCCACGTCTGCATCACGCTCGAGCCGAACGAAAAAGGCAAAGGAATCGAGATCCTCGACGAGATCGTCGGTGGCTCGATCCCGAAGGAATTTATCAAGCCCTCCATCGCTGGTCTCATGGAGGCCTGCAACAACGGCACCGTCGCCGGTCACCCGGTCGTCGACGTCATCGTTAAGATCGTCGACGGTTCGTTCCACGAGGTCGACTCGTCCGAACTCGCGTTCAAGATGGCCGGTATCTTCGCCTTCAAGGAAGCGATGAAGAAGGCCAACCCGATCCTGCTCGAGCCCATCATGGGCGTCGAGGTCACCACGCCCGAGGATTACCAGGGCGACCTCGTCGGCGACATCAACCGCCGCCGCGGCAGCATCAGCGCCATGGAAAACAAGTCCGGCGCGTGCATCATCACCGCCACCGTCCCGCTCGAGATGCTGTTCGGCTACGTCACCGACATCCGCTCGCTCTCGAAGGGCCGCGCCAGCGCCTCGATCACCCCGTCCCATTTCGAGCAGGTCCCGAATTCACTGCTCGCCAAGATTGTCGAGTCCTCCTCCAAGGCCCCGGCCCGTACCTAACCCTCGTTCTTTGTCCCCATGAAAGGTCAACGCATCCGCATCAAACTCCAGGGCTACGACTATCGCGTCATCGATCAGTCCGCCCTCGAGATCGTCGAGACCGCCAAGCGCTCCGGCGCCCGCGTCTCCGGCCCGATCCCGCTGCCCACGCGGATCGAGAAACTTTCTGTCAACCGTTCGCCGCACGTCGACAAGAAGTCGATGGAGCAGTTCGAGACGCGTACCCACAAGCGCCTCATCGACATTATCGAGCCCACCGCCCAGACGGTGGACGAACTCAAGAAACTCAACCTCCCGTCCGGCGTCGACATCACCATCAACGTCTAAATTTCTTAACTTACAACGTTAGCAGTTGCCTGTGTCCCGCTCCGCGGGACCGCCAGGTTTCGTCTAATGTAGGTCGTTAAACGGAAACACTTCCACCTACCACTTAGCCCATGATCTCATCGCTTCTAGGCAAAAAAATCGGGATGACCCAGGTCTACGACAGTGCAAACTGTCTGATCCCGGTCACCGTGGTCGAGGCCGGCCCCTGTGCGGTCGTCCAAATCAAGACCACGGAAACTGACGGCTACCACGCCGTCCAGATCGGCTTCTCCAAAAAGAAGCCCAAGAACACCTCCAAGGCCGAGCAGCAGCACGCCGCCAAGGCCGGTCTCACCGACACGCCCCGCGTGCTCAGCGAAGTCCGCCTCACCGCCGCGTCCACGCTCAAAGTCGGTGATATCGTCACCGTCGCCGCCTTCACGGAAGGCCAGCTTGTGGACGTCATCGGCGTCACCAAGGGCAAGGGCTTCCAGGGTGTGGTGAAACGCTTTCGTGTCGCCGGCGGTCCCGCCGCGCACGGCTCTATGTTCCACCGCCGCATCGGCTCGGTCGGCATGCGCCAGACCCCCGGTCGCGTGTGGAAGAACCAGCGCATGCCCGGCCACATGGGCACCGACGCCCGCACCGTGCAAAACCTTCGCGTGGTCAAGATCCTCGCCGAGAAAAACCTTATCCTGATCAAGGGTGCGATCCCCGGCGCGAACGGTGACGATGTCATCGTCCGCTCGGCCATCAAGGGTCAACCCAGGGTCGTCAAAGCCTAACCCGGAGATATCCAGCCATGAAACTTACCGTTTTTAATTCCGATGGGACGACCAGCAGCGAAAAGGATTTCGCCGGTCTGCCCGTGTTCGAGGGCGACAAGGGCCTCCAGGCCGTGAAGGAAGTCATCGTCGCCATCAACGCCAACAACCGCCAGGGCACGCATTCCACCAAGACCCGCGGCGAAGTCCGCGGCGGTGGCAAGAAGCCGTGGCGCCAGAAGGGTACCGGCCGCGCCCGCGCCGGCTCCATCCGCTCGCCCTTGTGGGGTGGGGGTGGCGTCGTGTTCGGCCCGAAGCCGCGCGACTACTCCAAGAAGATCAATGGCAAGGTGAAGGACCTCGCCTTCAGCCGCGCCCTCTTCGACCGCGCCGTCGCCGGTGAAATCGCCGTCATCGAGGCCTTCGTCGCCACGACCGGCAAGACCAAGGCCATGAACCAAGTCGTCACCCGCATCGCGCCCAAGGGCCGCGTGCTCCTGGTTGACGCCCCGTTCGCCGCCGAGGCCAGCCGCGCTTCCCGCAACATCGAGCGCGTCTCCCTCCAGGAGGCCTCGAAGCTCAACACCCTCGACCTCGCGCAGTACAAGAAAATCATCGTCAGCACGAAGGCCATCGAGGCGATCATCGCCCGCGTCACCGGAGGTAAAAACTGATGAATGCCCACAAGGTTCTCAAACAGATGCTTCTCTCCGAGAAGTCCAGCAAGCTCAGCTCCGAGCTGGGCCAGTACACCTTTGAGGTGTTCCGCTACGCCAACAAGCACGCCATCGCCGAAGCCGTCGAAAAGACCTTCAAGGTCACGGTCCGCCGCGTGAACGTCCAAAACTATCCCGGCAAGAACAAGAAGAGCCGCGCCGGCCGCCCGAGCATGACCTCCGACTTCAAGAAGGCGATCGTGACCCTCAAGGCCGGTGACAAGATCGAGCTCGTCTAAGCCGCACCCCGGAGACCTCCACCATGCCCATCCATTCATTTCGCCCGCTCACGCCTTCCGGCCGCTTCACCTCCCTCAACATGGAGAAGGGGCTCTCGAAGGAGCGTCCCCAGAAGGCCCTCACCGAGTCTAAGCACAAGACCGGCGGCCGCAACGTCTACGGCCGCGTCACCTCCCGCCATCGCGGCGGCGGTCACAAGCAGCTGTACCGCATCATCGACTTCAAGCGCGACCTCCTCGACCTGCCCGCCCGCGTCCACGCGATCGAGTACGACCCGAACCGTTCGGCCAACATCGCCCTCCTCGCGTACGCGACGGGCGAGAAGCGCTACATCCTCGCTCCCGAGGGTCTGGCGGTCGGCGCCACCATCGTCACCTCCAACAAGGCGACGACGAACGATTTCCTTGTCGGCAACAACTTCCCGCTCGCGCTCATCCCGCCGTCCACGCTCGTGCACGCGGTTGAGCTCGTCCCCGGCCGTGGCGCCCAGATCGCCCGCGGCGCCGGCACTAGCGCCGAGTTGATCGCCGTCGAGAACGGCCAGGCCCAGCTCAAGATGCCCTCCGGCGAACTCCGCCTGGTGCATCCGAATTGCCGCGCCACCATCGGCTCCATCGGCAACGGCGACCACAACAAGCAGTCGCTCGGCAAGGCCGGCCGCCGCCGCTGGCTCGGCGTCCGCCCGACCGTCCGCGGCGTCGCCATGAACCCCGTCGACCACCCCAACGGTGGCGGTCAGGGCAAGTCCAAGGGTGGTGGCGGTCGCCAGCACCTCGTGTCGCCGTGGGGTCAGCTCGCCAAGGGCTACGTCACCCGCCGCCGCTCGAAGCTCTCGAACAGCATGATCATCGTCCACCACAACGGCCGCAAACCCCGCGGCAAGAAGTAACCCCGCCCCTTTCGCACCATGGCACGTTCCATCAAAAAAGGCTTCTTCGTCGACTACCACCTGCTCGAGAAAATCGAGAAGGCCACCAAGGCCGGCGCCAAAAAGCCCATCCAGACCTGGTCGCGTCGCTCGACCATCACCCCCGATTTCATCGGCCACACGTTCAGCGTGCACAACGGCAAGGTCTTCATCGCCGTCTACGTCACCGAGAACATGGTCGGCCACAAGCTCGGCGAGTTCTCCCCGACGCGCATCTTCAAGTCGCACGGCGGCATGACGCGCAAGGAAATCTAAACCGCCTTTAACCACACCCATATCGAACCCCAAAGGGCAGGGCGCCTCGTGTGCTGCTGCCGCCTTAACCGGAATCTAAACCATCATGGAAGTCCAAGCTCTCACTCGCTACGCGCGCATGTCTCCCAAGAAAATGCGCGAAGTGGCCAACACCATTACCGGACGCAAGGCCCCGGATGCGGTCGACTATCTGGGTCTCATCCCCCGCAAGTCCGCCCGTCTCATCGCCAAAACGCTCAAGAGCGCCATCGCGAATGCCGAGAACAACAACAACCTCTCGGCCGACAGCCTGATCGTGAAGTTTGCCATCATCGAGAACGGCCCCGTCCTCAAGCGGTTCAAGGCCGGTGCCCGCGGCACCGCGATGCCCCGCCGTAAGAAAATGTCCCACATCCGCATCGTCCTCTCCGACGGCAACTCCAACTAATCTTTACCATGGGCCAAAAGACCAATCCCACCGGCTTCCGTCTCGCCGTCCGTCGCAACTGGCAGTCGCGCTGGTTTGCGAAGAAGAAAGACTTCCCCAAGCTCCTCCTCGAGGATCAGGTGATCCGTGAGAAGCTGATGGAGAAGCTCAAGCAGGCGTCCGTGCCGCGCATCTTCATCGAGCGCGCGTCTAACCGCGTCCGCGTCAAGATCTACACCGCCCGCCCCGGCATCGTCATCGGCCGCAAGGGCCAGGAGATCGAGAAGATCAAGGACGAGCTCGCGAAGCTCACCGGCAAGGAGATCCTCCTCGACATCCAGGAAGTGAAGAAGCCCGAGATCGAGGCGCAGCTTGTCGCCGAGAACGTCGCGCTCCAGCTGGAACGCCGCATCGCCTTCCGCCGCGCCATGAAGAAGGCCGTGGAAATGGCCATGACGCTCGGCGCCGAGGGCATTCGTATCCAATGCTCGGGCCGCCTCGGCGGCACCGACATCGCCCGCCGCGAGTGGCAGCGCAAGGGCCGCGTCCCGCTGCACACCCTGCGCGAGAACATCGATTACGGCTTCTTCGAGGCCCGCACCGTCTACGGCAAGATCGGCGTCAAGTGCTGGATCTGCAAAAAAGAATCCGACAACAACTGATCCGCGCCCCCGTCGCATATCGCAATTTAGGAGAATTCTCCCATGGCTCTCGCTCCCGCCCGCACCAAATACCGCAAATCGCAAAAAGGCTCCCGCGCCGGCAATGCCAAGCGCGGCAACACGCTCGCCTTCGGCGAATACGGCCTGCAGTCGCTCACCCGTGGCCCCATGACCGGCCAGCAGATCGAGGCCGCGCGCGTCACCATCTCGCGCCACCTCAAGCGCAAGGGGAAGCTCTGGATCCGCGTGTTCCCGCACAAGCCCGTCACCAAGAAGCCCGCCGAGACCCGTATGGGCCAGGGCAAGGGCCCGGTCGAGTTCTATGTCGCCGTCATCAAGCCCGGCGCCGTCCTCTTCGAGCTCTCTGGCATTCCCACCACCGTCGCCAAGGAGGCCTTCCGCCTCGCCGACGCGAAACTGCCTTTCCACTGCCGCTTCATCGTCCGCGATGGCGCCGCTTCCTGAGGCCTAAGGCCGCTTAACTTCCATCCCGTCCCGTCATGACTTCCAAAGAAATCCGCGATCTCGCCCCGGCTGAGATCACCACCAAGCTCCGCGAGGTCCGCGAGCAGTTCCTCCAGCTCCGCATGCGCCGCCAGACCGGCCAGGTCGAGAAGACTCATGAACTGCGCACCCTGCGCAAGGACGTCGCCCGCCTCGAAACCATCCTCAACGAAAAGAAACGCGCGGCCGTCGCCGCCTGAGCGTCCGCCTGAACCCACTTACCGCCATGTCCTCCGTCACTCCCGGCTCGCGCAATTCGCGCAAAACCCAGATCGGCTTCGTCACGAGTCGCTCCGGCGACAAGTCCGTCAAGGTCACCATCGCCTACAAGACCCCGCACCCGCTCTACCACAAGGTCGTTAACCGTCAGACCGTGCTCCACGTGCATGACGAGAAGAACGAGACCAAGGTCGGCGACAAGGTCGAGGTCATGGAGACCCGCCCGCTCAGCCGCCTCAAGCGCTGGCGCGTCATTTCCGTCGTCCACGCCGCCGTGGCCGACATCGGCGTCGCGATTTCCGAAAAGGATGTCGCCGCGACCGTTCCCACCAAGATCACCAAGGCCTGAGCGCCTTTCCCCAACCTTTTCTCCACCGGAGTTCCGCCATGATTCAACTGCGTTCCATTCTCGAAGTCGCCGACAACACCGGTGCCCGCCGGGCCGCCATGATCAGCCGTAAGGGCCAGATCACGGACACGGCCGGCGTGGGCGACATCATCACCGTCCACATCAAGCAAAGCTCGACCGAGGCCACCGTGAAGAAGGGCGAGGTCGCCAAGGCCGTCGTCGTCCGCACCAAGGCCGCGGTTCGCCGCGCCGATGGCAGCTACCTGCGCTTTGACAGCAACGCGATCGTCCTGATCGACGCCACCAACAACCCGCGCGGTACGCGCATCTTCGGTCCCGTCGCCCGCGAGCTGCGCGCCAAGAATTTCATGAAGATCATCTCGCTCGCTCCGGAGGTTCTCTAACATGGCCACGAAATTTCACGTCAAACGCGGCGACGTCGTCGTCGTCATCGCCGGTTCCCACAAGGGCAAGACAGGCAAGATTCTCGAGATCCTGGCCGCCAAGCAGCGCGCCCGCATCGAGGGCGTCGCCATGATCAAGCGCCACCTCAAGAAGTCACAGGAGCATCCGCAGGGCACCATCGCCGAGCGCGAGGGTTCCGTGCACATCTCCAACCTCATGCTGCAGGCGGCCTTCGACGCCAGCAAACGCAAGAAGCCCACGGCGGTGGCCGCCACTGCCTGATCCGCCATTGCGCTTGCCAAACCGCCGGCGCCCCTGCGTTACTGACCCTTTTCCACCCATACTTTCCTCGCCATGAGCTACGTTCCCACTCTCAAAAAACTCTACACCGAGCAGGTTGCCCCTGAACTCGTGAAGAGCCGCGGCTATAAAAACAAGCACCAGGTCCCGAAGATCACCAAGATCAACCTGAACACCGGCATCGATGCCGACGCCGACAAGAACCAGATCGCCGACGTCCAGCGCGACATGACCACGATCGCCGGCCAGAAGCCCGTGCTCGCGCGTTCCCGCAAGGCCATCGCCAATTTCAAGCTGAAGCCCAACCAGGTCGTCGGCTGCCACGTCACCCTCCGCGGCAACGCGATGTGGGAGTTCCTCTACCGCCTGCTTGCGGTCGCGCTCCCGACCATCCGCGACTTCCGCGGCACGTCGCCCAAGCTCGACGGTCAGGGCAACTACAACATCGGCATCACCGACTTCACCATCTTCCCCGAGATCACCGTGGAAAACGTCAAGAAGACCATGGGCCTCGACATCACCATTGTCACCACGGCCGGCTCCGACGACGAGGGCCGCGAGCTGCTTCGCCTGCTCGGCATGCCCTTCCGCCGCACCGAGTCCGCCCCCCAGAAACCCACCGCCGCCTAACCTTTCCCGCGCCATGCCGAAAACCTCCGCCATCGAACGCAACAAGAAGCGCATCCGCCTCGTCGCCAAGTTCGCGCCCAAGCGCGCCGAGCTGAAGGCGATCCTCGCCAACCCGGCGACCAATGACGTCGAGTTCTTCGCCGCGCAGAAGAAGCTCGCGAAGCTCCCGAAGGATTCCTCCAAGGTCCGCATCCGCAACCGCTGCTCCCTGAGCGGCCGCCCGCGCGCCTACATCGGCAAGTTCGGCGTGTCCCGCATCACCTTCCGCGAACTCGCCCTGTCCGGCAAGATTCCCGGCGTCACCAAGTCCTCCTGGTAAATTTTTCAACCGGCGGCGGGAGTCGGATATGACCCGCCGTCACTGCCCAACCCACATCCACCATGACCGATCCGATCAGTGATTTTCTGACCCGCCTCCGCAATGCGTCGAAGGCCGGCCTTGCCGAGTGCTCCTCCCCGCACTCCAAAATCCGCGAGTCCATCGCCGCCATCCTCACCACCGAGGGTTACGTCGCCGGCCACAAGGACAGCGTTGACGCGCAGGGCCACAAGACCCTCGTCGTCACGATGAAGTACGTCGCCGGCGCGCCCGCCATCACCGGCGTCGTCCGCGTCTCCACGCCCGGCCGCCGTCTCTATTACGGCTACACCGAGATCCCGCGCGTGCTGAATGGCCTCGGCATCAGCATCCTCTCGACCTCGAAGGGCCTGCTCAAGGATCAAGACTGCCGCCGCTCCAAGGCCGGTGGTGAACTGCTTTGCAACGTTTGGTAACCCGCCGCGCACCATGAGCCGTATTGGCAAACAACCCGTTCTTATCCCCGACAAGGTCAAGGTCACCGTCACCAACGGCACCGTCCACGTCGAGGGTCCCAAGGGCAAGGTCCAGAAGACTTTCGCCTCCGCCGTCCAAATCACCGTGGCCGACAACAAGGTCACCTTCGCCCCCGCTGAGGACACGCGCTTCGCGAATGCCATGTACGGCACCGCGCGCTCGATCGTCGCCGGCATGGTCAAGGGCGTGACCGAGGGCTACGTCAAGGAACTCGAAATCCAGGGCGTCGGTTTCAAGGCCAACCTCAAGGGCACGTCGCTCGACCTCGCCCTCGGCTACTCGCACCCCATCCTGATGGAGATCCCCGCGGGCATCAAACTCACCGTCACCGACCAGACCAAGGTCAAGGTCGAGGGCGCGGACAAGCAGCTTGTCGGCGCCGTCACCGCGGAAATCCGCAGCTACTATCCGCCCGAGCCCTACAAGGGCAAAGGCGTCCGCATCGTCGGCGAGCGCGTCCGCCGCAAAGAAGGCAAGACCGTCGCCTAAGGCCCCCCATGAATACCATTCGCAAAGCCAGTCTCCTTCAGAAACGTCGTTGGAGAATCCGCAAGAAGGTCAACGGCACCGCCCTCCGGCCGCGCCTCACCGTGCGCTTCTCCACGAAGCACATCTACGCGCAGGCGGTCGACGACGACAAGGGCGTGACGCTCGTGTTTCTCGGCACCCTCGCGCCCGAGCTGCGCAAGCAGAAGCTCGCCGCCAATCTTGCCGGGGCCAAGGCCCTCGGTGTTGCTTTCGCCGCCATGGCGAAGGCCGCGGGCATCGCCTCGGTCGTGTTCGACCGCAACGGCGCCCTTTATCACGGTAAAGTCAAAGTGTTCGCCGACGCCGCGCGCGAAGGCGGCCTCCTGTTCTAATCCATGCCCATGAGTACCGAATCTCCCTCCGCTCCCGAGTCCGCCAAGCCCGCTCCCGCCGCTGCTGCGCCCACGTCTGCCCCCGCGCCCGCGCGTGAGAACCGTGGCCCTGGCGGCCCCGGTGGCAACCGCGGCCCCCGCCGTGATGGCGGCGGCTTCCGCCGCGATGATCGCAACCGCAACAACCGCGACAACAAGGACCAGGGCGACGGCCCGACGATGATTGAAAAGGTCGTCTTCATCAACCGCTGCGCCAAGGTCGTCAAGGGCGGCCGCCGCTTTAGCTTTTCCGCCCTCGCCGTTGTCGGCGACGGCAAGGGCAAGGTCGGCATCGGTTACGGCAAGGCCAACGAGGTCCCCGACGCCATCAAGAAGGGCACCGCCAACGCCCACAAGAAGCTCGTGAGCGTCAAGCTCAAGGGTGACACCATTCCCCACGAGGTCTTCGGCGAATACGATGGCGGCAAGGTCCTCCTCCGTCCCGCCACGACCGGCACCGGCCTCATCGCCGGTGGCGCCGTCCGCGCCGTCCTCGAGGCTGCCGGCGTCAAGAACGTGCTCACGAAGTCGATGGGTTCCAGCAACCACATCGCTGTCGTGCACGCCACGCTCAACGGCCTGCTCCAGCTCCGTATGGCCGCCGACATCACCTCGATGCGCACGACCGGCACCGACACCGACAAACTCTAAGTAAACCATCCGAGTCCCGCCCCGCGCAACAATCGCGGAGTGGGGCGCCCCCCTCCCAGGAACCATCATGAAACTTCACGAACTCAAGAACGTCGCCGGTGCGATCCACCGCAAGAAGCGCGTCGGCTGCGGCGAAGGCGGCGGCCACGGCAAGACCTCCGGTCGCGGCGGCAAGGGCCAGAGCGCGCGCTCCGGCAGCAGCATCCGCCCGGGCTTCGAAGGCGGCCAGATGCCCCTCTACCGCAAGCTCCCGCACCGCGGCTTCAACAATTACAACCACCGCACCGAGATCGCGATCCTCAACGTCGGCGACCTCGCGTCCCTCGACGCCAAGGTCACCGAGGTCAACGCCGGGATCCTCGCTTCCAGCGGCCTGATCCGCGGCGGCGAGAAGTCGGTCAAGATCCTTGGTGACGGCGAAATCAGCCGCGCGCTCAAGGTCACCGCGGCGAAATTCTCGGAATCGGCCAAGGCCAAGATTGAGAAGGCCGGCGGCCAGGCCATCGTCGGCTAACTCATTTTCAATTTTCGAATTTTGAATTTCGATTCACGAACCTCGCCGGTCCGGCTTCGAAGTCACTGAAATCGAAAATCGCAAATCGAAAATCGAAATTTCCCCGATGATTTCCGCTTTCACGAACTCGATGAAGATCCCCGAGCTGCGCTCGCGGATCCTCTACACGCTGGCGCTGCTCTTCGTGGCCCGGGTCGCCGCACACATCGTGCTGCCCGGCATCGACCCGCATCCGTTGCAGAAGTTTTTTGAGGACCAGACCGCAGGCGGCGGCGGTGCCCTCGTCGGCATCTACAACATGTTCACGGGCGGCGCACTCCTGAAGGGCGCCGTCGGCGCGCTCGGCATCATGCCGTACATCAGTGCCTCGATCATCTTCCAGCTCATGACCGCGGTCGTCCCCGGGCTCAGTCGCCTGCAGCAAGAGGGTGATGTCGGTCGCCAGAAGCTCACGCAGTACACGCGTTACGCCACGGTCGCCCTCTGCCTCATCCAGGGTACCATGCTCATCCTTTCCCTCGAGCATCCCGACCGGATGTTCCCGGGCTACGACATCAACACCTACGGCCACATCGTGCTCGCCGGGAAGATGTATTTCCTCGTCACCTCGGTCATCTTCATGACCGCCGGCACGATGCTGCTCATGTGGCTCGGCGAGCAGATCACCCAGCGGGGCATCGGCAACGGCGTCTCCCTGCTGATCACCGTCGGCATCCTCGCCGACCTGCCTGGCGCCGCCCAGCAGACCTACCAGATGTTCTTCCGCCCCGTCGGCACCGGCGCGAGCCTCGGCCTGCCGCAGGCGGTCATCATGATCGCGCTCTTCTTCGCCGTCACCATGGGCATCATCATGGTCGTGCAGGGGCAGCGCAAAATCCCCGTCCAGTACGCCAAGCGCGTCGTCGGCAACAAGGTCATGGGCGGCCAGAGTTCCTTCCTGCCGCTGAAGGTGAACTACTCCGGCGTCATGCCCGTCATCTTCGCCAGCTCGATCATGCTGTTCCCGCAGACGATCTTCTCGTGGGCGGGCTCGGCCTGGGATATCAAGTTCTTCCGCGACGTCTCCCAGGATTTCCTCCGCGGGCACGCGATCTACTACGTGCTCTACACGATGCTGATCCTGTTCTTCAGCTATTTCTGGGTGTCCGTCATGTTCAAGCCGATCCAGATCGCGGATGACCTCAAGAAGTACGGCGGCTATGTCCCCGGCGTCCGCCCCGGCGAGCCGACCGCGCAGTTCCTCGATTTCATCATGACCCGCCTGACCCTCGCGGGCGCCGTCTTCCTCACGGTCATCGCCGTGATGCCCGACCTGATGCTCAACTGGCTGCACGTTCCGCAGCGCATCTCCATCTTCTTTGGCGGCACGGGCATGCTGATTACCGTCGGCGTCATCCTGGACACCATGCGGCAGGTCGAAACCTTCCTGCTCCAGCGCCACTATGACGGCTTTCTGAAAAAGGGCCGGATCCGCGCCCGCAACCCGAATGTCGCCGGCGCCTTGGGCGAGGCGGCTGATATGAAAACCGTTGGTACCCTGTGGCTTGCGCTCGGCGCGATCGCCCTGATTGGGATCATCTCCTGGGTTGTCCGCCACTGGGCGCTTTAGTTCTTTACTCTGGCCTCGATGGCAGGCATCAACGACCTCTTTTCGCGTTTCGGCCCTCCCGCCAAAACCAAACTCCTTCTCCTCGGTTCACCCGATTTTCGTTCCGAAAACCTGATGAACCAGGTGCGTTCTTTGAATCTTGAGCACGTCTCTCCCGCCACTCTGATGCGGTCGGAGATTTCGCGCCGACCCGGCCCTGCCGGATCGGATGAAGCGACCACGCTGGCGCGCCTGCGCCGCTGGTTCTTCGCGCGCAAACCTGATGCGGGTTTTGTCCTCGTGGACTTCCCGGCTACGCTGCTCCAAGCCAAAGTGTTCGACGAATGGCTCGATGCCCGTGATGAAGCGCTCAGCGCCGCACTCGCCGGCCCCGGCTCCCCCGGGCCTGTCGTCTCACACTATCGCACGCTCGGTCTCCTTCTGGAGGCCGGCGGCCCCGCTACATGAGCATTCCCCTCAAAAACAAGGATGGGATCGCCCGCATGCGCGAGGCGTGTGCTGTCGCCGCCATGGTGCTTGATTCCCTCAAGCAACTGGTCCGGCCCGGCCTCACGACGCAAGACTTGGAAGAAGCTGGCCGCGATCTGATCGCGAGCCATGGAGCCCGCAGTTCCGATTACGGTTACCAGATCGGTTCCCGCCGCTACCCGGCGCACACCTGCATCTCGGTCAACGAGGAAGTCGTCCACGGCATCCCGTCCATCCGCCGCGTTTTGCGCGACGGCGACATCGTTTCGCTCGACGTCACCGTGACCTACAACGGTTACATCGGCGACAACGCCGTCACGGTCCCCGTCGGCCGGATTACCCCGCGCCTCACCGAACTCCTCGACGTCACCCGTGACGCCTTGGATCTCGGCATCCGCCAGGCGGTGGTCGGCAATCGTATCGGCGACATCTCCGCCACGATCCAGGCCTACGTCGAGTCCCACGGTTTCAGCGTGGTGCGCGAAATGGTCGGGCACGGGGTGGGGGTCAAAATGCACGAGCCACCGGAAATTCCCAACTTCGGCCGCAAGGGCACCGGGGAAAAGATCAAGCCCGGCATGACCCTCGCGATCGAACCGATGGTCAACGTCGGCGGTCACCGGATCAAGACGCTCGCCGACGGCTGGACGGTCGTTACTTCCGACGGTTCACCTTCCGCCCATTTTGAGCATACCGTGCTCACGACGGAAACCGGTCCCGAGATTCTCACGCTCCCGCGCCGCTCGCCCTAAGATTCAGCCAGTTCCCTTTCCTTTAAACTTTAACTCACAACTCAAAATCCCATGCCACGTCTCCTCGGTGTAGAAATCCCCGCGAAAAAGAAAGTCGCGTACTCCCTCCGTTACATCAACGGCATCGGCCCCACGCGGGCCGATCTCCTCGTCAAGGAGGCCGGCCTCAACCCCGACATGCGGGCGGCTGACCTCACCGAGGAGCAGCTGAACAAGATCCTCAACATCATCACCGAGCACAAATGGGTGCTCGAGGGTGACCTCCGCCGCGACATCGCGGGCAATCTCAAGCGCCTCCAGGCCATCAACTGCTACCGGGGCATCCGCCACCGCCGCAGCCTCCCGGTCCGCGGTCAGCGCACCAGTACCAACGCCCGTACCCGCAAGGGCCCGCGCAAGACCGTTGGCGTCACCAAAGCCAAGGAAGTTTAATCCCTTACGATCATGGCCGAAGAAAAGTCCGCTCCCAAGAAAGAGAAACCCGCGAAGGTTGCCGCCGCTGACGGCGCGCCCGACGCTGCCGCCGCCGCTACGCCGGCCGAGAAGAAGGCCAAAGGCCTCAAGGCTGCTGCCGCTGCTGCGGCTGCCGCCGAGGGGTCCGCCCCCGGCGCCGCCGGTGAAACCGCCCCGAAGGCTTCCGCGCCGTCCGACAAGCCTGTCGAGATGATCGGTGGCGTCGCCAAACAGCCCACCGCTGAGGACCTCCTCAAGGAAGAGCTCGGCACCATCAAGGTCCGCAAGGCCAAGGGTTCGAAGAACGTCACCTCCGGTTTCGTCAACGTCCTCGCCTCCTTCAATAACACGATTGTCTCCATCACCGACCACAAGGGCCAGGTCATCGCCTGGTCCAGCGCCGGCAAGTGCAACTTCCGCGGCTCGCGTAAGTCCACCGCCTACGCCGCCCAGGTCGTCGCGCAGGATGCCGCCCGCAACGCCATGTCGCACGGCCTCAAGGACGTCGTCATCCGCGTCTCTGGTCCCGGCCTCGGCCGCGATTCCGCCATCCGCGCCCTCCAGGCCATCGGCCTTGAGATCACGTCGATCGTGGACGTCACCCCCATCCCGCACAACGGCTGCCGCCCGCGCAAACGCCGCCGCGTCTAATTTCCCAACCCTCCTCCCTTTACTACAATGGCTCGTTACACCGGTCCCACTACCCGCATCAGCCGCCGCTTCGGCCAACTCATCCTTGGCTCGGGCAAGGCCTTTGAGCGCCGCGCCTATCCCGCCGGCCAGCACGGCGCGAAGCTCAAGCGCAAGGTCTCCGAATACGCCGTCGGCCTGAACGAAAAGCAGAAGCTCCGTTACACCTACGGTCTGCTTGAGCGTCAGTTCCGCCGCACTTTCGAGATCGCGAAGAAGGAACGCGGCGTCACCGGCGAGCGCTTCCTCCAACTCCTGGAGACGCGCCTCGACAGCACCGTCTACCTCCTCGGCTTCGCCAAGAGCCGCGCTGCCGCCCGCCAGTTCGTCAACCACGGGCACATCCGCGTCAACGGCCACAAGGTCGACATCGCGAGCTACAGCGTGCAGCCCGGCGACGAGATCGAGGTCAAGAACGCCCCGGCCTCCCGCCAGTTTGCCACGCGCAACCTCGAGGAGAACCGCATTCGCAACGTCCCGGGCTGGCTCACGCTGAACGCCGAGGCCTTCAAGGCCGTCGCCAACCGCCTGCCCACGCGCGACGAGATGGAACAGAACGTCAACGAGCAGCTCATCGTCGAGTTCTACTCGCGCTTCTAAGCCACCTTCCAACCCTTTTCTAACCTCAACGCTCAACTCAGAGTTCATCGCCATGCCCAAACGTCTCGGAAAGTTCGAACTCCCCTCCAAGCTCACCAAAGTCGAGGAAGGCTCCAGCCCGACCTACGCCAAGTTCATCGCCGAGCCCTTCGAGGCCGGTTACGGCCACACCATCGGCAACTCCCTGCGTCGCGTGCTGCTCAGCTCCATTGAGGGCGCCGCCATCTCGTCCATCAAGATCGACGGCGTGAACCACGAGTTCCAGTCGATCGACAACGTCGTCGAGGATGTCACCGACATCGTCCTCAACCTGAAGAAGATCCTGATCGTCTCCACCAAGCGCGAGCCCATCACCCTCCAGATCAAGGCCACCAAGACCGGCGTTGTCACCGCCGCCGACATCCAGGCCGACGCCAACATCACCATCGTCAATCCCGAGCAGGTCATCTGCACCCTCGACACGAAGCGCACCTTCGAGGCCGAGATCGAGATCAAGACCGGCCGCGGTTACTACCCCGGCGTGGCCAACAAGAAGGAAGAACAGGCGATCGGCGTCATCTCCATCGACTCCCTCTTCTCGCCCGTCCGCCTCGTGAAGTACGCCGTCGAGGCGACCCGCGTGGGCCAGATCACCGATTACGACAAGCTCGTGCTCGAGGTCTGGACCGATGGCCGCATCACCCCGGACGACGCCCTCAAGCAGTCCGCCTCCATCCTGAAGCACCACCTCGACGTGTTTGACCGCGTCTCCGAGGAGGCCTTCGAGTTCGAGAGCCAGCAGTCCGAGGTCAGCGAGGAGCAGAACAAGCTCCGCAAGCTCCTCAACATGTCGGTCAACGAGATCGAGCTCTCGGTCCGCGCCGCCAACTGCCTCAACAACGCAAACATCACCACCGTCGGTGAGCTCGCGATGAAGACCGAGCAGGAGATGCTCAAGTACCGCAACTTCGGCAAGAAATCGCTCAACGAAATCAAGGAAAAGCTCGAGGCCCTCGGCCTCTCGCTCGGCATGAAGTTCGACGAGCGCCTCCTCGACACCAAGAAGGAAGCCTGAGCGAATTTCGAATTTCGATTTTCGACTTTCGATTGCTCCGGCAGTCGGAAGTCCGGATCGGGATTCGAAAAGCGAAAATCCAACTTCGAAACTAAACCAGGGGCTCGCGCCGTCCGCTGCCGCGCCACGCTGCGACCGGATTGCCGATCGGGCCCCGCTTAATCACCAAATCCAATGCGTCACAACAAACACCACGCTTCCCTGGGCGTAACCGTCGAGCACCGCCGGGCGATGATGTCCAATCTCGCCGCCTCGCTTATCACCCACGGCCGCATCAAGACCACCCTGACCAAGGCCAAGGCCCTGCGTCCCTTCATCGAGAAGGTCATCACCAAGGCCAAGCAGGCCGCGGCCAAGACCGACAAGAAGGACGCGCTCCACCTCCGCCGCCTGGCTCACGCCGACGTGCGCGACGAGACCGCCCTGACGCTCCTCTTCAACGAGAAGCACAAGGAGTTCACGAACCGCAACGGTGGCTACACCCGCATCTACAAGCTCGGTGCCCAGCGCCTCGGCGACGCCGCGGAGCTCGCGCTCATCGAGTTCGTGAAGGCGGACGACACCGGCTATAAGAAGTCGAAGGGCAAGAAGGCCACCAAGACCAAGAAGGCCCAGGCCCCGAAGGCCGAAGCCGAGACGGCCGCCCCGGTCGCCGCCGAGGCCACGGCTGAAACCAAGGCCTAAGCCCTCCGCTCCCCATTCCAACGCGCCGAAGGTTTCCTTCGGCGCGTTTTTCATTTAGCCCTTTCGCCATGCTCGAGCTGACTCCCGCCGTGGTGGTTTACTGCACGCTGTTGGCTGCGGTGTTCCTCGGCGTGTGGTTCTACTACGACCGGCGCGACCATGCCCGCTTCGAGGTCGAGCGCCGCAAGACGACCTTCCACTGCATCCGCTGCGACGCCCTCTACATCGCGCCGATTGGGACCGAGCTGGCGAAATGCCCGCGCTGCGCCCATGAAAACACCCGGCTGAAGTTCTGACCGCCGGGCGTGCGGCCGGAGCGGGCCATTGACACGCCTGCGGTTTGTTGTCCGTTTATTCGTTTTTCCGGCCGCCCATGCCCCAAACCATCGCCGTTCTCGACTTCGGTTCCCAGCTCACGCAGGTCATTGCGCGGCGCATCCGCGAGTGTCAGGTTTACTCGAAGATCTACCACTTCGCCACGCCCGCGGCGAAACTGCGCGAGGACGGCGTCGTCGGCATCATCCTTTCCGGCGGCCCACAGAGTGTCTACGCGAAGACCGCGCCGCATCCGGACCCGGCGATCTTTGAGCTGGGCGTGCCGGTGCTCGGGATTTGTTACGGCGTGCAGCTCATGGGCCACTTCCTCGGCGGCAAGGTCGCGCTGAGCAAGGAGCGCGAATACGGCCACGGCCACCTCACGATCAAACAGCCCGGCAAGCTCTTCGCCGGCCTGCCGCGCCATCTCCGCATCTGGAACTCACACGGCGACAAGCTCACGAAGCTGCCGCCCGGCTTCAAGGCCACGGCGATTTCCGAGAACTCCCCGTTCGCCGGCATCGAGGACCCCAAGCGCCGGTTCTACGGCATCCAGTTTCACCCCGAGGTGTTCCACACCGAGCGGGGCGTGGACATGATCCGCAATTTCCTCGTCGGCATCTGCCGCGCGCGGCAGGACTGGACGACGAAGGATTTCATCGCGCACGCCGTCGCCGACATCCGGGCCAAGGTGGGGAAGGGGCGCGTCCTGCTCGGGCTTTCCGGCGGCGTCGATTCCTCTGTCGCCGCGGCCCTGCTCCACAAGGCCATCGGCAAGCAGCTGACCTGCGTGTTTGTGGACAACGGCCTTCTCCGCAAGGACGAGCGCAACTACGTCGAGTCGCTCTATAAGCGCAATTTCAAGATCGACCTGCGGGTGGTGGACGCGTCGAAGCTCTTTCTCCGCCGGCTCAAGGGAGTCACCGAGCCTGAGCAAAAACGAAAGATTATTGGCCGCACCTTCGTCGCAGTTTTTGAGCAGTCGCTCAAGTCCATCGGCCACGCCGAGTTCCTGGGGCAGGGCACGCTTTATCCCGACGTGATTGAGAGCGTGTCCATCGGCAACAATCCCGCCTCGCTGATCAAGACCCACCACAACGTCGGTGGCCTGCCCAAGCGCATGAAGCTCAAGCTCATCGAGCCGCTGCGCGAACTCTTCAAGGACGAGGTTCGCCAGGTCGGCGCCGCGCTCGGCCTGCCCAAAGAGGTCGTCTGGCGCCAGCCGTTCCCCGGTCCGGGCCTTGGCGTGCGCGTGATGGGCGACATCACCGCCGACAAGCTCGAGATTCTCCGCAATGCCGACTTTGTGCTGCAGGACGAGATGATGAAGTCCGGCTTTTACTGGAAGGTCTGGCAGTCATTCGCTGTGTTCCTGCCGGTGAAGACCGTGGGCGTGTTCGGCGATGAGCGGACCTATGACTACGTTGTGGCGCTGCGGATCGTCGAAAGCATCGATGCGATGACGGCGGACTGGGCGAAGCTGCCGTACGACCTCCTGCAGAAGATATCCAGCCGTATCACCAATGAAGTCCGTGGCGTAAGTCGCGTGGTGTTAGATATTAGCTCCAAGCCTCCCGCCACTATCGAGTGGGAGTGAGCCGGAACCGGGCTTTCCTCGGGGCGAACTTTAGTCCAACCTGAGGTTCGTCATGCTTACTCTGTCTTCCCGCCGGTTTGCCGCGTTGCTGCTCCTCGGCTTCGCACCGACTGTGACCGTACAGGCCGAGCCTGCGATCATCGCCAAGGCCCGGGCCTACCTTGGGTCCGAGGCGGCGCTTAACGCGGTCAAATCACTGCATTACACCGGTTCGATGCTCGCGCCGGTAGGGACGGACGCCACCAAGCCGCTCACCGTCGGGGTGGAGATCATATTTCAGGAACCCTACCGCCAGCGCACGGTTCGCACCACCGCCAGCATCGTGGATACGAGTGCGCTCGATGACTACGATGGCTGGCAGAAAATACAGGATGGCAAGGATCCCACGCGCTGGCGTTTGCAACTGCTCCCGACTGACCAGATCAAGCGGCAGCGGGCCATTGTCTGGGAGAACCTCGCCTTCTACCGCGGCCTGGAACAGGCGGGCGGCAGCGTGATTGACCAGGGTCCCGTCACGCTGGAGGGCGTCGCCTGCCGGAAGGTCGCCTTTATCCACGCCCCCCAGCTGATTTTCTACCGCTACTTCGCCGAGGCCACCGGCCGGCTCATGCTCACCGAGACCGAGAATGGCAGCTCCATCCGCGAGCAGGGCGAAATCATGGCCAACGGCATCCGCTTCCCGCGGAAGATCACGAATTCCATCCGGACCGCGGCCGGCAAGGAGCAGACCGTCACCATCACCTTTGACGCGATCACCGTGAACGAATCCTTCCCGGCCAGTCAGTTTGCGATTCCCTCGTTTTCCCGGTAACCCAATTTTACCCGCAACTCATTCCCGTGCGCACCCTCTCCATCACCACCCGGACTTTTCCCGAGGATCTGGCCGCCTTCTGCCGCGGCAGCCTCGTCTCCCGCGAACTCTCCGCGGGCGTCGCCGCCATTCTCACCGCCGTCCATGAACGCGGGGACGAGGCCGTAGGCTATTACGCCGCGAAATTTGACGGCGCCAAGCTGCAGGCCCGCGACTTCCGGGTGAAGCCGGCCGAACTCACCGCCGCCGCCCGCCGTCTTCCCGTGGCCGAGCGCCGCGCCCTCGCCGCCGCCCACGAGAGCATCGTGGCCTTCAACCGTCGCGGTCTGCCGCAGGCTTGGACCGCGAAAAACAAGCACGGCGCGACGGTCGGCGAGAAATTCGACCCCATCCGCCGCGTGGGCCTGTACGTGCCCGGCGGCCAGGTCCCGCTGGTCTCCAGCGTGCTGATGACCGCCACCCTCGCCAAGATCGCCGGCTGCCCGGAGATCGCCGTGTTCACTCCGTCCAATTCCTCCGGCAAGATCGCCGACGGCGTGCTGGCCGCACTGCACCTCGTCGGCGTGGAGGAGGTCTACAAGATCGGCGGCGTGCACGCTATCGGCGCCATGGCGTATGGCACGACGACCATCCCCGCGGTCGACAAGGTCTTTGGCCCCGGCAACGCCTTTGTCTGCGAGGCCAAGCGCCAGGTGTTTGGCACCATCGGCGTGGACTCGCTGCCGGGCCCCAGCGAGCTGATGGTCATCGCCGATGAGACCGCGCGCGCTGATTTTGCCGCCGCCGACCTGCTCGCGCAGGCCGAGCACGGTTCCGGCCGGGAGAAGATCTTTCTCGTCGCCACCTCAACCAAGCTCATCGCCGACATCGTCGCTGAGATGGAAAAGCAGCTGCACCTCCTGTCGCGCTCCGAGAAGATGGCGCGCGTGCTCGCCGAGGGTTTCCTAGCCGTCGAGGTCAAGACCCTCGCGCAGGCCGCCGAGGTCGCGAACTACATCGCCCCCGAGCACCTCGAGCTGCTCGTAAAGGATTCCGCCGCCAAGGTGCTGATGCGGACCATTACGACCGCGGGCGCGATCATGCTGGGCAATTTCACCCCCACGGCCCTCGGCGACTTTACCGCGGGCCCGAGTCACGTGCTGCCCACCGGGCGCGCCGGCCGGTTCTTCAGTGGGCTGCGCGTGGCGGACTTCATGCGGCGCACCAGCATCACGGGCTACAGCCGCGGCAGCGTCCGCAAGGCCGAGCCCATCGTGGCGGCCTTCGCCGCGATGGAGAAACTCGATGCGCACGGGCGGTCGGTGAAGATCCGCACGGTCAAAAAATAAACGCGTCATGCCGTCCTCCCCGCTGCCGCAGCTCGCGCTGCCGCATATCGCTTCGCTGCACGCTTACACGCCCGGTCTCCAGCCGACGGAACCCGGCTGGGTGAAGCTCAACACCAACGAGTGTCCCTATCCGCCCAGCCCGCGGGTCGCCGAGGCCCTGCGCCAGGAAATCGGCGCGGACGGTTCCTCGCTCCGGCTGTATCCGAACCCGAAGAGCGGCCCGCTGCGCGCCGCCGTCGCGCGGCTGCACGGCCTGCGCGAGGAGAACGTCTGCATCGGCAACGGCTCCGACGATATCCTCAACCTTCTGGTGCGGCTCTTTTGTTCCCCGGCCGCCGCCGCCGGCTTCCTGTTCCCGAGCTACTCGCTTTATCCCGTGCTGGTTGCGATTCAGGACGGCCGCAGCGAGGTGATCGAGTTCGACCGGTCGATGCGGCTGCCGTTTGAAAAGATCGCCGCCTCGACGGCGAAGGCGTTCTTCCTGACGTCACCCAATGCGCCCACAGGGGTGGCCTTCGCCAACGCCGACCTCGAGCGCATGCTGGCCACGTTCCGCGGCCTGCTGGTGGTGGACGAGGCCTACGTGCCCTTCGCGCAGGAGAACGCCGTGCCCTTGCTCGCCCGCTACCCGAACCTCGTGATTGTGCGCACGCTGTCCAAGGCTTACGCGCTCGCCGGCATCCGCGTCGGCTACGCCCTGGCCCAGCCCGAGCTCATCGGTCTGCTCGACCGCGTGCGCGACAGCTACAACGTCAACCGCCTCTCGCAGGCCGCCGCGCTCGCGGCCCTGGGGGATCCGGCCTACTACGATGCGCTGATCGCCAAGGTGAAGGCCACGCGCGACGCCAACCTGGCGCGGTTCGCCGGCCCGCGCGGCTGGTTCACCTACCCGTCGCAGGCGAACTTCATCTTCACCGAGCCGAAGAACACCCGTGGTGAAAGCGGACCGGCAGTCGCCCAGTCCGCCTATGACTTCCTCTGCCGCCGCAAGGTGCTGGTCCGCCACTTCCCGAGCCACGCCTTGACCGCCTCGTTCCTCCGCATCACCGTGGGCACCGATGGCGAAATGTCCGCTCTCAACGAATCCCTCGACGCATGGCTAAAATCACCTCTCGCGTAGCGACTGTCACCCGCAAGACGGCCGAGACCGACATCGCGCTTACCCTCGCGGTGGACGGCCGCGGCCTGGGCAAGATCGACACCGGCGTGCCGTTCTTCGACCATATGCTCACGCTCTTCGCGAAGCACGGGCTGTTCGACCTCACCGTGAAGGCGAAGGGCGACACCGACGTGGATTACCATCACACCGTCGAGGATGTCGGCCTCGTGCTCGGCCAGGCCTTCAAGGAGGCGCTGGGCGACAAGATCGGCATCAAGCGCTACGGTTTTTTCCTGCTGCCCATGGACGAGTCGCTCGTCCGCATCGCCATCGATGTCGGCGGCCGCCCGCACCTGGTCTATTCCGCCGACGCGCCGACCATGTTCGTGCGCGATTTCAACATCATCCTCGTGAAGGAATTCTGCCGCGCATTCAGCAACGCGCTCGGGGCGAACCTCCATGTCCAGTTGGTTTACGGCGAGGAGCCGCACCACGTGGCGGAGGCAATCTTCAAGTGCCTCGCCCGCGCGCTCGACATGGCCACGTCCATCGAGCCCCGTGCCGCCGACCTGCTCCCCTCGACGAAAGGCAGCATCTGAGGCCCGGGCGCCTCAGATGCGAAGATCGGAGTTCGGAGATGGCAGATCGCCGGAGTGTGCGATACGCGAACGGCGCAAGCATGCAGCCTGAACGCCATCCCGCATTTTCCGACTCCCGATCTCCGATCTACGAGCTCCGATCTCCGTGTCGCGCCCTGCTCTTCCCATGATCGCGGTCATCGACAACGGAATCTGCAATCTCCGCAGCGTCACGAAGGCCCTTGAGGCCGTCGGTGCGGAGCCGCGGGTGGTGCGCTCGCCCGCCGAGGTCGTGGCCAGCGGGGCCACCGGGCTCGTGCTGCCCGGCGTCGGGGCGCTGCGGGACTGCGTGGCGTCGCTGCGCGCGACCGGACTGGCGGACACGGTCCGCGAGTGGATTGCCGCCGACCGGCCGTTCCTCGGCGTCTGTCTCGGCATGCAGGCGCTGTTTGAGCACTCCGAGGAGTCCAACGTCACCGGCCTTGGCATTTTTCCCGGCCAGGTCGTCAAGTTCGTCCGCCCGCCGGAGTTCAAGATCCCGCACATGGGCTGGAACACCATCCGTTTCACCCAGCCCAATTCCCCGCTGGCGGCCGGCTTGGCGAACGAGGGCGAAGCCTTCTATTTTGTGCACAGCTATTACTGCGTGCCGTCCAACCCCGGGCTGGTGCTGGCGGAGAGCGACTACGGTGGCCCGTTCTGTGCGGCGATTGCGCGCGGCCGCTGTTTTGCCACGCAGTTCCATCCGGAAAAGAGCCAGGCCAAGGGCCTGCAGGTCTACCGCAACTTCGCCAGGGTGGCGGCGAAGGCCTGATTACAGGCCGCAAATCTTCTAACAGCCGGGTTGTCGCCGGCTAATTTCGCGTCATGCGAGGGCAAACCGGGTAACTTTGCTTTGCAAGCGGCATGGATTCGGGTTGGTTAAGCCAACCATGGCCACGACTGCACAGCTCAAACTCGACGACAAGGAATACGTCCTGCCCGTGATGATTGGCACGGAGGGCGAGAAGGCCATTGATACCCGGAAGCTGCGCGCTGAGACCGGCTACATCGCCTACGACCAGGGCTACGGCAATACCGGCTCGTGCGAGAGTGCGATCACCTATCTCGACGGCGACAACGGCGTCCTCCGCCACCGCGGCTATCCGATCGAGCAGCTCGCCCAGAACAGCAACTTTGGCGAGACCGCCTATCTCATCATTTACGGCGAGCTGCCCAACGCCGCCCAGCGCAAGGCCTTTGGTGACCTCCTCCGGCAGCACGCCGCGATCGAGCCGCAGATGCAGGCGATCTTCCAGGGCTACCCGAAGGATGCGCCGCCCATGGCGATGCTCTCGTCCATCGTCGCCTCGCTGGCCGCCCATAACCCGCACCTCGCCACGAATGACTTTGAGAAGGACCTGCAGAACTTCGACCTCGCGGCCGCCATGGCCATTTCGAAGATCCGCACGATCGGGGCGATGATCTACCGCTACCAGCACGGCCTGCCGTATATCCCGCCAAAGGACATCCCGTTCTGCGACAACTTCCTGCACATGATGTTTTCGGAGGTGTACAAGGACTATGTCGCCGCCCCGGAAATCTCCAAGGCGATCAACACCCTCCTGCTGCTCCACGCCGACCACGAACAGAACTGCAGCACCTCGACGGTGCGCATGGTCGGGTCCAGCGCCGCCAACCTCTTCACCTCGCTCTCCGCCGGCATCTGCGCGCTGTCCGGCCCGCTGCACGGCGGCGCCAACACCGCGGTCATGCACATGCTGCAGTCCATTCACGACGAGCATGATGACGGCACGCGCTTCATCGCCGCGGCCAAGTCCGGCGGCAAGAGCAACCGCCTGATGGGCTTTGGCCACCCGGTCTACCGCAATTTCGACCCGCGCGCGAAGATCATTGGCAAGGCCTGCGAGGACGTCCTGAACAAGCTCGGCATCAACGACCCGCTCCTCGCGATCGCCCGCAACCTCGAGCAGGCCGCGCTGAAGGACGACTATTTCATCTCGCGCAAACTTTACCCGAACGTCGATTTCTACAGTGGCATCATCATGCGCGCCCTCGGTATCCCGGTGAACATGTTTACGGTCATCTTTGCCATCGGCCGGGCGCCCGGTTGGATCGCCAACTGGCGCGAGGTGGCGGCGAACCCGAAGGGTCGCATTTACCGTCCCCGGCAGATTTACTCCGGCCCCGTGAAGCGGGATTACCTGCCCATGGCGCAGCGGGAATGAGGCCGCGCGGGGTCACCCGGCCCCGCCCGGCAATCCCATCAGGCCGCCGGCTTTTTCTCCGGCTCCGCCTTGAAGATCTCGTCGGTCGTCAGCCCCGTGAGCGCCCTCAGGCCGCGGATGAGCTGCCAGAGCGCGACCATCATCATGGCCATGACGGGTACCATGATGACCGGCACGCTTAGCCAGTGCATCTTGGCCAGCTCGGCATTGAACTCCGGGGTGCCACCCGGGCTCTTGAGCAGGTAGCGCGCGAGCACAAAACCCAGCCCGCCACTCAGGAAAAACGCCAGCGCGATGAGCAGGCTGCAGCGTCGCAGGAGCGAAATGAACCCGCCCTCCGTGTCGCGTTCGACCAGGGCGGCCTCGATGCGCGGAACGTCCATGACGGTGTCGTTGTAGAAGATCGTTTTGATCAGCGGCTCGCGCGAGCGCATGGTGGCCAGCAGCGCGACGCCGATCAGCGAGGGAATCGCGGCATCCTTCACCGCGAACCAGAACCCGCCGAGCTTCAGGATGCCGAAGAGGCCGCTGACCAGCACGCCCACGGTGCCCAGAACCGAGAGCACGTTGGTCTTCCGCCGCGCGATAAAGTCATAGAGGCCGTAGCCTAGAGGGAACAACAGGGCCACCACGAGGCCCCAGACCGGACCGAGCCGGTTCTCCTTGCTCAACTGCGCCATCAGCACCGCCGGGATGGCGACGTTGAAGGCGAGATTGATCAGCAGGTTTTCCGGTTTCGCGGGCGGTCGGGCGGGGGCGGGCGCGGGTGTGCGGGCGGGGAGGGGTGCGGGGGCCATTTCGATTTTGCATTAGAGAATCGCTAGCCGTTTACTGGCGTCAAACCTCTGTCCCATGATTTTCCTCGGCTTGAACATCGACCACTGTGCCACGGTGCGCCAGGCGCGCTATCGGGAGGCC
>QQNC01000005.1 GCA_003402695.1 Verrucomicrobiota bacterium | reverse complement strand
AGGGAGAAGGGAGAAGGGAGTAAGGTGCCGCGGGCAAGAATGTGAGGCAAGGGTAGGAGGCTGCGATGAGTCAGCTCAGTCTTCCCGGCCCCTTTCTCCCTGCTCCCTCATCCCTTTCCCGCTCCCGCCACTCCGATAAGTCGGAGTGCGCAGGCGGCAAGCCAGCGCTTATGACTGGGAGAAAGAAAATTCCCCCGGAAATTTTGATTTACAACGGAAACTCCGCCGCGTTCCTTCGACGGCGATTCCAACTCTACAACGACGACCCGTGAGCTACGACCTATCGCGTAAAACATTTCTGGCCAAATTGACCGGTCTGGTTGCCGTTGCCGGCCTTGCCCCGAAAATCCTCGCGAAACCCACCGCGGTGGCTGCTCCGAGCTTGGCCGCGGCGCCGATTTTTGCCCTTCGGGCTGAATCCCGGGCCGTCGCGCGTCACGCCGGCACGGTCTGAGCCACGGCTAAACGGAGTATCCCTGGTCCATGTCGAACATCTTTCCCAAATCCGCGAACAAGCTGCCGCTCCAGATCATTGTGTATCTGGTGGTGCTGAGCGGCATTGTGACGGCCGGCGCCAATTATTACATGACGCCGAAGTACACGCGCGTCGGTTACGCCCCGGTCCAGCCTGTGCCGTACAGCCACGCCCTCCATGCCGGCCAGCTCGGCATCGACTGCCGTTACTGTCACAGCAACATCGAGAAGTCCGGCGTGGCCAACCTGCCGACCGCGCAGACGTGCATGAACTGCCACAACCAGGTGAAGAAGGACAGCCCCCTGCTTGCAGTCGTGCGCCACAGCTACGAAACCGGTGAGGCTGTGCCGTGGGTCAAGATTCACCAAGTGCCTGATTACGCGTATTTTAACCACGCGATCCATGTGAACCGCGGCGTCAGCTGCGTGGAATGTCACGGCAAGATTAACGAGATGGAAGTCGTCGCCCACGCCAAGCCCCTCAGCATGGGCTTCTGCCTCGACTGCCACCGCGACCCCGCGGGATTTGTCCGGGAGAAGGGCGACATCTACAACCTGAACTCGCCGACCATCGCCCAGAAGTCCGGCTTAGCGGCCGCGCATAAATTCCTGACCGACCGGAACATCAAACCTCCGCAAAGCTGCTCCGGCTGCCATCGATGAAACGCAAATTTCACCATCCTGAATCCTCGGAACGCGAACTCACCGGTCCGAAATACTGGCGTAGCCTCGATGAGCTGGCCGCCACGCCGGGCTTCAAGGCGCAGCTGGCGCGTGAATTCCCCGAGGGCTCCTCGTCCATGGAGGGCGTCGACCGCCGCCAGTTCACCAAGATCATGGCCGCTTCGTTCGCGCTGGGTGGCCTCGGCCTCGCCGGCTGCCGCCGTCCCGAGCGTTATGTGCTGCCGTGGGGCAAGTCGGTCGAGGGTGTGATTCAGGGTCTGCCGCTTTATTTCGCGACGGCGATGCCGTTGCGCAAGTCCGCCATCCCGCTGCTCGCCGAGACCCACCAGGGTCGTCCGACCAAGCTTGAGGGCAACCCGAGCTACGCCCCGCACGGTGGCGCCAGCACGCTGCTGGCCCAGGCCTCCGTGCTCGACCTTTACGATCCGGACCGCGCCATCAAGCACACGATCAAGGGCGCGGACGCCACGTCCGCCCAGGTGACCGCGCTGCTGGCCAGCCTCGGCCAAACCGCCTCGGCCAACGGGGGCGAAGGCCTCGCTTTTCTTGCGGAGGAGTCCAGTTCCCCGACCCGGGCCCGCTTGCTGGGCAAGCTGAAGACCAAGTTCCCCCGGGCCATCTGGGCGGAGTTTGAGCCGGTGCAGGACGAGCCGCCCGCGGCCGCCGCCCGCGCCGCCTTCGGTCGCGACGTCAAGCCCCTCTACCATTTCGCCAAGGCCAAGCGCATTGTCAGCCTCGATGCCGATTTCTTCCACGCCGAGGCCGGCAGTCTGCTTTATGCCCGCGAGTTCGCCCAGGGCCGCCGCGTGAAGTCGCGCGCTGACGCGATGAACCGCCTCTACGTCGTGGAGAGCGGCCTCAGCCTCACCGGCAGCATGGCGGATCACCGTCTGCGCCTCGCCAGCAGCCACATGGCGGCCTTCGCCGCGGCCCTCGCGAGCAAGGTCATGGGTTCGTCATCGCTCGATGCGCTGGCCCAGGGTCTCGATTTCAAGGATCAGGAAAAGTGGCTCACCGCCTGCGCGAAAGACCTGCGTGATCATGCCGGCGAGTGCGTGGTCGTCGCCGGTGCGCACCAGTCCGCCGCGGTCCACGCGATCGTCTACGCGCTGAATTCCGCCCTCGGGAACGTCGGCAAGACGGTTGATTTCGTTGAAATCGGTGCCAGCGGTGCCTCCACGATTTCCGCCCTCGCCACCGCGATCAAGGGTGGCTCGGTCAAGACCCTCGTCGTTCTCGGCGGCAATCCCGCCTACAACGCCCCGGCCGATCTCGAGTGGAGCAGCCTGCAGAAGTCCGTGCCCGAAGTCATCCGCGTCGGTTATTACGCCGATGAGACCTCCGCGCTGACCACCACGCAGATCGCGAGCACGCATTATCTCGAGTCGTGGGGCGACGCCCGCACGGTGGACGGCACGATCGTCCCGGTGCAGCCGATGATTCTGCCGCTGTTCAACGGCCTGACCGAGATCGAGATCCTCAGTCACATCCTGGGTGAGGAAATGACCGATGGCTACGCGCAGGTCTACGCGACGATCACGGGCCTGAACCCCGGCGCCGACGCCGAGAAAACCTTCCGCCAGTTCCTCCACGACGGTCTGCTGGCTGATTCGGCCTATCCGAAGGTGGGCGTCCGCTACGACCTCGCCGGCGCGAGCACCCTGTTTGCGTCCACGCCGAAGTTTGAGGTCCTGTCCGCCAAGAATCTCGAGGTCCGCTTCGTCACCGACCACAAGATGGATGACGGTCGCTTCGCCAACAACGGCTGGCTGCAGGAATGCCCGGACCCGATCACGAAGATTTCCTGGGACAACGCCATCCTGGTTAGCCCGAAGCTCGGCAAGGAACTCGGCATCAACCCCAAGGGCGCGTTGCTGCAGGTGGCGCGCGTCGAGGAAAACGAATTTGAGATTGGCAAGGAAAACGCCCGCGTCTTCGAGGTCACCGTCGGTGGCCGCAAGATCCGCGGCCCGGTGCACATCCAGCCCGGCCTTTCGAATTACACGCTCGTCATCGCGCTCGGCTACGGCCGCACCGCGACCGGCCACGTGGGGCAGGGTGCTGGCACCAGCGCCTATCCGCTCCGCACGACGGCGGCGATGAGCTTTGCCACCGGCGCGACGCTGGTGGACACCGGTGAACGCACGCAGCTCGCCAACGTCCAGGAGCACTGGTCGATGGAAGGCCGCGATCTCGTTCGCGAAGCCAATTTCGACGAAGTCACGAAAGAGGGCGGTCCCGGCCTGGCCTACGTCAAGGGCATCGGCATGGAGTCGCACAGCCCGTCCGTTTTGGGCGAACTCGGCACGGAGATGACGCCGGCGCAGCGCGCCGCTGAGATTCCCCGCGGCGGTTCACTTTACTCGACCCCGAAGTTCGACGGCATCCACCAGTGGGGCTTGTCGATCGACCTCAACACCTGCATCGGCTGCAACGCCTGCGTCGTCGCCTGCCAGGCCGAGAACAACATCCCGATCGTCGGCAAGGATCAGGTCCTCCGCGGCCGCGAGATGCACTGGATCCGCCTCGACCGCTACTACTCCGATGGCAACGCCGACGCCGGCGCCTTCGGTGGCCCGGGCAACCACGAGCTGCCCGAGGATCCCCAGATTTCGCTCCAGCCCATCGCCTGCCAGCAGTGCGAGCTCGCCCCGTGCGAGACCGTCTGCCCCGTCAACGCCACCGTGCATGACGAGGAAGGCCTGAACACGATGGCCTACAACCGCTGCATCGGCACCCGGTATTGCGCGAACAACTGTCCGTACAAGGTCCGCCGCTTCAACTTCTTCGACTACAACCAGCGCCAGCTCGACAGCCTCTACCTCAGCCAGCTCGGCCCGAAGGGCATGCCCGAGCTCGTGCAGATGGTGAAGAATCCCGAGGTTACGATCCGCATGCGCGGCGTGATGGAAAAGTGCACTTACTGCGTGCAACGCATCCAGAACGGGAAGATCCGGCACAAGGTGAAGGTCAACCAGGAGCACAACGGCGCCGCCGTTTCGCTCGATGACGTCCGCGTCCCGGACGGCACCATCAAGACGGCCTGCCAGCAGGTCTGCCCGGTCGAGGCCATCGTCTTCGGCAACATCCTCGATGCCGGGAGCGCCGTTTCCCAGGCCAAGGCCCGCCAGCAGGACTACGCGCTGCTCGGCTACCTCAACATCCGTCCCCGCACCACCTATCTCGGCAAGCTCCGCAACCCGAACCCGTCGATGCCCGACTACGCCGCGATCTCGATTCCGTACAGCCGCAAGGAATACAACCTCAAGAACCACCCCGGCGGTCACCACCCCGAGGCCGTGGAAAAGCAGGAACCTGGCCACGCCATGATTGACGCGGTCAAACGCGTGGGAGGGCTCAGCTAATGGCCCACGCCGAATCCGCCGCTGCGCCGGCCATTCTTGGGGAAGTGAAGCCCGCGGTGCTGCCGCGCGCCGTGCTGGTTGCCAACAACCGCAGCTTCTCGTGGATCACCGAGAAGATCTGCGGCATCATCGAGGGCAAGACCCCGGTGTGGTGGTGGTGGTGCTTCGCGGTCGCCTGCTTCGTCGCGTCGTTCACCGTCGCCGGCCTGACCTACCTCGTCGCCACGGGCGTCGGCGTCTGGGGCCATGCCAACCCGGTCAACTGGGCGTGGGACATCGTCAACTTCGTGTTCTGGATCGGTATCGGCCACGCCGGCACCCTGATCTCGGCCATTCTCTGCCTGCTGCGCCAGAAGTGGCGCACGTCCATCAACCGCGCCGCCGAGGCCATGACGATCTTCGCCGTCGTCTGCGCCGCCATCTTCCCGGTCTTCCACGTCGGCCGCATCTGGTACGCGTGGTTCCTGTTCCCGATCCCGAACTCCAACTATCTCTGGCAGAATTTCCGTTCGCCGCTCGAGTGGGACGTGTTCGCCGTCTCGACGTACGGCACGGTCTCCGTCCTGTTCTGGTACATCGGCCTGCTGCCCGACCTCGCGGTGCTGCGCGACCGCTTTGAGGCGGCGGGCAACAAGCTCCGCTCGTTCCTCTACGGCTTCTTCGCCTTGGGCTGGCGCGGTTCCAACCGCCACTGGAGCAACTACGAGATGGCGTACCTCATCCTCGCCGGCATCTCCACGCCGCTCGTGCTCTCGGTGCACACCATCGTGTCGTTCGACTTCGCGGTGTCGCTGCTCCCGGGCTGGCACACGACCATCTTCCCCCCGTACTTCGTCGCGGGCGCCATCTTCTCCGGCTTCGGCATGGTGCTCACGCTCATGCTGCCGCTCCGTGCGGTCTACAAGCTCGAGGACCTGATCACGCAGTATCACATCGACTGCATGTGTAAGATCACGTTGGCGACCGGCACGATCGTCGGCTACGCCTACGCGATGGAGTTCTTCATCGCGTGGTACAGCGCGAATCCGTACGAGGGCTTCACCTTCATCAACCGCGCCTTCGGGCCCTACGCCTGGGCGTACTGGATCATGATCAGCTGCAACGTCATCACGCCGCAGTTCTTCTGGTTCAAGAAGGTCCGGCACTGCACGTGGTTCGTCTGGATCCTCTCGATCTTCGTCAACGTCGGCATGTGGTTCGAGCGCTTCGTGATCATCGTCACCTCGCTCGCCCGCGACTTCCTGCCCTCGAGCTGGGGTTACTACAGCCCGTCCATCGTCGAGATCTTCACCTTCTTTGGCACCTTCGGCGTGTTCTCGGTGCTCTTCCTCCTCTTCATCCGTTTCCTGCCCATCATGCCGATGGCGGAACTCAAGGCTGTCACGCCCCAGGCGGACGTGCACGGCGGCGACCACCCCTAATCTTCCCGACCATGGCTGCACCCTCCTATGGCCTGATCGCCACCTTCGAAACCGCGCCGGAAATCTACCACGCGGCGCAGCAGGTGCGTGACGCCGGCTACAAAAACTGGGACGTCATCGCCCCGTGTCCGCTGCATGGCCTGGACCAGGCGATGGGCCTGAAGCGCTCCATCGTGCCCCGCATCTCCCTCGCCGGCGGCCTCATCGGCTTCTGCACCGGCATGTCGCTGATCTGGTGGACGGGCGCCTCGGACTACAAGCTGATCGTCGGCGGCAAGCCGCTGTTCAGCCCGATGTTCGCCTTCCCGGTCTCCTACGAGCTGACGATTCTTTTCACCGCCTTCGCGACGATCATCGGCATGTTTGTCGTGAACGGCCTGCCGCGTCACTACCACCCGGTCCTGAAGTACGACCAGATCAAGCGGGGCATGGACGACGCCTTTTTCATCGTGATCGAGGCGCGCGATCCGCGCTTCAACCTCGCCAACACCACCGCGCTGCTCGCCAAGGCCGGCGGCAAGTCGATCAAGGAGCTGGAAGCCTGAGCCATGCGCAACGTCTACCTCATCACTGCGTTCGCGGTCGTGCTGCTCGTTTCCCTCTTCGGATTCCGCGGCTCCCTGTTCACGAGCTCGCCGATCGACGTCTTTCCGGAATGGGCCTTCCCCGGCATGAAGCGCCAGCCCAAGCCGAAGCCGCAGGGCGAAAGCAAATTCTTCGCGGACGGCCGCGCCGACCGTCCGCTGCCCGCGGGCGTGGTTTCAAGTGATCCGCTGCGCAATGACGATGCGCTCTACGCCGGCAAGCACGCCGACGGCAGCTGGGTCCGCGGCTTCCCGGTCGCGGTCAACCACCAGCTCATGGCCCGCGGCCAGGACCGTTTCACCATCTACTGCGCGCCCTGCCACGGCGCGGTGGGCGACGGCAATGGCATCACGAAGCAGTACGGCATGGGCGCCACCCCCACGTACCACGACGACCGCCTGCGCCAGATGGCCGAGGGCGAACTCTTCAACACCATCACGCACGGTTCGCCCAACAAGAACATGCTGCCTTACGCCGACAAGCTCCTCCCCGAGGACCGCTGGGCTGTCATCCTTTATGTCCGCGCCCTCCAGCGCGCCCAGCTGGGCACCGCGGCGGATGTCACCGACGCCAACGCCCGTGAAACCCTTGGCCTGAAATGAGCACCCCCGCTAACTCCACCGCCGCCCCGGCCGGCAAGGCGCTCACCATCGGCCTGATCGGCCTCGCCGCGACCGCCCTGGCGGCGCTGTTCGCGCCCGAGAAGCACGGCGTGGCGCTGTCCTACCTCGTGGGCGTCTCTTACTGGACCGCCATCGCCATCGGCATGTTGCTGATGATCCTGATCCACCACATCACCGATGCGTCGTGGTCCGTGGTCATCCGCCGCCAGTGGGAACACGGCCTCGCGGCGTTCAAGTGGCTCTTCGTGCTGTTCCTGCCCCTGCTCATCCTGGCCTGGAGCAAGCCGGGCTTTGTCTGGCCCTGGATGGACAAGTCCCACGTCCTGCACGGCCACGGCACGGTCGGCACCGACATCCTTTACCTGAAGAAAGAGGGCTTCCTGAACATCTACACGTTCACGGTCATGACCCTCGTGTTTTTCGCCGCCTGGGTCTGGCTCTCCGCCCGCCTGCGCAAGGCCTCCTTCACGCAGGATTCCGACGGTGACGTCCAGTGGACTTACCAGAACCGCTTCAACTCCGCCATCGGCCTGCCGATCGCGGCGCTCACGCTGACCTTCGCCGCGATCTACTGGATCAAGAGCTTGGAGTACCACTGGTTCTCGACGATGTACGGCGTGTGGTTCTTCGCGAACTGTGCCCGCGGCGCCCTCTGCGGCGGCGTGCTGATCATGGTCTGGCTCCTCAACCGCGGCGACTACAAGGGCATCATCAACACGAATCACTTTCACAGCATCGGCATGCTGATGCTGGCCTTCACGGTGTTCTGGGCCTACGTCACGTTCTCCCAGTACTTCCTGATCTGGAACGCCAACGTCCCCGAGGAAACCTTCTGGTACAACCTCCGCGAGTTGAACCACGACGGCTCGACCAACCAATGGTGGTACGTCGGCCTCGTCATCCTCTTCGGCCACTTCGTCGTCCCATTCTGTGCGCTGCTCTCGTATCGCTTCAAGGTCACGCCGCCCATCATCCGCCGCATCGCCTACTGGACCCTCACAATCATCCTGATCGACCTCTGCTACAACATCCTCCCGGCGTTGAAGGATGAGCACGGCGACTCGCTCCCGTTCCTTTCGCTCAACCTGCTCTGGGTGCTGACCTCAGTCATCGGGGTCGGTGGCGTCTGCATCTGGGCCTACCTGAAGAGCTTCCCGACGACCAAGCTGATCCCGATCCGCGACCCGCGCGTCGGCGAGAGCCTCACCCACCATGAGTGACCAACCTTCCCGTTCCGCCCCGCTCGTGACCATCCTGACAGTGTTGGCCGGCTTCGCGCTGTTCGCCGCGGTAGTTTACTCCATCTACCTGCCGCACCAGACCGGGCCGTTCACCGGCGACGGCATTCGCACTGCTGAGCAGCGCAAGCAGAACCTGGCGGATCTCCAGGCCAAGCAGTCGAAGCAGGCCGCGAGCTATGGCTGGGTCGATCAGAAGGCCGGCGTGGTCCAGCTCCCGCTGGATGTCGCCATGGAACTCACCGTGCAGAAATACGCGGCCAAGAAGTAATTGCCGCACCCACCTTTTTGTAATGACCACTGCCCCCCAAGCCGCTGATGCGGCCGAAGTCACCGAGATCGACACCTCCGCGCGGTGGCCGCTGCTGTTGCTGCTGGGTTCCGCCCTGCTGTGGCTGGTGCTGAGCGGCATCCTGGCGCTCGCGAATCTCGTGCAATTGCACACCCCGGAATTCATGGCCGGCTGCTCCGCTCTGACTTACGGCCGTTTGTCCGCCATCCAGGAAACCGCGTTCATCTACGGCTGGGCCGCCAACTCCGGTCTCGCCGTCGCCCTGTGGCTGCTGGCCCGCCTCGGTGGCGCGCCGCTGCGCTCCCTGAACTGGGTCGTCGCCGGCACGCTGTTCTGGAATTTCGCCCTCATCCTCGGCATCGCGGGCATCGCCACCGGCGACATGACCTCCAATGCCTGGCTGCACCTGCCCGCCTACGTCCTCCCGATGCTGCTGGTGGCCTATGGCACGATTGCCGTGCCCGGCGTGCTGGCCTGGACGGGTCGCCGCAAGGAAATGACCTTTGCCGCGCAATGGTACGCCGTGGCCGCGCTGTTCCTCTTCCCGTGGCTCTTCTCCATCGCCCAGATGATGCTGGTCTTCGCCCCCGAGCGCGGCGTCCTGCAGGCACTCGTAGCCGGGTGGTTTGTGCAGGGTGCGTGGACGCTCTGGCTCGCGCCGCTGGCGCTCGCCGCCGCGTATTACCTCGTGCCGAAGATCACCGGCCGGATCATCCCCAGCTATGATTTTGCCCAGCTCAGCTTCTGGACGCTGCTCTTTGTCGGCGCCTGGACGGGCGGCCGCCACCTGATCGGCGGACCGGTGCCGGCCTGGGTCGCCACGATTGCCGTGGTCTCCTGCGCGTTGCTGCTGTTCCACTACATCGTGGTCGCGGTGAACCTCCGCGGGGCGTTTTGCAGCGGCGGCAGCACGGTGTTGAAGTTTGTCGCCTTCGGTCTCGCGGCCTACGTGGCCGGCGGGTTCCTCGACGCCTACACGGCCATGCGCGGCGTGGCGGTGCACACCCAGTTCACCCACTTCAGCGAGGGCCAGGCCCAACTGGCGCTCAACGGCGCCTTCTCGATGCTGATGTACGGCGCCATTTACTTCCTCGTCCCGCGCATCACCGGCCTGGCCTGGCCGTCGGTCCCGTTGATCCGCGCGCATTACGCCGCCGCGCTCACGGGTACGATTGTCCTGGTGGTGACCCTGATCGGCGCCGGCTGCGTGCAAGGCCACGATTTGAATACCGCAGCGATCCCGTTCGCGGACATCGCCGGTCATGTCCGTCCCTGGCTGCTCGCGGCCACGGCGGGGCAGGCCATCCTGCTGCTCGGTAATCTTTTGCTCGCCACCCATCTCTTCTGGCTCGCGGCCGCCAAGTCAGTGGCTCCCGCGGTCTTCAACCCGGCTCCGACGATGGAGGCGTCCGTGTCATGAAAAACGGCTTCACCTTTTTCCTGGGACTTTTCCTCGCGGTGGCGCTGGCCTGGACCGGCATCGTGATGGGTTCCCATGTCCAACTCGGCCATCTCGCGCCTTACTTTGACGAGAACGAGGGCAAGGCCTTCCCCGAGCGCATGCCCGGCATCGCCGCGCAGGGCCAGCTCGTCTACCAGGACCTCGGCTGCGCCGCGTGCCACACCCAGCAGGTGCGCCGCCCGGACTTTGGCAGCGACAAGGCCCGCGGGTGGGGCGACCGCCAGAGCGTGGCCCGCGATTATGTCAGCCAAGCCCACGTGCAGCTCGGCGAGAGCCGGGTCGGCCCGGATCTCGCGACGTTTGGCGCCCGGCCTCTCGCGGTGGATGCCACCCGCCTGACCCAGTACCTTTACGAGCCGCATGGCGGCATGCCGGCCTACCGGTTCCTCTTTGAGGAGCGGAAGATCACCGGCGAACGCTCGGCGGATGCGCTCAAGGCCGCCGCCCCGGCGGGCTACGAGATCATCCCCACGCACCGCGCCGTGTCCCTGGTCGCCTATTTGCAGAGCCTGAACAACGTCTACGAATATCCTGAGGCCCGGCCGGTTGAGCCGGCCGCCACCAAGGAGGGTGAATCCAAATGAGCGACCTGACGCCCAAAGATCCGCGCGTGGAGCAAGCCGGCGCCTCGGATGAAAGCCTGCAGGCCGCGCACGAGAAGCTGCTGGGCCGCAAGCCCGACGACGGGGCCCACTACAAGATGCTGCCGCTCGTGCTGCTGTTCGTGTTCAGCGGACTCATCTTCTACGCCGGCACCTACCTGAATCAGTACTCGGCCCGCTACGATGCGACCGTGTTCAACGAGAATGGCCACTCCACCAAGGGCGTGACCGCAGTGGCGAAGATCGACCCGATGGTGCTGGGCAAAAAGAATTTCGAGCTCGTCTGCGCCACCTGCCACCAGGTCACCGGTCTGGGCGTGCCCGGCGTTTACCCGCCGCTCGCCGAGTCCGAGTGGGTCAATGGCTCCGAGGAGCGGTTGATCCGCATCGTGCTGCACGGCCTGAAGGGCCCCGTGTCGGTCAAGGGCACCGTCTATAGCGCCGCCGCGATGCCCGTGTTCGGCAAGGTCGCCGCTTCCGGCTACAATTGGAGCGATGACAAGATCGCCGCCGTGCTGACTTACATCCGCGCGTCGTTCGGCAACAAGGCTCCCGCCGTCACGTCCGAGCAGGTCGCCGCCATCCACGCGAAGGAAGCCGACCGCAAGGAATGGTCGGCGGAAGAGCTGCTGAAGCTGCCCTGAGGCGATCGCCGGGGTCACCACGAAGCCGCGCTGAACCAGCGCGGCTTTTTTATTTCCGAGGTGGAGCGCGTTTTTCCCCAACGCGCCGGGGATTTGAGCTCACGTTTCACCGCTGGCGGAGCCAGGCAACGCGTTAGGGACCACGCGCTCCGCCTTCAAACTCACTCGCCGAGCTTCTTGCGCGGCACGAGGTAGCCTTGCACGTAATCGCGGACGGCCTCGGCGAGCGGGGTCATCGCCCGGTCGTAGCCGGTGGCGCGGAGCTTTTCGACCTCGGCCTGAGTGAAGTACTGATACTTGCCGCGCAGGACTTCGGGCATCGCGATGAAATCGATCGCCGGTTCGCGGCCCAGTGCGGCGAAGATGGCGCGGGTGAGCGTGAGCCAGGTGTTGGCCTGGCCGGAGCCGAGATTGTAGAGGCCGCCCGCCGCGGGCGCCTTCTCCGCGAAGTGCAGCGTCATCTCGACTGCATCCTTCACGTAGAGGAAATCCCGCATCTGTTCGCCGTCCTTGAAGTCGGGGCGGTGGCTCTTGAAGAGCTGCACGCGTCCGGTGGCCTGGATCTGCTGGTAAGCCTTGTTCACGAGCGAGCGCATGTCGCCCTTGTGGTCCTCGTTCGGGCCGAAGACATTGAAGTATTTCACGCCGACGATGCGGGGCAGCCAACCCTGCTTCTGCGCCAGCAGATCGAAGTTGTGCTTTGAGTCGCCGTAGAGGTTGAGCGGGTGCAGCCGGGTGAGATTGTCATCCTTGTCGTCCATTCCCTGTGTGCCATCGCCATAGGTGGCGGCCGAGGAGGCGTAAATGAACCGGGCGCCATGCCGGAGGGACCATTCGGCGAGCTCGCGCGTGTAGGCGAGGTTGTTGTCGTCGAGGTAAGCCGCGTCGTTTTCGGTCGTGGAGGAGCAGGCGCCGAGGTGGAAAATCGCCGTGAAGCGGCCAAAGGCGAGCGGGTCCTTCGTCAGGCGCCGGCGGAAGGCGTCAGCTTCGACGTATTCGGTGAATTTCAACGGCCGCAGGTTTTTGCGCTTCTCGTCGAGGTCGGCGAGCGAGCTGGTGCGCTTGTTCTCCGGGGCGAGGAAATCGACGATGACGATGTCGGTGTAACCGCGCTGGTTGAGCGCCCAGACGATGGCGCTGCCGATGAAACCGGCCCCGCCGGTGACCAGGATGCGGCCGTGCAGGGGGCTCATGGGGCGTCCTTGGCCATTTCCTCCGAACGGGCCTTGGCGGCCAGGATGGTTTCCCTCATCAGACCGCGGAAATCGCGTGCTTCCATGCGCTGCAGTCCGGCGAGGGTCATGCCCTTGGGCGAGGTTACCTGACGGCGCAGTTCCTCCGGGTCGGTGCCGGAGCGGGCCAGCAGGCGGGCGGCGCCAAGCACGGTTTCGACGGCGAGGGTCTTGGCCGTTTCCGGCGGCAGACCGCCGGCGACACCGCCATCGCGCAGGGCGGCGGCAAATTCGAAAAGAAACGCGGGCCCGCTGGCGCTGACCGCCGCGGCGACATCCATGAGCGCCTCATCCACCTCGACCGCATTGCCGAGGGCCGCGAGCAGGGCGGCGACGGTCGCCCGGTCCGCCGCGCTGAGCGGCGCACGGCTGCACCACGCGGTCATGCCGGCACCGATGCGGGCGGGGGTGTTGGGCATCGCCCAGACCAGATTGCGCGCCGCGGGGAAGGTGGTGGCGAGCCGGGCGAGGCGTTTGCCGGCGAGAACAGAGATCACGAGCTTGCCCGTCGTGAGCGTCGCGAGCCGCGGATCGGCAGCGGCGAGCTGCTGGGGCTTGAAGGCGATGACCAGGACGTCGGCCGCGCGGGTGAGTTCCTCGAGTCCCGCGGCCAGGCTGATCCCGGTGCGGGCCGCGAGGGTGGCGGCGCTGCGGCCGCTGCCGCCGAGGCAGGTGAGGTCGGGCGGGGTGACGGTGCCCTTGGCGAGCAGGCCGTCCACCATGGCGGAGGCCATGTTGCCGGCACCGAGGAAGGAAAATTTAAGCATCGTGGCGTTTGCGCGGCTTTTGCTCGAGCGGATGGTGGAGGATTGTGCTCGTGCCGCCGCCCTCGCGCGCATTCAGCATCACTTCGCCATCGAGGTTGCGGAGCGCATGGCGCGCAATGGTGAGGCCCATGCCGACGCCGACCGTGTGCTTGGTGCTGACGAAGGGTTCAAACACGCGGTCACGGATCTCGGGGTCAATGCCGTGGCCCTCGTCGTCGATGCGGATTTCGATGAATTTTTCCTTGCCGGGCTTGTCGGCGAACTTGGTGTGGATGGAAATGGGCCGCGGGGTGGCCGGCGGGGTGTCGTAGGCCTCCCAGGCATTGATCAGCACCTTTGAGACGACCTCCTCGAACACCTCGTAGTTGGTGTCGATTTGCAGCTCGCCGAGCGGGTTGTCGATGGTGACAGGCGCGGTGAGCTTGTTGTCGGTCTGGAACCGCAGCACGCTGCCCTCGAGCAGCGTCTGGAGGTTGCCCTTCGTGAACGGGGGATAGGTCCGGACCACGAGCAGGCTGAGCTGCTTGATGATCGAGACGATGCGGGCGATGGCGTTGTCGATCTGCGCCGCGTTCTTCTTCACCTGCTCGGGCTTGTCGTAGTAGGCCTTGATCAGGTCGAGGTGGCCGATGACAACGCCCAGAAGATTATTGAGGTTGTGGGCGATGCCCTGCGTCACGGCGCCGATGGTGGCGGCCCGGCGGGCGTCCACGAGCCGGCGCTGGAGGTCGACCATCTCCCGGTTGACGGAGAGGAACCGGAGCTGGGTCTGGACGCGGGCCAGCGTTTCGTCGAGGTCGATGGGCTTGGTGATGTAGTCGACCGCCCCCACGCTCAGGCCCTCGATCTTACCCTCCTTGGACGTGCGGGCCGTGACAAAAATAACGGGGATGGAGTGAGTGTCGGGCGAGGCCTGCAGCCGGCGGCAGACCTCAATGCCGTCCATGTCTGGCATCATCACGTCCAACAGGATCAGGTCGGGCTTGGACTTCGCGATGAGGTCCAAGGCCTCGCTTCCGCTGTAGGCGGGCACCACGTGCAGACCCTCGCGCTCCAGCTTGCGTTTAAGCAGCTGAACGTTGATCGGCTGATCGTCGACGATCAGGATGGTGGGAGCGGCGGCCATTTGCGGGCAAAAGCCAAGCGGCGGAAATGCCCCGGCGCAAGCTAGTGCGAGGTTTGGAGACGAAACGCCTTGACGGTGTTCTTCATCAGCATCGCGACCGTCATGGGCCCAACCCCGCCCGGGACCGGCGTGATCTTGCTGGCCAAGGCCGAAACCGAGGGGAAATGCACGTCACCCACGAGGCGGAAGCCGCTCTTCTTGGTGGCGTCAGGCACGCGGTTGATGCCGACGTCGATGACCACGGCGCCGGGCTTGACCATGTCGGCGGTGATGAACTCAGGCCGGCCGATGGCGGCGACGAGCACGTCGGCCTGGCGGACCATCGCGGGCAGGTTGGCGGTGCCGGAATGGCAGATGGTGACGGTGGCGTTGGCGCCGGCTTTTTTCTGGAGCGCGAGCAGCGCGATGGGCTTGCCCACGATCAGCGACCGACCGACGACCACCATGTGCTTGCCCTTCAAGTCCACCTTGCTGCGCGCGAGCAATTCCATGATGCCGGCGGGAGTGCAGGCGGCGAAGCCGGTCTCGTCCTCCTGGGCGATCTTGCCGAGGTTGAGGGTGTTGAACCCATCCACGTCCTTGGCGGCTGACACCCGCCCGAAGACCGCCACCTCGTTGATGTGCTTGGGCAGGGGCGACTGGACGAGGATGCCGTCCACGGTCGGATCGGCGTTGAGCTGGTCGATCAGGGCGAACAGTTCGGGCTGCGAAATGGTGACGGGCGGCAGGATGATGCGGCTGATAAGGCCGATCTCCGCGGCGGTCTTCTCCTTTTTGGTCACGTAGGAGAGCGAGGCGGGATCATCGCCAATGCGGACAAGGGCGATACAGGGCTTGCGACCGCTGATCGCGTTAACCTCGGCCTTGAGCTCGGCGATCAGCGCCGCCGCAATTTGGTTTCCGTCGATGAGTTCCATGGGATGAAAAGAAGGCCGGCTGGCGGGTGCGGCCGGCCGGGGGAGGGAGAAATTACCTGAGCTGCAGGCTCTCGACCACGATCACGATGTCCTTGCGGCCAGCCATGGACTTGGCGGCGCCGTACACGACGACGTGGTGGTCGATGTATTTGTCGAGCTGCTCGGTGAGCAGCAGCTTGCTCATGTCGAGGTAGGCGTAGCGCTCGCCACTGTCGTCATCGAGCGCCCAGTCGAAGGGCCGGCGGGGCTTGAAGGCGCTGCGCGTGGAGACAAACTTGCCCTGGAACAGCCGGGGCAGGGTGCTGGAGCCGCCGTCGCCGAGATTGACCATGGGCGCGGGGTGACCGGCGGTGGTCACGCCGTACGCGACGGGCGTCAGGGGTGCAGGGGAGACCGGGGCGTATTGGGCGCTGGGCGCATTGTTGGTGTCGCGGAGGGCCATGGACAGCTGGGCCGGGGCGCCGGTCGCCGGCGCCCCATAGCTGCCCTCGCCGGTGAGGCGGATGTAACCGGTGAGCTTTTTCTGGAGGCTGATCTGGGTCCACTTCCCGTGGAGGCCGGTGATGTTGCTCTTGTCGCCCTTTTCCATCGTGGCGAGGACGCCGGCCTCGGGCTTGGGTGCGAGGTAAATGGCGGCGCCGTCGCGCACATCGAGGCTCTTGGTGATGTCGCGGTTCTGCACGTAGCCGTCAAACGGGCCCGGCAGCTCGACGGCCATCCAGCCGGCGGGAGTGTTGGCCATGGTGCTGCCCAGCGTCGGCATGGGCTCGCTGCCGGCGCTGAGGACGGTGAGGGTGGGTGCGGTCTCGTCGGGCTTGGTGTGGACCGCGGTGGTCGCAGCCAAGGGCGTGGCCAGCGCGGAGGCGGCAGTGGCCAGCAACACGGTCAGGAGTCGGAGGATGGTCTTCATGATCAGGATTCGACGGGAGTGGAGGAGGCTTCGAGGGCGGCGCGCGGGGTGCGCGGCGATTGAAAGAGCAATTCGATCTCTTTCGTAGAAAGGACTTTCATGGCGTGCAACGGGATTCCCTTCAGCTGCAGTGCGCCGATCTGGTAGCGGCGGAGGCGCTTCACGTCGTAGCCGAGGGTCGTGAACAGCAGGCGGATCTCGCGCTTTTTGCCGTGGTGCATGTGCACGTCGAGGTTGGTCGAGCCCTTGGAGGCGTTCGGGCTGATGAGCGCGGCGCGCTCGACCTTGAGGCGTTCGCCCTCCAGCACGATGCCCTTGACGAGTAGCGGCAGGCGCGCGGAAGGGAAGGGCTGCTTGAGGATCACGTGGTAGCGCTTCACCACCACGTTGGACGGATGCATCAGGCGGTGGGCGAGGTCGCCATCGGTCGTGAGGATGACGAGGCCCTCGCTGTCGAGGTCGAGGCGGCCGGCGCAGAAAAAGCGATACTTGGCCAGCTCGCGCGGGAGGACGCTGAAGATGGTCTCGGTATGGAGCGGGTCGTCGTTGGAGCAGATGAGCCCGCGCGGCTTGTTCATCGCGAGGGTGATCCTCGGTTGGGCCACGGTGCGCACGGGCTTGCCGCTGACCGTGACCTTGTCGACGCCGGGCGTGATCTTCTGCCCCACGGTGGCCTTGGTGCTATTGACCCAGACTTCGCCCTGGTAGATGAGCGCCTCGGCGGTGCGCCGGGAGCACACGCCGGCGTCAGCGATATATTTTTGGAGGCGGATGGGTTCGACGGCGGACATAAAGTGACTGCCAGTTGGCGGGAGATTTTGGGACGTAGCAAGCCTACGCACCGGGTGAAACCGTGCTTGCCAGCGCCAACGGTGCGCCGTTTTCATCCGCTCAGCCATGTCTGCTTCCGTTGACGCCACCACTTACTCCAAGGACCGTCCGTTTCTCGCCCGCATCGTCGAGAACCGGCTGCTGAACCAACCGGGATCCGCGAAGGAAACCCGGCACTTCGCCGTCAACCTCGCGGGTAGCGGGCTGCACTACAAGGCGGGTGACTCGCTGGGCGTGTTTGGCGAGAACCGGGCCTCCGAAGTATCCGAGATTCTGTCCCGGCTGGGGGCCACGGGTGAGGAGCTGGTTTCGCCGGTGATGCTCAAGCTGCCGGCGCCGATTCCGGTGCGGGAAGCCCTGCGCAACCGGCTGGCGCTGGCGGGTCCGACGAAGAAAATCGTCGAGACCCTCGCCGCCAAGGCGACCCAGGCCGATGAAAAGAGCCGGCTGGACGGCCTGTTGCTGCCGGAGTCGAAGGAGGTGCTGGCGTCCTATCTCGAGGCGCGGGAGTTCGTGGATCTGCTGGCGGAATTTCCCAGCGCGAAGCTCACGCCGCAGGAACTGGTGGACCACATGCGCCGGCTGATGCCGCGACTCTACTCGATCGCGTCCTCTCCGAAACTTTACCCGGAAGAGATCCACCTCACGGTGGCGGTGGTACGCTATGAGACGAATCACCGCGACCGGGTGGGGGTGTGCACGACGTTTCTGGCGGATCGGGTGCAGCTGGGCGTGACCCCGGCGCCGGTCTTTGTTTCGCATTCGCATTTTGGCCTGCCGGACGACGGCACGAAGGATGTCATCATGGTCGGCCCGGGCACTGGTATCGCGCCCTTCCGGGCCTTTATGCAGGACCGGGTCGCGAGCGGGGCGAGCGGGCGCAACTGGGTCTTCTATGGCGACCAGCACCGGGCGATGGATTTCCTGTACGAGGAGGAATGGACCGCCTGGCAGGCGCAGGGCCGGTTGGCGCGTCTCGACACGGCTTTTTCCCGCGACCAGACACTCAAGGTCTATGTCCAGGACCGGATGCGCGAAAACGCGGCTGAGCTCTGGTCCTGGATTAAGGGGGGGGCCTATTTCTACGTCTGCGGCGACGCCAAGCGCATGGCCAAGGACGTGGACACGGCGTTGCTCGAGGTCATCGCCCAACAGGGTGGCATGGAGGCCGCGGCCGCGGCGGAAGTCATCAAGCAGCTCAAGAAGGACAAGCGTTACCAGCGCGACGTGTATTAGCCGCGCGTTCCGCGCGGCGGGGGAAGGAGCACGAGGCAGGGAGCAGGGAAGAGTGAGCAACGGAAAGAAAAGACCCGGGGGCCGGATTATTTGTTTGTTCCTGCACCCTTCTCCCTGCTCCTTTCTCCCTACGCGCAACGCGCGTTCCCCATGCTCACGTTCACCAATCGCACCGCCTTGGTCACCGGCGCCGGTCGCGGCATCGGCAAGGCCATCGCTGAAACCCTGGCCCGACACGGCGTGACCGTCATCTGTGTCTCCAAGTCCGCCGATTCCTGTGGCGCCGTGGCCGCCGCCATCACCGCCTCCGGCGGCAAGGCGAAGTCCATCGCCGTGGATGTGGCGGATGGCGCGGCCGTCGCGAAGGCCGCGGAGACCCTGCTCGCCGAGTTCCCCACGATCGACATCCTGGTGAACAACGCCGGCATCACCAAGGACGGCCTGCTTTTCCGCATGAGCGAGGCCGATTGGAACGACGTCATCACGACCAATCTCACGAGCTGCTTCCACTGGACCAAGCACCTCGCCCGCCCGATGACGCGCGCCCGCTGGGGCCGGATCGTCAATATCACCTCGGTCAGCGGCATCATGGGCAACGCCGGCCAGGCCAACTATTCCGCCGCCAAGGCCGGCATGATCGGTCTGACCAAGACCCTCGCCCGCGAATTCGCCGGCCGGAGTGTGACCGTCAACGCCGTGGCGCCGGGGTTCATCAAGACCGACATGACGACCGAATTCGTCAATAATCCCGAGGTTTCAGCAAAAATCCTCGAAGCCGTACCCCTGAAACGCTTTGGAGAAGCCGCCGATATCGCGAACATGACCGCTTTTCTCTGCGCGGAAGAGGCCGGATACATCACGGGCCAAGTTTTTGCCGTTGACGGCGGCATGGCGATGTGAACCCTCTAAATCACCCGAATTTATCATCATGTCAGACCAAAAAACCATCGAACAACGCGTCAAAGAGATCATCGTTAATCAGCTCAACGTGAACGAAGAGCAGATTACGCCGACGGCCTCATTTCTTGACGATCTCGGGGCTGACTCACTCGACACCGTCGAGCTGATCATGGCTTTCGAAGAGGAATTTAAGGACGAAATCAAAGGCGAGATTCCGGAGTCGGACGCCGAGAAGCTCCAGACGGTCGGTCAGGTCATCGACTACATCAAAGCCAAAGCCGGCAAAGCCTGAGTCCTCGTTTCGTTAAAATCTTTGGCGTTCTGCCTGTTTCCCCACGGAAATTTTCGCAGAACGCCTTTTTTGTTTCTGGACATCAGGAAGTAGCCCACCGCCCGCATGGAACCGCCCCCTCTTTTGCAGCGCCGGGTTGTGATCACGGGCTTGGGGGTGGTCGCCTCCATCGGGCACAATGTGACTGATTTCTGGGCCAGCCTGTTGGCCGGGAAGTGTGGCATCGACCGGGTCACGCATTTCGACCCGACCGCCTATGCCAGCCAGATCGGCGCCGAGGTGCGCGACTGGGATCCGGCGCAGCACATGGATCCCAAGGAGGCCCGCCGCAACGACCGCTACACGCACTTTGCCTTCGTCGCCGCCCGGCAGGCGGTGGCGGACGCCCAGCTCGACGTGACCCATGAAAACGGCGATCGCGTCGGCGTCATCATCGGTTCCGGCATCGGCGGCATGCAGACAATTGAAACGCAGCATGACGTGCTGCGCGAACGCGGCCTGCGCCGGGTTTCACCGTTCATGATCCCCGCCCTCATCGGCAACATGGCCAGCGGTCTCGTCGCCATTGACCTGGGGGCCCACGGACCCAATTTCGGCATCGTCTCCGCCTGTGCCACCGGCACGCACGCGATCGGCGAGGCGTTCCACGCCATCCGGCGCGGCGATGCGGATGTGATGGTGGCCGGTGGCAGCGAGGCGGCCATCACGCAGCAGTCGTACGCGGGTTTCTGCTCGATGAAGGCGATGAGCACGCGCAACGACACGCCGCAGAAGGCCTGCCGGCCCTTCGACAAGAACCGCGACGGTTTTATCATGGGCGAGGGCTCGGGCATCCTGATCCTCGAGTCGCTGGAGCATGCCCAGGCCCGCGGCGCGCGGATTTACTGCGAGTTGGTGGGTTATGCCGCCACCTGCGATGCCTTTCACATCACGCAGCCGGATCCGGAGGGGAAGGGCCTTTCGCTGGCGATGAAGCGGGCCCTGGCGTGCGGCGGGGTGCAGCCGGAGGAGGTGGACTACATCAACGCCCACGGCACCTCCACGCCTTACAACGACAAGTTTGAGACCCTCGCCATCAAGAAACTTTTTGGTGAGCACGCCCGCAAACTTGCGGTCAGCTCGACGAAGTCCATGACCGGCCACCTGCTCGGTGCCGCGGGTGGCATCGAGTCGGTCATCGCGGTCAAAACCATCCAGACCGGCATGATTGCACCGACCATCAATCTCGAGGAGCCCGATCCCGACTGTGACCTCGATTACGTGCCGAATGTCGCCCGCGCCGCGAAGGTGCGCACTGTTCTGAGCAATAACCTCGGGTTCGGCGGCCAGAACGCCGCGGTGGTCTTCCGCGCCCTGTAGCGAGTGGCACGATGAGGGCGGCCGGCGTCACCCTGATCAGGGCTGGCGGAGGGCGAGCCATTTTTTCAGGCAGGCGTAAAGGTCGGCGCGTTTGACGGGCTTGGGCAGGAAGTCATCCATGCCGGCGGCGGCGCACTCAGCACGGTCATCCGGTTGCACATTGGCCGTGAGCGCGACGATTGGCAGCGGTCGGCCGTTGAGCCCGGCGCGGATCGCGCGGGTGGCGGCGAATCCATCGATGCCTGGCAGCAGGCAATCCATCAGCACCACGTCCCACGGATCGCGCAACGCGGTCTCCACCGCGGCTTCACCGGTGCCCACGACCGTAATTTTCAGGCCATGTTTCTCGAGCATGCGACGGATGAGGTGCTGATTCAGCAGGTCGTCCTCCACGACGAGCACGCGGCCGGACAACAGCTCAAAGGGGCCCGCGCTCAAGCTCGGAACGACGGCGGGGACCTGAGGTGGCTTGGAGGGGTCAGGCTGGTCCATTTAGGCCGCCAATGTGGGACGAAAAAGGACCGGCGAAAGACGAATTGGGCGGGATGCGTATATCCACGTACAAAAAAGCCCGCGGCCGGTAGGCCGCGGGCGGAAAGTAAAGGACTGGAATGACTTAGGCCTTCTGGACGAGGCCGGCCTTGATGGCCTTGACGGAGACCAGCATGCGCTTGGTGCCGCCATTAGCGAGGCGCACGCGAATGCGCTGCAGGTTCGGGCGGAATTTGCGCTTCGTGATGCTGGTCACGTGCGTGCCGATGCCGCCGCTCTTTTTCGACTGACCCTTGCGGTTGATGATCGAGCCCTTGACGGGGCGGCGACCGGTGATTGCACAGATTCTGGCCATGGTGGTTTTGAGTTGGTTAAAGGGTTAGGAGTAAAGGTCGGGTCGGAGGCGAGGCAAGGGGAATTTTACCGGTCGCGCCAAGCATGCAGGACCTGGAATTTCTGACCCAAGTGGGAGGGATGGAGCAGTTGGAGCAAGGAGAGTTTCTTCTGGCTGAAGTGCGCGGCCTCCGCGGTGGTGGTGGTGGCGATGTAGTGGGCGGCGTGATGGATGAAAAACGCCTCCTGCGACTCCAGCGTCGGAGTGGTAAAGCCGTGCGCCGAGAGTGCAGCGGCCAGCCAGTCCCAGCAGATGTGGCAGGTGAGATCCTGTTCACCGGGGCGGGCGAGCAGATCGTTGGACTGTTGATGGCGGTGGTAGGCGCGGGCGGTGCCGGCGGGGCAGGCCTCCGTCAGTTCGCGCCAGGATTTGCCGTAATCGAAGGCGACAAAGAGCCCGGTCCACGGCGGGGAGGCGAGTTCGCCGGCCAAGGTGGCGGCGGCGAGCGGGGCGTCGATGACGTAGCCTTCGGGCGCCGCGGTCGGCAGGCCGGTCACCGGGGCGGCGGGCTGTTCGAGGAAGACAAGTGACTCATCGCGCAGGGCCACATTCACCTCGAGCCAAGCACCGCGGCGGAAAACAAATCGCCGGAACGGCTGGGCATCGAAGAGCTCGTTGGAAAATACGATGCACGGGCCGGAGAGCGCCGGGGGCTCGCCGACCTGCACGGTGCGCGCGGTCGCGAAAGGGTGGGAGACTCCGGCCAGGATCCCGCCGCCGGGCTCGGCGCCGATCTCCACGAAGGAGAAATCGCCGGGGTGGCGGCCCGCGAGCAGGGTCCCGATCGCAGCGGTGAGGATTTCGCCAAAGACCGGGCCGCTGGTGCTCGCGGTGAAAAAATCGGTGCCGGCGCCATAACCCACGCGAGTGCGGTCCCGCCGGTAATAGCCGAGCGTGGGGTGGTACAGCGCGAGTTGCATGAACTGGGCAAACGTCAGGCACCCGGCCGCGCCGGCAGTGGCGCGGAAGGCGGCAAGGAATTCCGCGGCGGGCGCGGAGGAGGATGGAAGCGACGAACCCATTTACAAACCGAAGCAGATGCACACAGTCGCCTGCATGCTCAAACGGATTCTCATCATCGCGGCCGGCTTGGTGCTCGGCCTGGTCTTGTCGCTGGGTGCGGCACGGCTGGCGCTGGCCTGGGGGTTGTTTCCCAACCGCGAACTCGATCACTCCTCGTCGTACCTGCGCGAGGTGATGCAGCTGGTGAACGAGAACTACTTTGACGCCAAGTCCTCGGATTATGACCACCTCGCGAAGTCGGCCATCCACGGGATGGTGGAGTCGCTGGACCCACACTCGGAATTTCTGGAATCGAAGGATTACAACCAGCTCGAGGAGGAATTGAGCGGGGATTTCAGTGGCATCGGCGTGCAGGTGGAGATGCGCAAGGGCCGCGTGGTCGTCATCGCTCCGATCGCGGGCTCGCCCGGCGAAAAGGCCGGTATCCTGCGCGGTGATGAACTCGTCAGCGTCAATGGCAAGGTGCTGGAGCGCAACCTGTCGATGGAAGGCGTGATCGACCGGCTGCGCGGCAAGCCGCACACCAAGGTGGCCGTGAGTTTGCTGCGGCCGGGCACGGGCCAGACGATTGACCTCACGCTGGAGCGCGAGCTGATCAAGCTCGAGAGTGTGCGCGATGTGCACGTGTTGGCGGACCACACCGGCTACATCCAGCTGACCGAGTTTTCCGACCATACGGCCGAGGAATTCGACACCGCGCTCAATCGGCTGCTGAAGGAGGGTATCGACAGCCTCGTCATTGATCTCCGCAACAATCCCGGCGGGCTGCTCGACGCCGCAGTGGACGTGGCGGAGCCGTTTTTCAAGAAGGGCGAGCTGATCGTCTACACGCAGGGCCGCAAGGCCGCGGATCGCGAGGAGTTCCGAGCGGGCGCCGACGGTGATCCGCTCCGGCTGCCGGTCGCGCTCCTGATCAATTCCGGCAGCGCCAGTGCGGCCGAGGTGGTCACGGGTGCGCTCAAGGACACCGGCCGCGCAGTGGTCGTGGGCGAGCGTTCCTTCGGCAAGGGTTCCGTGCAGTCCATCTTCAAGCTCAAGAATGGGGAGGGGCTGCGCCTGACCACCGCCCGTTATTTCACCCCGAGCGGCGTAAGCATCCACGAGAAGGGCATCACCCCGCAGGTGGAGGTCGTGATGACGCCGGAGGAGGACAGTCGGCTGCGGCTGCAGCACCTGCGGCCCGACGTGGCGGACCCGAAGGAATTCAAGGATCGGTTTGGCTTTGCGCCGATCGAGGACCGCCAGCTGCAGGCCGCGCTCGACGTCCTCAAGGGCATTACGCTGCTGCGGGAGCGGTCCGCGCCGTTCGAACCCTGACCACCCATGATTTTGGCGCTCGAAAGCTCGTGCGACGAGACCGCGGTCGCGTTGTTTGACCCCGCCCGGGGACTTATGGGCGAGTGGGTGCACAGCCAGATCGCACTGCACGAGCGGCATGGCGGCGTGGTGCCCGATCTCGCGACGCGGGAGCACCTGCGGCATTTCGGGCCACTGCTGGCCCGCGCCAAGGCGGAGGTGGGGTTTGACCAGGTGACCCAAGTTGCGGTGACCAACGGCCCCGGCCTTGCAGCCTGCCTGGCCATTGGCGGGGCGGCGGCGAAATCGCTCGCGCTCGCGCTCAAGGTGCCGGTGACGGGCGTGAATCACCTGCGCGGCCACGTCTGGTCGCCGTTCATCGCGCGGCACGCGGAGCTACCGGGGAATTTCGACGCGCGGCTGGCGGAGCTGCTGCCGCATCTCGGGCTGATTGTTTCGGGCGGCAACACGATGCTCTTTACGCTCAGTGCCGAACGCCGGGTCGCGGTGCTGTCGTCCACGCGGGACGATGCGGCGGGCGAGGCGCTGGACAAGGGCGCGAAGCTGCTCGGCCTGGGTTATCCCGGCGGCCCGTTGATCGAGCAGCGGGCGTTGAAAGGCCGGCCGGATGCGTTCGATTTTCCGCGTGGCATCGGCCGGAAGGACGAGCTGGATTTCAGTTTTTCCGGCGTGAAGACCAGCCTGCGCTACCAGATTGAGAAAATGACTCCGGCGGACGTAGCGGCGCGGCTGCCGGATCTCTGCGCCAGCTATCAGCAGGCGGTGCTCGACGCGCTGGCGCGGAAGACCCGCGCGGCGCTGGAGCAGGGCGCGGGATCATTTCGCAGTCTCGGGTTGTCCGGCGGCGTGGCGAACAACCGTGCGCTGCGCAGCGCACTCGAGGCGGAGGCCAAACGCCGGCGGATCCCGTTTCTGGCGGCGCAGCCCCACCACACGGGCGACAACGCCGGCATGATCGCGTTTGCCGCGTGGGCGGATGCCGCGGGCACGGAGCGCGCCGCGGGCCTGGGCCTGCGGGTGGAGCCGAGCGCGGGGCTGGCCTAGTGGCCTACTTGTAGTCGCGGCGGAGATTACTCGGCAGGATACCGAGCTCCTCGCGGTACTTGGCGACGGTGCGGCGGGCGAGGCTGAGGCCTTTTTCCTGGAGCTTCACGACGAGTTCCTGGTCGCTCCGCGGGGCGGCCTTGTCCTCGCCGGCGACGATGGCGGCCAGCATTTCCTTCACGCTGGTGTTGGAGACGGCGGCGCCGCTGTCGGCCTGGTAACCGGTGGTGAAGAAAAACTTGAAGTCGAAGATGCCGTGCGGCGTCTTCATGTACTTGTTTGCAATCGCCCGGCTGACGGTCGTCTCGTGCACGCCGACGATATCGGCGATCTGCGTCATGGTGAGCGGCTGCAGCTGCGAGACGCCGTGCGCGAAGAATGGGGTCTGCGCCCTGATGATCTCGCGGGTGATGCGCTCAATGGTCCGCTGGCGCTGCTCGATCGAGTCGATCAGGAACTTGCCCGAGCGCATGCGTTCGCGGAGATACTCGCGCTCCTCCTTCGACAGGGTGCCCTTGGCGATGAGGTCGCGGTAGGTGCTGGAAATGCGCAGGCGCGGGATGTAGTCGCTGTTGAGGTGGATTTTCCACTCATCGCCGTCCTTCTCGACGGTGACATCGGCGACGACGACGCGGTTGTTGTCCTCGGCGAAGCGGCGGCCGGGCGCAGGGTCGAGCTTGCTGATCTCCTCGATGGCGGCCTGCACGTCGTCGGCGGGTGCGCCGAGCTTGCGGGCGAGCTCGGGAATGCGGCGGCGCGCGAGCAGCTCAAAGTGTTCGCGCAGCAGGCGGGCCGCGAGCGATTCGCCCCGGCCGCGGGCGGCCAGTTGGGCGAGCAGGCATTCGGCGAGGGTCTGGCTGCCGATGCCGGGCGGGTCGAAGCTCTGGAGGAGCTTCAGCGCGTGGAGCACGGTGTCGTAGGGCAGGTTGGTCTGCAGCGCGATGTCCGCGGGCGGCTGGGCCAGGTAGCCGCGGTCATCAAGGTTGCCGACGAGTTGCCGCAGCGCCTCGAGCATCGGGGGGGCGAGTTCGTCGAGCGCCACCTGTTGCATCAGGTGCTCCTGCAGGGAGGTTTCCGAGGTGAGGGAGTCGAAGAAATGCTGCCGTTTCTCGGCGTCATCCGCCGTGTACGACTGGGTGCCGCCGGCACTGGACAAGTGGTCCTTCCAGTCCTGGTCGATCTTTCCGAGAATTTCGAATTCCTTGCCGAAATCCATTTCCTCGCGGTGGTCGCCCTGCTCGGCCGAGGCGGCATCCGTGGCGGGTTCGTCGGGGGCGTCAGGCGTCTCGGTCTTGTCGATGCTCTCGCCATCCATTGGCAGCTCCTCGAGCGTGGGATTCGCCTGCAGCTCCTCCTGGATGACCGAACGCAAATCAAGCGCGGCGACCTGCAGGATCTTCAGGGAATGGCGAAGCTGCGGCGCAAGAACGAGGGACTGGGTCTGCCGCTGGCGGAGATCGTGGCTAAATCCGGGCCCGCTCATGTACTGGATGAATGCTGTGGGTTATCATCGCAGGGGCGTGGGGTAGGGGGGGCGGGAAGAAACCTGGGTGCCGCCGAGTTCGGTGATGCCGAAGATATCCTTCAGGTAGACGCCGAGCTTCTCGGTGGTGGGGCCGTAGCCGTCGCTGTAGAGGTACATCTCCAGGTCGGTGAGCATGGCGAACGCGGACTGGTACCGCTGGTCGCGGTCGCGCGTGAGTGCCTTCTGGATGATGGCCTCAAGCTTGGGGTTGATATCCGGGCGCAGCGTGGAGAACTGCGGGATGGGCATCGTGAGGATGTTCCGGCGCGACTGGGCGCGGTCCGCGGAGCGGAAGAGATTTTTGCCCAGCAGTAATTCAGTGAGGACAATGCCGAGGGGGAAGAGGTCGGCGCGGGCGTCGGTCACGGCGTAGTTGGCCTGCTCGGGCGAGAGGTACTCGTCCTTGCCCGCGATGACCTTGCCTTCCTCGTTGTACATCAGGTCGAGGGCCTTCGCGATGCCGAAGTCCGTGAGCTTCACGTCGCCCTCGTGGGCCATGAGGACGTTCTTCGGGCCGATGTCACGGTGGACGATGTTAAGGTGGCGGCCCTCGCGGTCGTTTTTCTGGTGGGCGTAGGCGAGGCCGCGCGCGACGCGCGAGACGATGAAGGCGGCGAGATCGACGGGGATCTGCTTCCGGAGCTCGCGGTGCTTGTCGATGAACACCTCGAGGTTCACGCCGCGGACAAACTCCATGACCATGAAATACTGCCCGCCGACCTGGCCGAGGTGGTAGGTCTGGACGATGTTGGTATGGATGAGATCGGCCACGAGCCGGGCCTCGCCGATGAAGTTTTTTTGGAACTCCTCGATGGCGGAGAACTCCTCGCGGATCAGCTTCACGGCGACGGTTTTCCGGAAATTCCCCGCGCCGAGCTGCACGGCCTCGTACACCACGCCCATGCCGCCCTCGGCCAGCTTGCGCAGCATCTCGTATTGGATCTCGTTGAAAAGATTTTTGATGGCCGACACGACGAGTGAGAAAAGGCCCCGTTGCGGGGACTGGCAAGTGTTCAATCAGAATTCGGCGCGGAATCTGCTTCACGGAAATTTGACACACGGGTTTTCCGATCCACTGTGGGGCCATGATCACCCTTTCCAGTCGCGCCGCGGATCGCGTGCGCACCATGCAGGCCGAGCTCAACGCCCCGGCGAAGCGCCTGCGGGTCTTTGTCGAGACGGGCGGATGCTCGGGTTTTCAGTACGGCATGTCCTTTGACGAGCGGAAGGACGGCGATGCCGAGTTGGAGAGCGAGGGCGTGAGCTTCCTCGTGGATCCCTCGAGTCTGGCCTACCTGGATGGAACGGCCATCGACTTTGACGACGGTCTGCATGGCAAGGGCTTTGCGATCAACAATCCCCAGGCCCAGAGCACCTGCGGCTGCGGCAAGTCCTTCAACTGAGTTGCCCGCGCGGTCTATTTGGCCGCCTCGTGCAACGCCACGGTGCCGAAAGTCAGCCCGCGTGCGGTCACCTGACGGAAACCGGCGGCGCTGATTTGCGCTGCTAACGCATCGCGTCCGGGAAACTGCTCGATGGTCTCGTTAAGATAGACGTACGCAGCGCGGTCACCAGTGACGACCCCCGCGATCAGCGGCAGCAGCCGGCGCAGGTAAAAGAAATAGAGCGGGCGGAACCAGGCTGACGGCTGGGAAAACTCAAGCACGTACAGCCGTCCATTCGGCCGCAGCACGCGGTGCATTTCGCGCAGGGATCGATCGCGGTCCGCCATGTTGCGCAGCCCGAACGAGATGGTAACGGCATCGAAGCAGGCATCCGGCAGTGGCAGGGCCAGCCCGTCGCCGGGGCGGAAAGTGAGGGTGGCCTGGCGATCGGCCGGAAGGGAGGTCTTTTTGGTGTCGGCCTGGTCCAGCATGGGCTGGCAGAAATCCATGCCCGTAATCGCCGTGCCGGCGGGCAGTCCGCGGCTGAGCGCAAACGCCACGTCTCCACTCCCGGTAGCGAGATCGAGCACCTCGGCCGGGGTCTGGCGTGCCACGGCTTGCACCAGGCAGCGCCGCCACCAGACGTCCAGCCCGCCACTGAGCAGGTGGTTGGCCAAATCATAGCGCCCGGCGATGCGGGCAAACATGGAATTGACGGCAGTGGGATCGGGCATGGAAAAAGGGCGTTTGTCGGCTAGATAATAATCTCACCCATAATAGTTGACGCAATTCCACATCTGCGAGTAATTTAGAGGTGTCTGGAACAGGCTTTTACGAAACAAAGGAAAACCCATGTCCACCAACCTCACCAAACGAGAGATCGTCTTGGAAATCTACAAAAAGACCAGTTTCCCCCAGAAACAGGTCGTCGAGACCGTTCAGCTCACGCTCGACATCATACAAAAGGCTCTCGCCGACGGTCGCAATGTCGAGTTGCGCAACTTCGGTGTACTCGAGGTCCAGGTGCGCAAGGCGCGCATCGGCCGCAACCCCAACAAGCCCGAGGCTGAGGTGGTTATTCCCCAGCGGGCCGTGGTGAAGTTCAAGTCGGGCAAGATTCTCAAGCAACAGCTCAAGAAGCTCGACCTCGCCAAGTTGCAAACGGGCATCTAAATTCTGCTTCACCAAGACTCTTTTCAAAGGCCGGGCCCAGCCCGGCCTTTTTTGTGGGTGGGCAAAAATTAGCATCGCCCTGCCTCGGGCCGGTTCGCCATTTTCGACCCAATGGCGACGTTTCAGTCACTCCCCGGCTTCCGCGAGTTTTATCCTGAGGACTTCTCGCGCCGTAAGCACATTTTCGATCTCTGGCGGCGCACCGCCCATGTCTTTGGCTTTGCGGAATATGACGCCCCGGTGCTGGAGCCACTGGAGCTCTACAAGGCCAAGTCGGGCGACGAAATCGAGGGGCAGCTGTTCAGTTTCACGGACAAGGGCGGTCGCGAGGTCGCCCTGCGTCCGGAAATGACCCCGACGGTCTGTCGACTGGTCGGCGCCAAGGCCAATGCGCTCAAGCGGCCGATCAAGTGGTTCAGCATCGCGGAATTTTACCGGTATGAGCGGATGCAGAAGGGACGCGACCGGGCGTTCCGCCAGCTCAACGTGGATATTTTTGGCGAACCGGGTCCCGAGGCCGAGATCGAGTTGATCGCGTTCCTGGTGCAGTCGTTCTGCGCGTTCGGGCTGACCGAGCAGGACTTTTATGTGCGACTCAGCGACCGGAACCTGTGGTTTTATTACCTCGAGGCGCTCGGGCTGGATGAGTCGCGGGTGCGGGCGATGCTCGTGGCGGTGGACAAGCACGAGAAGTATGGCGACGACGCGTTCAAGGCCTACCAGGAGCAGTTTGGGGCGCTCGATCCCGACCTGAAGGCGAAGGTGCTGGCGTTTCTACAGATCAAGACCTTTGCGGCGCTCGAGCTGACCTTTGCCTCGCTCAACAGCGACAAGCTTACAGCGCGTCTCGTGGATTGGAAAAAACTCCTGGGCGGACTCGAGGCCATGGGGCTGACGCGGTTCATCGAGGTCGATCTCGGCGTGGTGCGCGGGCTGGCCTATTACACGGGCTTCGTGTTCGAGGCTTTCGACCGCAAGGGCGAGTTGCGCGCGCTGGCGGGTGGCGGCCGCTATGACGACTTGGTTGAAAAACTCGGCGGGCCAGCGCTGCCGGCGGTGGGTTTTGCGATCGGGGATGTGACCACGGCGCTGCTGCTGGAACAGCGCGGGCTGGCCCCGGTGTTCGTGTCGGCGCCGGACGTCTATTGCGTGATCGGTGGCGAGGCGGGACGGAAGGCGGCGTTTGCCGACGTCCAGACGCTGCGCGCCGCCGGACGCCGCGTGGATTATCCGATGAAGGAAGTCGCCTTTGGGAAGCAGTTCAAGCTGGCCGCCGACTCTGGCGCCAAACTCGCGCTCATTTACGGCGAAGACGAGCTGGCCAAGGGCGTGGTGAAGATCCGCGACCTCAGTGACCGCACCGAGCACGAGGTGCCGCGCGCGGATGTCCAGGCGGTGGTGCGGGATTTTTTCATGTGAGGGCGGAGTCAGTCGGTCGCGGGTTTGTCGTTCTGCCGGGTCTCCATGCGGTCTGCCGGCTGCCGGCGGGCACGCCGGTGCCGGGCTGGGCGGCGGGGAATTTCGTGAGCATCACGTCCACCGCGGATGAACTCTCGGTCATGTGTCCCGCGGATCGGGTGCCGGGGGAGATCAAGGCGGAGCGGGATTGGCGGGTGCTAAAGGTGGTCGGGCCGTTCCCGTTTTCCACCGTCGGTGTGATCGCGTCATTCGCGTCGCCGCTGGCGGTCGCGCAGATCAGCCTGCTGGCCGTGGCCACGTTTGAGACGGATTATCTGCTCGTGAAAGCGGACACGCTGGAGCGGACGATTACGGTTCTGACATCTGCGGGACACCGACAGATGTTGTAGTCGGTCCCGCCGCGAGGGGTCAGCGCTTCTTCGGCGATCGCAAATCCTTCGGACCGAAGGCGGCAGGCAGCAGGCGATCGAGGGTGGTCGCGGTGCGCTCGGCGGAATTGCAGACGCTGATGACGAGCGCCGACGGACCAAATTCATTGATGACCTGGCGGCATGCGCCACACGGGGCAGTGGCCATTTTCGTCGGCGTGTAGACGGCGACGGCCTGGATCGTGCGTTCACCCGCGGCGACGGCGGTGAAGATCGCGGTGCGCTCGGCGCAATTGCAGAGGCCATAGGAGGCGTTCTCAACGTTGGTGCCCGAGTAGATTTTTCCCGAGCCGGCGAGAACGGCGGCCCCGACACGAAATTTGGAGTACGGCGAATACGAGGACTGCGCGGCGGTGCGCGCGGCTTTCTCGAGTTTGCGGCAGAGAGGGGCGGTGATTTTTGCGGTCATAATTAAAGTCCCAGTTCCTGCTTCACCTCGGCGAACGCCTTGATTGCAAAGTCGAGATCCTCGCGACTGTGGGCCGCGCTGACTTGGGTGCGGATGCGCGCCGTGCCCTGCGGTACGACGGGATAGAAAAAGCCGATGACATACACCCCCTTCTCCAGCATCCTGGCGGCGAATCGCTGCGAAAGGGCGGCGTCGCCGAGCATCACGGGGACGATGGGGTGGGTGCCGGGTCGGAGGGTCAGGCCGGCCTTGGTCAGGCCCGCGCGGAAGTAGGTCGTGCTGGCCTCGAGCCGGTCGCGCAGGGCGGTCGAGCGGGTGATGAGGTCGAGCGTGGTGATTGACGCCGCGGCGATGACCGGCGCGAGGGTGTTGGAAAAAAGATAGGGGCGGGAACGCTGGCGGAGGAGGTCGATGATTTCCTTTTTGCCGCTGAGGTAGCCGCCGCTGGCGCCGCCGAGGGCCTTGCCGAGCGTGCCGGAGATGATGTCCACCCGGCCCATCACGCCGCAGTGTTCGTGCGTGCCGCGGCCGGTCTTGCCCATGAAGCCGACGGCATGGCTGTCGTCCATCATCACGAGCGCACCGTAGTTGTCGGCGAGGTCGCAGATCGCCTTCATGTTGGCGATGTAGCCGTCCATCGAGAACACCCCGTCGGTGGCGATGAGCTTGAACCGGGCCTTGGCGTCGTCGGCCTCCTTGAGCTTGGCCTCGAGGTCGGCCATGTCGTTGTTCTTGTACCGGTAGCGCTGGGCTTTGCAGAGGCGGATACCGTCGATGATCGAAGCGTGGTTCAGTTCGTCGCTGATGACGGCGTCCTCGGCGGCCAGCATGGTTTCAAACACCCCGCCGTTGGCGTCGAAGCACGAGCCGTAGAGGATGGTGTCGTCGGTGCCGAGGAACGCACTGAGCTTGGCCTCCAGTTCCTTGTGGATCTGCTGCGTGCCGCAGATGAACCGCACCGAGGCGAGGCCGTAGCCCCACCGGTCGAGCGTGGCATGGGCGGAGGCGATGATCTCGGGATGATCGGCGAGACCGAGGTAGTTGTTGGCGCAGAAATTAATGACCTGTTTCCCCGCCGCCGGCCCTGAGCCGGTCGCAGGGGTGACGGTGATGTGCGCACTCTGCGGCGTGGTGATGACGCGCTCGCGCTTGAAGAGGCCCGCCGACTCGATGTCGGCGAGGGTTTGCCGGAGGTGGGCGAGGTAGGCGGGCGTCATGGCTCAGCTCCAGGTCAGCACGATTTTGCCGCTCTTGCCGGAGCGCATCAGGTCGAAGCCCTGCTGGAACTCCGTGTACGGGAAGCGGTGCGTGATGACGGGGGAGATATCGAGGCCGCTCTGGATCATGGCGGTCATCTTGTACCAGGTTTCGTACATCTCACGGCCGTAGATGCCGCGGATCGTGAGCATGTTGAAGACGACCTTGTTCCAATCCACTGCGGCGGCGCCCGGCATGATGCCGAGGAGGGCGATGCGGCCGCCGTGGGACATGTTGTCGATCATGTCGTTCAACGCGCGGGGATTGCCGGACATCTCGAGGCCGATGTCGAAGCCCTCCTTCATGCCGATTTCGCGCTGCACCTCGGGGAGCTTCTCTTGGGAAACATCCACCGTGCGCGTCGCGCCCATTTTCTTGGCGAGGGCGAGGCGGTCGGGGTTGACGTCCGTGACGACGATCTTGCGCGCGCCGGCATGGCGGGCGATGGCGACGGCCATGCAACCGATGGGGCCGGCGCCGGTGATGAGGACGTCCTCGCCCACGAGGTCGTACTGCAGCGCGGTATGGGTGGCGTTGCCGAGTGGGTCGAAGCAGGAGAGCACGTCGAGCGGAATGGCAGGGTCGACGTGGACGGCGTTGCTGGCGGGAATGCAGAGGTATTCGGCGAACGCGCCCTGGCGGTTCACGCCGACGCCCTTGGTGTCCTTGCAGAGGTGGCGGCGGCCGGCGAGGCAGTTGCGGCAGATGCCGCAGACGATGTGGCCTTCACCGTCCACGAGGTCGCCCTTGGTGAAGCCGACCACATTGCTGCCGACCTCCTCGATGACGCCGACAAATTCATGGCCGATCACCATCGGGGTCTGGATGGTTTTCTCGGCCCAGGCGTCCCAGTTGTAGATGTGGACGTCAGTGCCGCAGATGGACGTCTTGCGGATCTTGATGAGGACGTCGTTGATGCCGGGCTTGGGCACCGGGACCTCGGTCATCTGGACCCCGGGGCCGGGCGTTAGCTTGGCAATGGCGCGCATCATTTGGGCAGGCATGGAGATAAGGTTGCCCACAGTGTGGCGGTACTCGTTCGCGAAACAACCCCGAAGCCGAGATTTTCGGGTCTCGTAGCTCAGTTAATGGCCGGAGTTAGGCGGGGTGGGTTGCCCACTGGCGCGCAACGTTGCCTGCGAGCGAGCAACCCACGTCAAACGGCCGGCTACTCGGCGAACAGCTGGGCGCCCTCGAGGGCGAGGAGGCGGAGCTTGGTTTTCACGCCGCCGGGGCCGGAAAAGCCGGTCATTTTGCCGTCGGCCGACACGATGCGATGACACGGCACGAGCAGCGGCCACGGGTTGGCGCCCAGTGCGGTGCCCACGGCCCGGCTCATGCCGGGGGCATAGCCAAGCCGGGCGGCGATATCGCCGTAGCTGGCGGTCTGGCCGGCCTTCACGGCGAGCGTGGCATGGTAGACCTCGCGGGGAAACTCCGGCACCCGCTTCAAATCGTAGTGCACGTCGGCGAAATCCTGCAACTCGCCGGTCAGATGGCGTTGCACGCGCACGATCAGGGCGGCGATGGCGGCGGGCGGCTGGGCGGCAGCGTCGGCCAATCCGGGCGCGTCGGGCAGTTCGAAGCCGGTGAGGCCGGTTTCACTCCAGGAAACGGCACAGGTGCCGAGGGCCGTGGGGAACGGGGCGCGGGGCATGGAATCAAATTGCATCATGGGCGCGTTGGCTTTCGTGTCGAAGCGATTCCCATGCAGAACCGCTTTTACAACGCGTTCGACACCGAGGCCTACGGGGCGGCGCGAAAGCCCGACTACCGCAGTGCGTTCCAGATCGACCGTGACCGCATCATCCATGCCCACGCCTTCCGGAAGCTGCAGTCGAAGACGCAGGTGTTCCTCTCGGGCGAGTACGATTTCTACCGCACGCGGCTCACGCACTCGATGGAAGTCGCACAGATTGGCCGCTCCATCTGCCACTTCCTGAGTTCGCGGGGCGGGCTGTTGCAGGAGGATTTCTTCATCGACAGCGACCTCGTTGAGGCGGTGTGCCTGTCGCATGACCTCGGGCATCCGCCGTTCGGCCACTCGGGCGAACGCACACTGCAGGAACTGATGGTGAAGTGGGGCGGGTTCGAGGGCAACGCGCAGACCCTGCACCTGCTCACGGCGACGATTTACCAGAACGAGACGAGTGTCCGCGGCATGCAGCCGACGCGCGCGCTGCTCGACGGCGTGTTGAAGTACAAGAAGCTCTTCAAGGAGTTCCCGCAGCCCCCGCAAAACCATTTCCTCTACGACCCGCAGGTCGAGGTGCGGGGCTTTGTGCTCGGCGGGGCGAAGATCCCGAAGGGGCTGCACGCGGACGAGAAGTTGAATTCGTTCAAGAGCGTCGAGTGCCAGATCATGGACTGGGCGGATGATGCGGCGTACTCGCTTAACGACATCGTGGACGGCGTGAAAGCGGGCGTGCTCTCATTCGAGAAGGTCGAGGCCTGGGCGGCGAACGAGGCGATCGGGCCACAGCAGCAAAAACTGCTCGACGGGCTGTTCGACGCGATGCGCGGCGACCGGCTGGAGAGCGTTTTCTCGCAGAAAATCGGCGCCTTCATCAAGGCGTGCCGGCTGCGGGAACGGGAAAACTTCATGGCGGCGAAGACCAATCGCTACCGCTTTGAGCTGGTGGTGGAGCCGGCGGCGGAGCGCGAGGCGCACTTTTTCAAGAAGATGGCGAACGACATCATCTTCGAGAGCCCGCAGCTGCAGCAGATCGAGCACAAGGCGCGGCGCGTGTTGTTCGACCTGTGGAATTCCTGCTGGAGCAACTACGTCGAGAAGGGTCCGCGCGTGATCAACATCCTGCCGACCCGCGTCGGCAAGCTGATCGACGCCGAGACGACCCACGCCGGCAAGGCGCGGCAGATTTGCGACTACCTGGCCGGTCTGACCGACGGCATGATCGTGCGGACGTACCGGCGCTTGTTTGACCCGGAGTTCGGGTCGATCCGCGACCTGAGCTGAGGTGGTTGGCCACAAAAAGGCACAAGGGTTCAGGGGCTGCGTATCAACCCTCCCGCGCGCCTATAGGCGCAATGGCGACTCCTTCAGAGCCCCTGAGCCCTTGTGCCTCTTTGTGGCTAAACTTCCGGTGGATTGAATCAGGCTGCGGGTCCCGGCTTCAGGTGGCCCGCATCCACGGCTTCCTGGACCATGTTCGCGGCGAAACGCCAGAGTTCGGCGCAGCCGTCGGCGATGTGCTGGTTCCGGGCGAGGACGCGGTCCTGCGTGACGCCGTGGCGGTTCCACGCGGCGCCCTCGGTGCGGCAGTTGAGCAGCATCGGCTGGAAACGGTCCACGGCGGTCGCGAACTTGGCCTCGGGGGTCAGCTTCTCCTCGAACTCATCCCACAGCGCGCGGAACTCGCGGGTTTGGTCGGGGGGCAGGAGGCCGAAGATGCGGTCGGCGGCACGGGCCTCGCGCTCGTGCTGGCCGGCCATGGCGGCGGTGTCGTAGGCAAAGGTGTCGCCGGCGTCGATTTCGACCAGGTCGTGGAGAATGACCATCTTGAGCACGTGCAGCACGTTCAAGTTGGGGAAGTTGGCGTGCTCGGCCAGCGTGATGACGCACAGGCAGAGGGCCCAGGAATGCTCGGCGTCATTCTCGGCGCGGCGGCTCCGTGGGTTGACCGTCTGGCGGAAAATCTCCTTCAGCTGGTCCACCTCGAAAATGAACTCGATCTGGCGGGCGAGGCGGGTGGCGGGGGAGGAAGCATCCATGCCCACCACCAAAACCGCCGGGCGACCGCGTGGCAACCCGCCGTTGCCGTTGATCGCACTTCGCTTGCCTCGGTGGGGCGCCGGGCCAACGTTTCGGCCATGCGCAAACAGCTTCCCCTGCTGTGCTCCACGCTTTGCCTTCCACTCCTGGCGGCATCCGCTCCCTGGACCTATCCCGCCGCCTCGCGCGGCGACGTCGTCGATATTTATCCCGGCGGCGCGAAGGTCGCCGACCCGTATCGCTGGATGGAGGCGATTGACTCGCCCGAGACGCAGGCGTGGATCGCCGGTGAACGCGCGGTGACGGCCAGTGCACTGGCGCGGATGCCGGAGCGTGGCGCGATCCGGGCGCGGCTGACGCAGCTCTGGAATTATCCGCGGTTCAGCCTGCCGGGAAAACGCGGCGGACGCTATTTCTTCACCAAGAACGACGGCCTGCAGAACCAGTCGGTGCTCTACGTGCAGGACACGCTGGCGAGTCCGCCGCGGGTGCTGATTGACCCGAACACGCTGTCGAAAGAGGGCACGGTGGCCCTCGGCCTCGCGTCGGCCTCGAGCGACGGCAAGTGGCTGGGCTACGCGCTGAAGGCGGCGGGCTCGGACTGGGAGGAGTTTTACGTGCGCGACATCGCGACCGGGCAGGATGCCGCGGATCATCTCAAGTGGGTGAAGTTCTCCAACCTCAGCTGGACGAAGGACAGCCAGGGTTTTTTTTATGGCCGTTATCCCGAGGTGGCGAAGGGCGACAAGCTCTTTGGCAAACTGGCCAACAGGAAAATTTACTATCACCGGCTCGGGACCGCGCAAAGCGCCGACGTGCTGATCTTTGAGCTGCCGGAACATCCGGAGTGGCTCTTCAGCGCCGGGGTGACGGACGACGGGCGCTACCTGCTGATCTACCTCAACCAGCCGGGGCTGACGAAGAACGCGATTTACTACCGCGACCTGGTGGACCCGCAGCATCCGAAGTTCGACGGTCCGATTGTGCCACTGCTCCCCGATTTCAACGCCAACTATGGCGTCGTAGGCAACCAGGCGGACACGCTGCTCGTTTCCACCAACCTCAGTGCGCCCCGCGGCAAGATCGTCGCGATCGACCTCAAGTCCCCGGCTCCCGCGGGTTGGAAAACCCTCGTGCCGGAGAGCGCCGACAACATTGACAGCGTCCGGTACATCGGTGGGCGGTTGGTGGTGAACTACCTGCACGACGTGCAAAGCCGGCTCGCTGTGTTCGCCGCTGACGGCCAGCCGCTCGGCGCCATCCCGCTGCCGGGGATTGGCAGTGTGGCGGGCATCAGCGGGAGCGATGACGAGCCGGAGCTGTTCTACGATTTTTCCTCGTTCCTGTCGCCGCCGACGAGCGTGCGCTTCGACCTCGACACAAAGCAAAGCGAGGTCTTCCAGCAGGCGAAGGTCGCGTTTGAAGCGTCGCCCTACGTGACGGAGCAGGTCTGGGTCACGTCGCAGGACGGCACCAGGATCCCGCTGTTCGTCACCCATCGGAAGGATCT
>QQNC01000004.1 GCA_003402695.1 Verrucomicrobiota bacterium | reverse complement strand
TTCATCAGGTCCCGAGTAGGCCGGGCGCGCGCAAAAAAGACACGCTAAAAAAACCGTGCCCCGCTGGACAATCCGTGTTTATGATTCCCGATTACCTGATGGATACCACGCGCAAACCTTCCTGGCTCCGGGCCAAACTGCCCGCCGGACCCGGCTACGCCGCCACGCGCCAGCTGGTGGACAATAACAAGCTCAATACCGTGTGCCAGAGCGCGCAGTGCCCCAACCTCGGCGAGTGCTGGTCGCGCGGCACCGCCACCGTGATGATCCTCGGCAACATCTGCACGCGCTCGTGCAACTTCTGCGCGATCCAGACCGGCCGCCCGACCGAACTCGACCTGGGCGAGCCCGCCCGCGTGGCTGACGCGGTCGCGAAGATGAATCTCAAGCACTGCGTCATCACCAGCGTCGCCCGCGATGAGTTGAAGGACGGCGGCGCCGGCGTGTGGGCCGCGACGATCCGGGCCATCCGCCACCGCAACCCGCACACCGCGATCGAGGTGCTCGTGCCGGACTTCAAGGGCCAGTTGGAACTCGTGGACATCGTCCTCGACGCCAAGCCCGACATCTACAATCACAACCTCGAAACCGTCGAGCGCCTGCAGAAGCCCGTGCGCGTGCAGGCCCGTTACGACCGTTCGCGTTCCGTCCTCCGCCACGCGAAGGGCCGCGGCTTTGTCACCAAGACCGGCATCATGCTCGGCCTCGGCGAAGAGCAGGCGGAGGTCGAGCAGACGCTGCGCGACATTGCCGCCGACCAGACTGACATTCTCACCATCGGCCAGTACCTGCAGCCCACCCCGCAGCACCTGCCCATCTCCCGCTGGGTCGAGCCGGCGGAGTTCATCCATTGGAAGAATTTCGGCCTGTCCATCGGCCTCGGGGTCGTTGAGAGCGGCCCGCTCGTGCGCTCCAGCTACCATGCCGACGAGCAGTCGCAGAAATACACCGGCGTCGAGCACCTCAATACCGCCAACGCCTTGGCCGGCAGCTGATCCGCCCATGAAATCCCGCCGTGAAATTGTCGAAAACTGGCTGCCCCGCTACACGGGCGTGCCGCTGAAGGATTTTGGCGAGTACATCCTCCTGACGAATTTCCAGCGCTACGTGAAGCTCTTCGCCCAGTGGCACCGCGTGCCGGTGCTCGGCAAGGACAAGCCCATGTCCAGCGCCACCGCCGGCGACATCACCATCATCAACTTCGGCATGGGCAGCGCGCTCGCCGCCACCGTGATGGACCTGCTCAGCGCCACGCACCCGAAGGCCGTGCTCTTCCTCGGCAAGTGCGGCGGCGTGAAACACCGGGCGGAACTCGGCGACTTCATCCTCCCCATTGCCGCCATCCGCGGCGAGGGCACGAGCTCCGACTATTTCCCGCCCGAGGTCCCCGCCCTGCCTTCATTCGCGCTCCAGAAGGCCATCTCCACCACCGTCCGCGACCATGCCCGCGACTACTGGACGGGCACCGTCTACACGACCAACCGCCGCGTCTGGGAGCACGACGAGGATTTCAAGAAGTACCTGAAGAAAATCCGGGTGCTCGCCATCGACATGGAGACCGCGACGATTTTCATGACGGGTTTCTACAACGAGATTCCGACCGGCGCGCTGCTCCTTGTGTCCGACCAGCCGATGACACCGGACGGCGTCAAGACCGCCAAGAGTGACGAGGTGGTGGATGACTCACACGTCAATGGCCACCTCCGCATCGGCATCGACGCCCTGAAACAGCTGATCAACAAGGGCGTGACGGTGAAGCACCTGCGGTTTTAAGCCGGTCTGTTTTCACAGGAGGTAACGGAGGAAACAGAGTCCCCGTTCCAACCCGTGCTCCGTTCCCTCCGTTGCCTCCTGTAAAGTGGTTGGGGTTCACCCCCGCACCGTCGGGTGCGCCTGCAGGCGGTAGCGGCGGGGGCTCACGCCGAAGCGTTTCCGAAAGAGCGCATAGAAGTGCGACAGGTTGTTCAGCCCGCAATCCAGCGCGATCTCCACAATGGGCCGCGAGGTCTCGCTGAGCTGCCGGGCGCTGAAGCCCATGCGCGCGGCGTTCACCAACATCGTCGGCGTCTGACCATAGTAGCGCACCGCCGCCCGCGCCACGTGGGACGGGCTGCGGCCCGCCAGCCGCGCCAGCGTCACGGTCCCGCCGGCAAACTGCTCCGGCCCCACCAATGCACTCCGCGCCTGCTCCAGCCACTCCGGCACGGGTTTCATCCCGTGCGCCGGCTCGTGCAGCAGCTGCGGCAATTCCATCAGGAATCCATCCAGCACCACCCGCGGCCGGCCCGCCGATGTCGCCAGCCGCAGGGCCCAGCGCTCCAGCGCCCCCTGTGCCCGCACGTCGAGCGGCCAGGCCCGGTCCGCCGGCGACCGTTCATACAAATCCGGCTCCCGCGCAAAATAGCGGCGGCGCACCTCCGCCCAGCTGCGGCTCGGGAACGCCAGGTTGAGAATGCCCAGCGGCGCCGCATCCGACCCTGTCACATGGTGCCGGTCCTTTGGTTTGATCAGAAACAGCCGCCCGGCCGAGAGCGGCTCGGTCCGGCCGTTGAGCAGGTGCTCGCCGCGCCCGCGCTTCACCCAGAACAGCTCGTGAAAGTCGTGGTCATGGTACCGCGCCGCGTTCCCGGCCGTGAGGTCCGTCTGCGCAAAGTGGTACGCCTCGCCCGGGCGGACGAAATCGGCCAGGTGGAAGTGCAGGCAGGGCCGGGGCATCAGGACAATATAACACCAGAAAGTACGCTTTTATGGCAAGACTTCCCCGCCGAAGGGTGATATAACACAAGCATGGTTGCACCCACCTCCTCCACCCCCGCCCATCACCGCCTCACCCCCGCCGAGATCGCCCGCTACAAAACCGAGGGCTACCACATCTACCGCGAGCAACTGTTCCCGCCGGCCAAGTTCGACGGCCTGAAGGCCACGTTCGAGGACATCCTCAACAATCTCGAAACCGGCGTGCGGCCGGAGTCGATGGATGTGCCGCACTTCCAGCATCCCGAGCTGTTCAAGTGGCTCCTCGCCGACGAGGTCCTCGACCTGGTCGAGCCGATCCTCGGTCCGGACATCGCCCTGTTCTCCAGCCATTTCATCTGCAAGCCCCGCGGCAACGGCCAGCGCGTGCCGTGGCATGAGGACTCCCACTATTGGAAGACCATGATCACGCCCATGGAGGTGGCCACCGTCTGGCTCGCCATCGATCCGTCCACCAAGGTGAACGGCTGCATGAACGTGATCCCGCGGACGCACAACACGGGCAAGCTGGGCTTCTCCGACTACGACGACCTCGCGCCCGGCACCGCCGTGTTCAACGACGAGATCAAGGCCGCCCAGCGCGACCCGAGCAAGGCCGTCGCCATCGAACTCGAGGCCGGCCAGTGCAGCCTGCACGACGGCCGCATCATCCACGGCAGTGCGCCCAACACGAGTAACATCCGCCGCTGCGGCTACACCATGCGCTACATCAGCACCGGCGTGAAGCTCAACTCGGACATGGTGGGCAAGTTCCACAACATTTACCTCGCCCGCGGCCAGGATCGCGCCGGCAACACCTACGGCGACCCGCAGAAGGCCTATCCCGACCTCGCCCGCTTCCGCGCTAAACACGGCAAGAACGGGCACTGAGTCCGGGACTAAGCTCACGACCAAGAGGCGCAAACGCCGCAGGGCGGGCGCCTCTTTTTTGCGCCTCCGGCTCTTCGCTGCGGCCCAGCGGCTAGAGCTCCGCGGCAGCTTTGTGAATTCCAGCCCGGTTCCGCGGTTGAACGCCGCGGCCCACGCCGCATGCTGCCAGCGCATGTCGCTCTCCGCCCTCTCCCGCCGCGCCCGGCGCGTACGCGAACTTTACGCCAAGTTGGAAATCCAGCGCGGCGGCCGGCCATGGTCGCGCGCGGAACTCGCCCAGGGCTTCGTCGGCGACGTGGGCGACCTCATGAAACTGCTTATGGCGAAGGACGGACGACGCCCCGCCGCGCAGCTGGACGCGAAGCTCGCCCACGAATTCGGCGACTGCCTGTGGTGCCTGCTGGTGCTGGCCGAGGCCAGCGACGTGGACCTTGCGAAAGCGTTCAACGCCACGATGGATGAGCTCGAGCTGCGGCTCGCACCCAAGAAGCGAACGAAGAAGCTTTAGGTGGGCGGGCACGTCCCTGTGCCCGCATTTGCTTGCCGTGGGTTGCGCGCTCGCCGCCCAACGTTGAGCGCGAGCGCTCAACCCACATGCGGGCGCAGGACGTGCCCGCCCACCTACTCGACCTCGAACCAGAACGGCACAAACACCTCACGCCCGCCGAGGTTGAGCTGCGCCCAGATCACGTAGTTCCCCGCGGCGGGGATCATGATCTTGAAATTCAAGACCGGCTTCACCGCATCCGGCTGCTGCGACAGGTTGAATTCATTGGGATGGAGATGGGCGAATCCGCTCCGCGCCTCGTCGAAAGCGACCAGGTGCGCAAACGCCCCCATGACCGGGTCCATCGGCACCGGTTTTCCGTCCGTCCGGGTAATGGCGAGTTTCAGGTCCACCGACACTTTCGACCGCACCGGCCGGGCGCCGGGCACGAGCGCGAACTGATAGCCGTCGCGCTCCACCACCCAGGATTCCTCATGCTTCATCACCAGCGTGAAGCTCGCCGGCAGACTCGACTTTCCGATCTGCACATCCGTCGAGGCATACAACCCGCGGGCCGTCACGACCGGCGTGAAATCGGCGAACACCCGGTATTTCCCCTCCCGCCTCGGCGTGAAGGCAAAGGTCCATTCCCCCGCATGGGCGCCGGGCTCCGGGTGCACGTGCTGGTAGTCATTGAGCCAGGGATCAATGATCAGCAGGTGCAGCAGCTTCGTGTGCGTCACGATCAAATCCTCGGGCGCGATGGGTTTCCCGCTCGCGGTTTTCAGCGTCAGCGTGAAATGCGCCGGCTGACCCGGCACCAGCGGGGCCTCGCCCACGGGCGTGAGCGTCAGTGCCACGGGCGACTGCATCTCGACCACCGGGATGAACTGCGGGTTCAGCGGGTCGCAAAACTCGATGGAGTTTTTGGCGTCCGCCGCGCGGAAATCCATGTGGCTGAGGTTCGTGCCCGTCGGCAGCCAGCGGAAGAACAGGAAGAGCGCGAGCGCCACCGCCGTGATGAGCCCGAGCTGGCGCCGCGCCCGGCGGTCAAGGGGCTGGATGGTCGCGCTCATGGGCGGTGCATCTTTGCGACGAAATCCTGCGGCTCCCACGCGCTGCCATCGGCGCGGTGGATGATGCGACCGTTTTCATCGATCAGCAGCGTGCTGAGCGTATGCTTGAGCAGGGCGCCGTCGAATTCCGCGATGACGCCGAATTGTGTGAGCAAGTCCTTGATCGCGTTTTCCGGGCCGGTGAGGAACGAGAAGTTCGTCGGGTCGATCCCGCGCGTGGCGGCATACTCCTTCAACACGGCGGGTGTGTCGTAGGCCGGGTCGAGTGTAATCGAGACAAACTCAATGTTGGCCACGCCAGTCTCCCGTGCGAGTTTCTGCGTGCCCATCATCTTCAGCGTCGAAGCCGGGCACATCGTCGCCACGGGGCAGCGGGAGAAAATGAAGTTCAGCATGACCTGCTTCCCACGGAACCGCGCACTCTGCACCACGCGGCCTTCCTGATCGTAGAGGGCGAAATCAGGCATCTTCTCCCCTACCTCGCGATAGGCGGACTGGCCGCGGATAAGCGTGTCCTGCCGGAGTGCCGCCGCCTGTGCCGCGATGGCGGCGGCGGCGGGCTTGTCGTCCGGCCAGATGTTCTCGAGCCGCCAGTTGCCCTTCTTTACGGGGAGGAGGTCGCCCCGAATCCGCTCGCCGGGCTTGGCCGCCACGAGGTCGGCCGCTGAAACGCTGAACTCCATCGTCATCGCCGGCATGAAGTCCTTAATTTCGTCGTGCTGCACCACGAGCACCTTGTTGACGGCGTCCACCCGGACGACCTCGCCGGTCAGCGGATAGCGTTTTTCCAGAGGGGCTGCGGCCGTCGCCGTGGAAGGTTTACCGCCGTCCGACCGGCTGCAGCCGGCCACGCCCAGGAGCGCGAAGACCCCGGCGGCCAGTAGGGCATAAGATTTCATGACACTACGGATTCGCCGGAGGATATAATTGTCAAAGGGTTTGCGGACCAAGGCAGAGGCCCTTCTGCTGGCGAGTCACTCTGCTCATGGCCTCCCCGTCACCCACTCGCCGCACCGCGGACCACAAACCCACCCTCGCCTTCTTCGCGGCCTTTGGCAGCGCCTGGGTGTTCCTGCTGGTCACGCTGGGGGCTTTTACCACCAGCATCGGCGCGGGCATGGCGTTTTCCGACTGGCCGCTCTCCAACGGCTCCCTCAACCCGCACGGCTGGATGACCAATCTCGCCATGTTCGCCGAGCATTCGCACCGCCTGAGCGCGGGGGTGATGAGCACGGTGACAATCATCCTCGCGGTTTGGCTTTGGCGGACCGAGGAGCGCGCCTGGTTGCGGAAACTCGCGTATTTTGCGGTCGGGCTGGTTCTGGCGCAGGCCGTCGTGGGCGGGCTGCGGGTGATGTACGACAGCCATCAGGTCGAGCTGGTGGACACGAGCCTGGGCCGCCTCTTCGCCATGCTGCACGCGTGCCTGGCGCAACTCTTCGCCTGCACGCTCATCGCCATCGCCGCCGCCTGCGCGAAAGGCTGGATTCTGGGGAATGGCGGCGCGGTTGACGCCCCCACCCGCCGGCTCGGCCGGCTCTGCGTGGCCCTGCTGTTTGCGCAGCTCGCGATTGCGGCCGTGATGCGGCACAGCTTCGCCGGCCTCGCGATCCCGACCTTTCCCGCGTCCAACTTCGACGGCGGCCTGCTGCCCGCGACGTGGAATTTCCGCGTCGGCATCCATTTCGCCCACCGGGTGATGGCCGCGGTGCTCTGCGTGGCCCTGCCCTGGTACGCCTTCACGCTGCGCGCCGACCGGGGCGCCACGACCGGGCTGCGGCTCGGGGCCATCGCCCTGCTGGTGCTGCTGACGCTGCAAATCACCCTCGGCGCCCAGATTATCTGGACGTACCGCGCCGCGGCCGTGACGACCGGTCATGTGGTCGTCGGCGCGCTCACCCTCGTCACGACCTTCTGGCTGACCTGGCTCGCGCACCGCGACGCCATTGAGACCAAGGCCACCGCATGAACCCCGTTCCGGAAGCACTGCCGCCCAAATTCCGCGACTACGTTGAATTGACGAAACCGCGGCTGAGCCTGCTCTCCGTTTTCACGGTGCTGGTCGGCTATATGGCGGCCCACGGGGAGCGTGGCATCCGGCTGGCGTGGCTGGTGGCCGGCACCATCCTCGCCGCCGGCGGAGTGGCGGCGCTGAACCAGTGGATGGAGCGCGACACCGACGCGCTCATGAAGCGCACGGCCGACCGACCCATTCCCACGGGCAAGGTGCCGGACGGCTCGGCCTTCGTGCTGGGCACGCTGATGTGCATCACCTCGCTCTTCCTGCTGTTCGCGCTGGTCAATCCGCTGTCCTCGCTGTTCACGCTGCTCACCATCATTTCCTACCTCTGGTGGTACACGCCCGCAAAGCGGTGGTCGCGCTGGGCGACGGAAATCGGCGCGCTCGCAGGCGCCTTTCCTCCGCTCATCGGCTGGGCCGCCGGCGAAGGCCGGGTGACCACGCTGGGCTGGATTCTCTTCGGGGTGCTGTTTTTCTGGCAAATCCCCCACTTCATGGCCGTGGCGTGGACCTACCGGCGCGATTACGCCACGGTGCATTTCCCCATGCTGCCGGTGCGCGATGAATCCGGCCGCTGGGTCGCTGCCTGGTCGCTTCTGGCCACCCTCGCGCTCGTCACCGTAAGCGTGCTCCCCACGGTGTACGGTCTGGCGAGCCGGTATTACCTCGGCGCCGCCGCGGTCTGCGACGTGTGGTTTCTCTGGCGCGCGCTCCTGTTCCTCCGCGCGCAGGGCCGCGACCAGGCCGCCCGGAAACTGTTTCTCACCTCCATCACCTATCTGCCGCTGGTGCTCATCGCGCTCGTGGCCGACCGGCTTATTTTTTCACCATGAGCATCCGCGACATCCCCGCCCTCAACGCCACGCTGAACGGACTCGCCACCGTGCTGATCACGGCGGGGTTCATCCTGATCAAAACCGGCCGCAAGGAGGCGCACCGCAAGGTCATGACCACGGCCATGGTGGTTTCCGCGCTATTTCTCGTCGGCTACGTGACCCACAAGATATTGATTCGAGGCGTACATACGCCATTCGGTGGCGAAGGGCTGATTCGCACGGCGTATTACGTCATGCTCATTTCACACATCCTGCTCGCCATCAGCATCGCGTACCTGGTGCCCCGGACCTTCCTGTTTGCGATCCAGGGCAACTACGAGCGTCACCAGGCCTGGGCGAAGTGGACTTTCCCCATCTGGTATTATGTCTCCGTGACCGGCGTGCTGGTGTATTTCTCGCTCTACCAGTGGTGGCCGGCGGCGAAATAAGGCCACAAAAAAGCCGGGCTTGCCGCCCGGCTTGAAAGTGAGGCGGCGCAGGCCGCGGGCTTATTTGACCGTCAGCACGCCCTTCATGCCGACCTGGAAGTGGGCCGGGAAGCTGCAGAGGAACGGATAATCGCCGGGCGTGGTCGGAACGGTGAACGTGATTTCACCTGACTTACGGGGCCCGAGGAGCGAAATCTGCGCCAGCACCTGACCGGACAGCTCGGCCGGGGAATAATCCGTGGCCTTCGCCAGCGCGGCGGCCTTGTCAAAGGCCTCCACATCGGTGCCCATCTTGAGGAGGATCCAGTTGTGGCCCATGACTTCCTTCGGCTGCGTGCCGATATTGGTCAAGACGACGGTGATCTGCTCACCGGGCTTGGCCTCGATGGCGGTGAGGCTGTATTTCATGTTGTCGCCGGCGGTGATTTCCACGGTGCGCGGTCCCGCGGGGGCGGCGGCCGTGGCGGTGGACGAGGTGTCCTTCTGGCCGCAGCCGGAAGTGACAAGGGCGATGAGCGCCGAGGCGCAGAGGAGACGGAGGTTCAGGTTCATGGCGTGGGCACCATCAGCCAGCCGGCGCAGGGATGCAACCGCCAAGCGAGTAAATGCCGGGCCTTATGCCCGAACGTCCAAAATTAATAGCCGGACCAAATACCGGCGGCACACCTTGCGGCCCATGACATAACTCCAAGGATTATGGCTTGAAATGCCGGAACGTTCGCGAACTCTCTCTGCCTTGGCGCCCACCGCCAGACACCCAATTTTTTCCCACGACTGAACCCATGCGTTTGACCTCCCTCCTCCCCACCCTCGCCCGTCGGGGTCGTATTCTCCTCGCGCTCGGTGGCTTGGCCCTGCTCACCGGGTGCAACTTGGATTTCTGGACCATGAAGGGGCACCAGTCGACCATCGCGGTCGACGGTCCCGTGGCCAAGTCCCAGCTGGATGTCTTTCTGGTCACCTGCTGGGTGACCCTGGTCATCTTCCTCATCGTCGGCAGCGTGCTGGCCTACGCGACCTACAAGTTCCGCGCCCGCAGCGAGGCCGACGAGCAGGCCGTCCCGCCCGAGCAGGGCCACGGCAACCCGCTGATCGAACTCGGGCTCATCGGCGCCTCGGTGCTGGCCCTCGTCATCATCGCCGTCCCCACCCTCAAGTCCATCACCTACACCCACGACGTGCCCGTCGAGGAGAAAGCCAACGCCTACGAGGTCAACGCCCTCGCCTACCAGTGGTGGTTCAAGTTCGAGTATCCCGCCGAGCCGATCGCCGGCTCCGGCCAGCTCGTGTCCGCCAACGAGCTCGTCATCCCCGCCGGCCGTCCCGTCCACATCAACCTGCGCGGCATGGACGTCATCCACAGCTTTTGGGTGCCCAAGCTGGCCGGCAAAGTGGACATGATTCCCAACCGCGGCAATTTTCTTTGGCTGAAGGCCGACGCCCCCGGCTACTACTGGGGCCAGTGCGCCGAGTACTGCGGCGACTCCCATGCCGTCATGCGCTTCCGTGTGATCGCCCTCGGGCCGAAGGATTTCAACAACTGGCTCAATGCCCAGACTTCGCCCGCCCGCGAGGTCGCCAAGGTCGCGTCCACCGGCCAGCCCAAGGCCCAGTTCGCCGCCTACCGGTCCGACTGGAAGCGCAACGAGGCGGGCTGGAGCGCCCAATTTGAACTAAACCCGTTCGAGTCCTGGAAAGCCCACCAGGAGCCCGACCCCAAGCACGAGGATGCCGCGCTCATCGCTCAGGGCCGCGCGCTCTTCCAGTCCAAGACCTGCTTCACCTGCCACGTCGTCCGCGGCCACATGGTCGGCGGCAGCGGCGCGTATCCTGACCTGACCCACGTCGGCGCCCGCACCACCATCGCCGGCGGCCTGCTCGAGAACAACGCCGCGCAGCTCGCCCGTTGGATCTCGCATCCCGATGTGGTCAAGCCCGGCAACAAGATGTACGTCAACGGGTACCTCGCGAATAACATTAAGCTCACGCCCGACGATGTCTCCGCGCTCGTGGCCTATCTCAGCAGCCTCAAATAATCCCTCTCATGGAAGCCACGGCCAAATCCCACTTCACCGGCAAAGAGGAGCATGCTCCTGCCAAGCCCTCCTTCGCCTTCTGGCGGCCCACGGCCAAGACCGGCCTCATGAGCTGGCTGACCACCGTCGACCACAAGAAGATCGGCTTCCTCTACGGCTCGTTCGCCCTGTTCTTTTTCCTCGTGGGCGGCTGCGAGGCCCTGCTCATCCGCCTGCAGCTCATCGTGCCCAACAACACGCTGCTGACCGCGCCGCAGTACAACACGATGTTCACGATGCACGGCACGACGATGATCTTCCTCGCCGTCATGCCCCTGGGCGCCGCGTTCTTCAACTTCATCATGCCGCTGCAGATCGGCGCGCGGGACGTCGCCTTCCCGCGGCTGAACGCCTTCTCGCTGTGGACCTTCGTCGCCGGCGCGATCATCCTCAATGTCGGCTGGTTCCTCCCCGACGGGGCGCCGGATGCCGGCTGGTTCGGCTACGCGCCGCTCACGTCCAAGCTCTACAACCCCACCCACGCGACCGACTTCTGGATCCTCGGCCTGCAGCTGCTTGGCGTCGCCTCCATCGCGGCCGCGCTGAACTTCATCGTCACCATTATCAACCTGCGCGCCCCCGGCATGACGATGATGCGCCTGCCGGTGTTCACGTGGATGACGCTGATCACGTCCTTCCTCATCATCCTCTCCTTCCCCGCGATCACCATCGCGCTGGTCGAGGTGATGTTTGACCGCCAGTTCGGCACCAACTTCTTCGAGGTGTCCAACGGTGGCATGCCCATCCTGTGGCAGCACTTGTTCTGGATCTTCGGCCATCCCGAGGTGTACATCCTCATCCTGCCCGCCATGGGCATCGTCTCGGAAATCCTCCCGACCTTCGCCCGCAAGCCCCTCTTCGGCTACCCGATCGTCGTCTTCTCGGGCGCCTCCATCGGCTTCCTCGGCTTCACCGTCTGGAGTCACCACATGTTCACCACCGGCATGGGCACGGTCGCCACCGCGGCCTTCTCCCTCGCCACCATGACCATCGCGGTGCCGACCGGCGTGAAGATCTTCAACTGGATCGGCACCCTCTGGGGCGGCCACCTGAAGATGCGCACGCCGATGATGTTCGCCCTCGGTTTCATCTGGATGTTCATGATCGGCGGCTTCTCCGGCGTGATGCACTCCGCCGCCCCCGCCGACGCCCAGCAGCAGGACAGCTACTTCGTCGTCGCCCACTTCCACTACGTGCTCATCGGCGGCTCGATCTTCGCGCTGCTCGGCGGCATCCACTACTGGTTTCCCCTGATGTTCGGCCGCCGCGTCAGCGAGTTCTGGGGCAAGCTCTCCTTCTGGGTCATCTTTATCGGCTTCAACGTCACGTTCTTCCCGATGCACTTCCTCGGCCTGAACGGCATGCCCCGCCGCACGTTTACCTACGACGGCAACATGGGCTGGAACGTCGGCAACATGATCGCGACCATCGGCGCCCTCATCCTCGGCACCGGCATCGCGATCTACTTCGCGGTGATCATCTACACCTACCTCAAGGGCGAGAAGGCCGGCCGCGACACCTGGGATGCCCGCACCCTCGAGTGGTCGGTGCCCACCAATCCCCCGCCGGAGTATAACTTCGCCGTCATCCCGACCGTGCATGCCCGCGATGCCTTCTGGTACGAAAAGCACCACCAGTCGGAGATCGAGCAGGAGAAGGCCGCCCAGCACCAGGCCGAGGCGGCCCACGGCGGCATCCACATGCCGTTCCAGTCCATCTACCCGCTGGTGGCCAGCATCGGCGCCCTCATCGGGGCGTTCGGGGCCATCTACCACAACCTGATCGTCGCCCTCATCGGCGGCTCCCTCCTCTTCATCGGTATCTACCTCTGGTCGCTTGAGGGCGCGGAGGGCTACCACCTCCATCCCGACGAGGATGGCCACGACGACGCCCCCGCCCCGAAGCACTGACCGATTCCCCCTTTCTCCATGACCAGCCACGCTGCCAACGGTGCCATTGACCACCATCACGATCACACGACGTCGACCGGCATTCCGAACAAGAAGCTCCTCATGTGGGCCTTCCTGGCCTCGGACTGCATGTTCTTCGGCACACTGATTTCGACGCACCTCATCTACCGGCTGCACCCACCCCCGGGCAACCCGGTGCCGCGCCAGATCTTCGATATCCCGCTGACGTCCTTCTCGACGTTCATCCTGCTGATGTCGTCGCTGATGATGGCCCTCGCGGTGAACGCCATTCAGAAGGGCAACCTCAAGAGCATGCGCTTCTCGCTGCTCGCGACGATCGTCTGCGGCGCCATCTTCCTCGGCTGCCAGGTGTTTGAGTTCAACAATTTCGTGTTCGAGAAGCACATGACGATCACGAACAGCATCCTGGGCACGACCTTCTTCACCCTCACCGGCACCCACGGCACGCACGTCGCCATCGGCGTGCTCTGGCTCGGGCTGATGTATGTCCGCTCGTTTAAGCCCGCCACCGGCGGCCAGCCCTGGACCACCACCCTCCTGCACGTCGTCGCCCTGGTGGCGGCCGTGCTGCTGTCGATGAAGGTCGTCCTCTCGGTTATCTGGGCCCTCGAGGCCCACGGCCTGAGCGGCGCCACCCTCGGCGGCGTCGTCGGCGCGCAATGGCTCGCCATCGTCGGCACCGTGATCGCCATCGGCGCCGAGCGCTGGTTCGCCCGCCCTGCCGGCCCGGTCCAGTTCGACCAGTCCAACGCCATCGATGTCGAGTCCATGGGCCTCTACTGGCACTTCGTCGACATCGTCTGGATCGTGATCTTCACCGCCGTTTACCTGCTCGAATACCTCTGACCATGAGCGACTCCGCCCACTCCCCCGCCACCGCCGGCCACGTCGCCGAGGAAAGCAAGTTCGCCGCCTACGTGCAGATCGCGATGCTCCTCGCGGTCATCACCGGCGTCGAGATCGCCGTCATCGGCCTGCCTTTTGCGACCTGGCTGCTCGTCACCGTCCTCGTGGTCCTCTCCGTCGTGAAGTTCATGTTCGTTATCTTCTACTTCATGCACCTGCGGTGGGACAAATTGTTCTGCACTATCCTGTTCTTCATCGGCCTGATCCTGGCCGGCGGCACGATGTGGGCGCTGCTCAAGCTGTTCGGGGCCGAGGCCAGCGTGCCGCTCTCCGTGGCCGTCAATACGGTGGCGGATCTGTCGCGTCTCGTCTGACGCCGCCACGATCGACCTCGCACTCTCCCACGGCGGCCTTCGGGCCGCTTTTTTTATCCCATGATTGACTGGCGCCACTGGCACAACGAACCCCTCCTCGTCGGCGGGATCGTGTTTCTGGGCTGGCTCTGGGCCGTGCTGGCCGGACCGCTGCGCGCCCGTCTCGCCCCCGGGCAGCCTTTTCCGCGCCGGGAGGCGTGGTATTTCTATGCCGCGCTGGTCCTGTTCTACCTCGCGGTCGGTTCGCCGCTCGACCAGGCCGGCGAACGCTTCCTGTTCAGCGCGCACATGTTCCAGCACCTGATCATCATGTACCCGGCGCCGGTGCTGCTGCTGTGCGGCCTGCCGGGGTGGATGGTGGATGCCGGCCTGGACCGCCCGTCCCTCCGGCGGCCGCTTCGGCTGCTGTTCTCGCCGATCAGCTGCGGCGCGCTGGCCACCCTCGTCATCGGCCTCTGGCACGCCCCGTGGCTCTATGAATGGGCACTGCAGGACAAGCTCATCCACGTGGTCGAGCACCTGATGTTCTTTGGCGTGTCGGTGCTCTTCTGGTGGCCCATCATGAGCCCGTCGCGGGCGTACCCGCCGCTCAGCTATGCCGGGCGGATGATGTTCATTTTCTGCATCGAGATCGCGATGACGCCCCTCTTTGCCTACGTCTCGTTTTCCTCCAACATCCTCTATCCGACCTACGAATATGCCCCGCGGCTGTTCGCCACGTTCTCGGCGGCGGACGACCAGACGCTGGCGGGCGTGATGATGAAGCTCACCGGCGTGGCCGTGTCGCTGATTGCCTTTGGGTACAGTTTCTACCGCTGGTCGGAGCTGAACCGGGACAATAAATAACCGGCCGGCAGCGAGGCTGCCGGCCGGTCGGACTAACCGGAAAGGCTCAGGCCTTGCCTGCGGGCAGAAGGAGATCGTCCAGGGTGTCGCTCTCCGCGCTGACATCCGCAAACAGCCAGGTCGAGAGGTAGCGTTCGCTGCTCGACGCGATGATCACGACGATCTGCTTGCCCTTGTTCTCGGGCCGCTTGGCCAGCTCGAGTGCCGCCCAGACGGCCGCGCCCGAGGAAATGCCGATCGGGATGCCGTCCTGCTGGTTGACCTGCTTCGAGATCGGGCCGGAATCGGCCTCCTTCACGCGGATGACCTCGTCATAGACCTTCGTGTTGAGGATCGCGGGCACGAAGCCGGCGCCGATGCCCTGCAGCTTGTGTGGGCCGGGCTGGCCGCCGGAAAGGATGGGCGACGCGTCGGGTTCGACGGCGACGATCTTGATCGCGGGATTTTTAGCCTTCAACGCCTCGCCGACGCCCGTGATGGTGCCGCCGGTGCCGATGCCGGACACGACGATGTCCACCTTGCCGTCAGTATCGCGCCAGATTTCCTCGGCCGTGGTGCGGCGGTGCACCGCGGGATTGGCCGGGTTGGCGAACTGCTGGAGGATAACGCTGTTGGGGATCTTGGACTGGAGTTCCTCGGCCTTGGCGATGGCCCCCTTCATGCCCTTCGGCCCCTCGGTGAGCACGAGGCGGGCGCCGAGGATCTTGAGGAGCTTGCGGCGCTCGGTGCTCATCGTCTCGGGCATCGTGAGGATGAGTTTGAGACCCTTGGCCGCGGCGACAAACGCCAGCGCGATGCCGGTGTTGCCGCTGGTCGGCTCGATCAGGGTGGTCTGGGCGTTGATTTTGCCGGACTTCAGCGCGTCATCGATCATGGCGAGACCGATGCGGTCCTTCACGCTCGAGAGCGGGTTGAAGAATTCCAGTTTGAGCAGGATTTCCGCCTGCGCGCCGTGGGCAGCCGCGGTGCGGTTGAGGCGGACGAGCGGCGTGTTACCGATGGTCTCGGTGATGTCGTTATGGATTTTGGCCATGGTGATCTTGGGGGGGTTGAATTGTTGAACGTTGAGAAAAAAAGGATGGGAGACGCAAATCCGGGCATTGTCTTATGGCTTATTTCGCGGTGCCCCAGCGCCGATGGAGGAACCTTTCCCACGGGGAAAACAGGATTTTATCCGCCAGCAGGCCGATGACAATAATGACGAACATGATGCCGATGACCTGCTCCATGGCATTGAGCTCGCGCCCGTAGTGCAGCAAATTGCCAAGGCCGAAGCCGCTGAGGATTGTCACGTAGATCTCGGCCGCCATGAGTGAGCGCCAGGCGAAGGCCCAGCCCTGCTTCATGCCGCTGACGATGTACGGCAGCGAAGCCGGCAACATGACCCGGAGCCAGAGTTGGAGACCGGACGAGCCCATCGTGCGGGCCGCGCGGGCGTAGATGGGCGGCACGTTGCGCACCCCATTGTCCGTCGCGATGATCATGGACCAGAGTGTGCCCATCACGACGACAAAAAACATGGCCGTTTCGCTTTGGCCGAACCAGAGCAGCGCCAGCGGCACCCAGCATACGCTCGGCAGCGTCTGCAGACCCAGCGCGACCAGACCCAAAGTGTCCTTCATGATGCGGAAGCGGGCCGTCAGCAGCCCGAGCGGCAGGCCCAGCGCAATGCCGAAACCGTAGCCCAGGAGGAGCCGGCGCATTGTAACCAGGGTCGCGTCCCAGAGCGTACCGTCGACGGCGGCCTCATACAGGTAACGACCCACCACGAAGGGTGACGGCACCAGCACGGGGGACCAGATTTTAGCGCGAAACAGCGCCTCCCAGGCCACGAGAGTCAGGACGAAGAACAGCAGGGCGCGCAGGAGATGTTTCATATGGCGTATTCATCGGACGGCCGCGCGTCGCCCTTGAGCGCAGCTGTGATCTCGATCGCGTAGCGCGCGAGCTCGATACTGTTGATGTCGCGCCGGCGCGGCAGAGTGATCGTGAACTGCTCCTTGATGCGCCCGGGGTGCGGCGAGAAAAGTGCGACGCGGTCACCGAGGCAAACCGCCTCGCGGACATTGTGCGTCACAAACACAATGGTTTTGCGGTGCTGCTGCCAGATATCCTGCAGGTCGCCGTAGAGCTGCTGGCGCGTCAGGGCGTCGAGGGCCGCGAAGGGCTCGTCCATCAGTAGCATCCGCGGATTGGGCGCGAGCGCGCGAGCCAGCGCCACCCGCTGCTTCATGCCGCCGGACAATTCATGGACGTAGGACTTCGTGAATTTCTCCAGGCCCACGAGCTTGAGGTAAAATTGCGCCACCTCGGTGCGCTCCGACCTGCTGAGCCCGGGCTTCAGCTTCAAGCCGAACAGCACGTTATCCAGGACGTCCAGCCACGGGAACAGGGCCGCCTCCTGGAACAACACCATGCGGTCGCGGCCGGGCCCGGTGATGGGAGCCCCCGCGGTGAACAAGCGGCCGTTATCCGCGAACTCGAGTCCCGCGATGATGTTGAGCAGGGTCGACTTGCCGCAACCGCTCGGCCCCACCAGGCAGATGAACTCCCCTTCCCCAATCTCCAATGAGACATCGTCCAGCGCATGCACCTCGCGCCCACCCGAGCGGTAGCGCTTGCTGATGTGCTGCACGGAAAGCTTCGAGGGGCTCTCGCTCTGGAATTCGGTCGAAAGGGTCATGGTTGGCCGGAAAACAATCGGTCCAGTGGAAGGGCATCCCGCAGGAACCCGGCACTCTGGGCGTCGGCCACCAGAAGCTCAAACTGCTTCTGTGTCACTTGGTCGGAAAATTTCAGCCGCCGCCAGGCGCTGGTCACGATGGCGTTGGACATCTCCCGCTTCATCTCGGCACTGAGGCCGGCCCGAACCCGCGCCCGGGCCTCCTCCGGATGAGCGTTGAGCCAGGCCGTGAGTTCCGCGTGGGCCGCCTTAAACTTGGCCACCAGGGCCGGGTGCGCCTTCAGGAACTTCACGCTGGTCACCAACACGGTCGTGACCGCGTCATCCTGCTCGAGAAATATCTTTCCGCCGGCCTCCAGTTCAAGGCGCGACACCCACGGCTCCACGGTCCAGACGGCATCAAGGCGGTCCGCCTGAAACAGGGCGAGCTGGTCGGGATTTGCCGTCGGGAGCACCCGCACGTCGCCCCCGGTCTGGGTGACCTTGAAGCCCTGTTTTTTCAGCCAGGCGCGGGCGGCGACGTCCTGGGTGTTACCCAACTGCGGCGTAGCGAGACGGCGGCCCTTGAACTGACCGGGGGCCGCAATGCGTCCGTCCCCCGCAACCACCAGCGCCGCGCCTCCAAGCGCGGAACCGGCCAGCACGCGGATTTCGTCCCCGCCGGAGCGAATGTAGGCGTTGAGGGCGGGATTCGGGCCGACATACGTGAGGTCGATCGAACCGGCAAAAATCGCCTCCATGGCACTCGGGCCGGCATTGAAGGGGAACCAGTGGATGGTCACGTCGGGCCCGAGCCGCTGCTCGAACCAGCCGTGTTTCTCCCGGGTGGAATGACTGCCAATCACGCCCTGGGCGTGGGTGATGTTGGGGAAATAACCGACGCGCAGGGTGATCTTGTCAGCGCGAGCGGCGCTAGGACCGACGATCAATAAAAAAAATAGCAGACAGTATTTCATGGTCGGAACTGGATGGGGGCGAGGCATCGCCCGAGGCTAAATGGCGTAATCACCGAGCAGCTGGTGGAGTACGCCTTCGGTTTCATCGAGGCGGGAGGAGCCGGCGCGGCGGGCGAGCTTCTGGGCCTGACGGGCGGGCAGCCGGGCGGAAGTCGGGGCCAGGTCCGCCTCGGGGGAAAAAGGGAGGGGGACATTGTCGCGGCGCAGCTTGCGCAGCGTCACCTCGACGACGTCGGCGAGCGTGTAGCGGTCGAGGATGCCGGCGATGGCGTTGCGCACGTCGAGCATCAGCATGCGCAGGCCGCAGTGCGCCTCGTCGGGGCAGGTGCACTTCTCGTACGCCGTCTGGCTGACGCAGCCGATCGGGGCGAGCGGACCGTCAATCAGGCGCACAACCTGGCCGATCGTGATCGTCTTGGCGGGCTTCGCGAGACGATAGCCGCCGAACTTGCCGCGAACACTCGTGACCAGCTTGGCGTCCTTCAGCGCCGACATGATCTGTTCGAGAAACTTAACCGGGAGCTGCTCGGTATCGGCGAGCTCCGAGACCTGGACCAAGGAACGACCCACCTCGGCGGCGAGGCCGAGGTTGATAAGGGAGCGAAGGGCGTATTCGCCTTTTTTGGAAAGCTTCATTTGCTGACTGCTTTAATCTACATTAATTTGGTATGATATAAAGCAAGCCAAATTTATTCCCTGATTTTTATCAATGCATAAGAAAGCTCGCGCTAGAGCTTTAGCCTGAGTCCGTCGTAGGCCAGCAATACTCCAGTGGGCAGCTTATTTCCCCATTCCTCGTGCTCCACGGAATGGGTCATATGGGTGAGGTAGCTCACGGGGCAGCCAATCTCGGCCGCCACCGTGCAGGCCTCGCTGATACTCATGTGCGTGGGGTGTGGATCCGGTCGCAGGCCGTCGAGGCACACTGCGGCCGCGCCTTGGGCGAGCGCCACCGCCGCGGGCGGGACACTTTTGCAATCGGAGTAGTAGGCAAATTTTTGGCCCGAAGACTTTTCCTCAAACACCAGGCCGAGCGTGTTGACCGATCCGTGCGGCAGCGGTGTGGAGTAAATCCGACCCTGCGGAAATTCCAGCACCGCGGGCATGTCCGCGAGTTGGAACGCCGGGTAGCCCGTCGCCACGGGCCGGGCGCCGATGGCGTACGGGAACATCGCCGCGACCCGGTCCTTCCCCTCCCCGGTCGTGTAAACTGTGACCGCCTTCGCGCCATGGTCGCAGAACCGGCGGAGGTCGTCCATGCCGGCAATGTGGTCGGCATGGCCGTGGGTCAGGATGAAGACATTGAGCTGGCTGATCTTCTCCCGCACGCACTGCAGTCGGAACTCGGGCGAGGCGTCCACCTGCACGTGCAACCCATCCATCACGACATGGATGGAGGTGCGCATGCGGCGGTTGCGCGGGTTGGCCGAGGTGCAGACGGCGCAGTCGCAGCCAATCATCGGCACGCCCTGCGAAGTTCCCGTGCCGAGAAAAATAACCTCCATGATAGGGATCACGGAAACACGGATGCGCCGGAAGCGAAAGCAAAAGGTGTCCCGGCGTGGTGCAGGCGTCCCTGTCTACCCAGGTCCGGATGCAGGCGGAGACGCCTGCGCTACCCTGTAAGGCGGGTCAAAGACCCCGCCCTACCCCAGACACAAAAAAAGGCGTCCCGCTTGCGCGGGACGCCTTGTGAATTTTCGGGCCGGAACAGCGGGACTTAGTAGTCCATGCCGCCCATGCCGCCGCCGCCACCGCCGCCGGGGGCCGGAGCATCTTTCTTGTCCGGGATCTCGGTGATGATGGCTTCGGTCGTGAGGAGCAGACCGGCGATCGAAGCCGCGTTCTGCAGCGCGGTGCGCGTGACCTTCGTGGGGTCGACGACACCGGCCTTGACGAGGTCCTCGTATTCGCCCGTGGCGACGTTGTAGCCGTAGGCACCCTTGCCCGCGAGCACGTTGCCCACGATCACCGCGCCCTCGACGCCCGCATTGAAGCAGAGCTGGCGGAGCGGATGTTCGATGGCCCGGCGCACGATCTGGGCCCCAATGGCCTCGTCACCCTCGAGCTTGAGCCCGTCGATGACCTTCGCGGTGCGGAGCAACGCGACGCCACCGCCGGCGACGATCCCCTCTTCCACGGCCGCACGGGTCGCATGGAGGGCGTCTTCGACGCGGGCCTTCTTTTCCTTCATCTCGACCTCGGTGGAGGCGCCGACGTTGATGACGGCGATGCCACCGGCGAGCTTGGCGAGGCGCTCCTGGAGCTTCTCGCGGTCGTAGTCGGAGGTCGTCTCGTCGATCTGGCGGCGGATGAGCTTCACCCGGCCCTGGATGTCGGACGATTTGCCGCCACCCTCGACGATGGTGGTGTTCTCCTTGTCGACGACGATGCGCTTGGCGCGGCCGAGGTCGGCAATGGTGACGTTCTCGAGCTTGATGCCGAGGTCCTCGCTGAGGAGGCGGCCGCCGGTGAGGACAGCGATGTCCTCGAGGATGGCCTTGCGGCGGTCACCGAAGCCGGGCGCCTTGACGGCGGCGACATTCAGCGTGCCACGGATCTTGTTCACCACGAGCGCGGCGAGGGCTTCGCCCTCGACTTCCTCAGCGATGATCAGGAGGGGCTTGCCGGTCTTGGCGGTGGCCTGGAGGATCGGGAGAAACTCCTGGAGGTTGGAGATCTTCTTCTCGTGGATCAGGATGTACGCGTCCTCGAGGATGGCTTCCTGGCTCTCCGCGTTGGTCGCGAAGTAGGCCGAGAGGTAACCCTTGTCGAACTGCATGCCCTCGACGACATCGAGGGTGGTCTCGATGGACTTGGCCTCTTCGACGGTGATGGTGCCGTCCTTGCCGACCTTGTCCATCGCGTCGGCGATGATCTCGCCGATCGCGGTGTCCCAGTTGGCGGACACGGTCGCAACCTGGCGGATCTCCTCGCGGTCATTGACCTTCTTGGAGATCTTGGCGAGTTCGCTGACGGCGGCCTCAACGGCCTTGTCGATGCCACGCTTCAGGTAGACGGGATTGGAACCGGCGGTGACGCTCTTCAGGCCCTCGCGGTAGATGCCCTCGGCGAGCACGGTCGCCGTGGTGGTGCCGTCGCCGGCGGCGTCGGAGGTCTTGGAAGCGACTTCCTTCACGAGCTGGGCGCCGATGTTCTCGTACGGGTCCGGCAGCTCGACTTCCTTGGCGACGGTCACGCCGTCCTTGGTGACGGTCGGGGAGCCGAATTTCTTGTCGATGACGACATTGCGGCCCTTGGGTCCGAGGGTGACCTTGACGGCCTTGGACAGGAGCTCGACGCCCCGGAGGATTTTCTGACGAGCGGCCTCGTCGAAGATGATTTGTTTAGCAGCCATAATAATTGATTTTTTGGTTTATGATTTTGATTCGGGGGATGGCGCTCAGCCAACGATGCCGAGGATGTCGCCCTCGCTGACGAGCGTGTACTTCTTGTCGCCGAGTTTGACCTCGGTGCCGCCGTATTTGCTGATGAGGACCATGTCGCCCACCTTGACCTCAAAGGCGATGACCTTGCCGTCTTCGTCCTTTTTGCCGGTGCCGAGGGCGACCACTTTGGCCTCCTGCGGCTTTTCTTTGGCGCTGTCCGGGATGATGATGCCTCCGCGGACCTGCTCTTTTTCTTCGATGTGCTCAACGAGAACACGATCACCGATGGGTTTGATTTTGACGTTTGCCATATGTGGTTTGGTTTTCAACTAGAGTTGGATGTGGATGGTGGGGTTTCGACCACCCGCGCTCGCCGGGATAAATCCGGCGGGCGCAGGTGGCACAGAAAGTTATTTTTTCTTGTTCTTGTCCTCGTCCACGACCTCGAAGTCCGCGTCGACGACGTCGGCTTTCTTCTCGGTCTTGGGCGCGGCACCGTCCGCCGGGGGCGGGGCATCGGGCGCGGGGGCCGCGGCCTTCTGGGTCTCGGCGTAGAGCTCGCCGCCCACGGCGGTGAGTTTCTCCAGCGCGGCCTTCATGCGCGTGGCGTCGTTGCTCTCGAGATCCTGCTTCGCGTCAGCGAGGGCCGACTCGACCTTGGTCTTCGTCTCGGCCGCGAGCTTGTCACCCGCGTCCTTCAACGCCTTCTCGAGCTGGTAGATGGTGCTGTCGAGCTGGTTCTTGGACTCGACCGCTTCCTTGCGCTTCTTGTCCTCGTCGGCGTGCAGCTCGGCTTCCTTGGTCATCTTCTCGACCTCATCCTTGGAGAGGCCGGACGAACCCTGGATGGTGATCTTCTGGTCCTTGCCGGTACCGAGATCCTTCGCGGACACGTGCAGGATGCCGTTCGCGTCGATGTCAAAAGTGACCTCGATCTGCGGGGTGCCGCGCGGCGCGGGCGGGATGCCGTCGAGCTTGAACGTACCCAGCTGCTTGTTGTCGCGGGCCATCGGGCGCTCGCCCTGGAGGACCACGATTTCCACGCCGGGCTGGTTATCGCTGTAGGTGGAGAAGGTCTGTGTCTTCTTCGACGGAATGGTGGTGTTGCGCGGGATCATCGCGGTCGCCACGTCGCCCGCAGTCATGATGCCGAGGGTCAGCGGGGTGACGTCGAGGAGGAGCACGTCGCGGACGTCGCCCTTGAGCACGCCGCCCTGGATGGCCGCGCCGACGGCGACGACTTCATCCGGGTTGACGCCCTGGTGCGGCGGTTTGCCGCCGAGGTTCTTGGCGATGTCGACGACCTTGGGCATGCGCGTCATGCCGCCGACGAGCACGAGCTCGTCGATCTTGTCGGAAGTGAGGTTGGCGTCCTTGAGGCAGTTCTTGAACGGGGCGATGCAGCGCTCGAACAACGAGTCGCAGATCTGCTCCATCTTCGCGCGGGACAGTTGCACGTTGAGGTGCTTCGGGCCGGATGCGTCCGCCGTGATGAACGGCAGGTTGATGTCCACCGTCGTGGTGGAGGAAAGGGCGATCTTGGCCTTCTCGGCCTCTTCCTTCAGGCGCTGGAGCGCCATCGGGTCCTTGCGGAGATCGATGCCGTTGTCCTTTTTGAAGGTCTCGACGAGCCAGCCGATGATGGCGTCATCCCAGTTGTCGCCGCCGAGGTGCGTGTCGCCGTTCGTGGCCTTCACCTCGAAGACGCCGTCTCCGATCTCGAGCACGGACACGTCAAACGTGCCTCCGCCGAGGTCGAACACCGCGATTTTTTCGTCCTTTTTCTTGTCGAGGCCGTAGGCCAGCGAGGCCGCCGTGGGCTCGTTGATGATGCGGAGCACGTCGAGGCCGGCGATCTTGCCGGCATCCTTCGTCGCCTGGCGCTGCGAGTCGTTGAAATACGCGGGGACCGTGATGACGGCCTGCGTGATTTTCTCCCCGAGGTACGCCTCGGCGTCGGCCTTCAACTTGCCGAGCACGAACGCCGCAATCTGCTGCGCCGCGAATTGCTCGGTCTTGTCGCCGGACTTAACCTCGATGTAAGCGTCGCCATTCTTGCCCTCGACGACCTTGAACGGCATGTTCTTGGCCTCGGCGCTGACCTCGGAGAATTTACGCCCGATCAGCCGCTTGGCGGAAAAGATGGTGTTGGTGGGATTGGTCACCGCCTGGCGCTTGGCCGCCTGGCCGACGAGACGTTCACCGGATTTGGTGAATGCGACCACGGACGGCGTCGTGCGCGCGCCCTCGGCGTTCGGAATGACGATGGGTTCGCCGCCCTCCATGACTGCCATGCATGAGTTGGTGGTGCCGAGATCGATGCCTAAAATTCTGCTCATAGTAGCCCAGCCTTTAGCAATGGATGTGCCCCACCTTTACAAAATATCTTATACCATTGTTATTCAGATATTTAAACATTTAGTCGGCCTATTCCGGGCTCTTTAGAATGAACCAATTCACGCCATTTTGTCCCACTTTCACCCCTCTCAGGCGGGGACGTGTCCCAGCCGTCACAGTTGAGTTTTACTCCTCCCCGCCTACCTTGGTTGCCATGGAGATGGAAATCACCCTGCCGGAGGAAGTGCCGGTCATGACTTTGCCCAACGTGGCCTTTTTTCCGCAGGCGTTGCTGCCCCTCCATATCTTTGAGCCGCGCTACCGGCAGATGCTCAAGGAGGTCCTCGCCACGAACCGGCTCTTCGCCGTCACCGGCCTCGACCAGAAACGCCTGGGCGAACCCGGGGAATTCGAACCACCCCATCGCGTCGCCAGCGTCGGCATCGTCCGCGCCTGCCAGAAACACGCCGATGGCACCTCAAACCTCCTGCTGCAGGGCCTCTGCCGCATCGAGGTCCTCGGCATCGTCACCGACCAGCCCTTCCGCCGCATCCGCGTCCGCGCACTCCCGAGCGAGCCCGTCGCCGACCCCGCCGAAAATGCCCGGCTGCGCGTCGAACTCGCCCGCCTCATCGCCCTGAAGCAGAGATTGGGCGCCCCCGTGCCAGCCGAGATGGCGGATTTCCTGCGGACCGTGGAGGATCCCGAGGTGTTCATCGATCTGGCGGCGTTCAGCCTCTGTGAAAATTCCGGGCTGAAGCAGCAACTCCTCGAGACCCTGGGTGTCCGCCGCCGGCTGGAGCTGTTCGCCCGCCAGCTGCGCGGGGAGATCGAGGCACTCCGACTGCGCCGCAAGCTGCAGGGCGGCCTCCCGGACGAGCGCATCTCGGACAATTAAAAACCCCGCCCGCGGTCAGACCGCGGACGGGGTTAAAACTGGAGCCGAACATCGGAATTGAACCGATGACCCACGCTTTACGAAAGCGTTGCTCTACCAACTGAGCTAGTTCGGCAAAAGAGCTGTTTCCGTCGAAAGACGGGAGGCGGGTATTACGCTTTGCCGCAATCGGGAGACAAGCAATTTCGCCGGCCCCGGCCCGGGCGGGTGTCTACTGGGAAATGAACTTCCCGAAATAATAATAGACCTTGTCCCCGCCACTGAGGATCGCGATTTCGACCTCGCCCTTGCGGCCGCCGGTGGCCGGGTCGTTCGCGGTCAGGACGCGGACCGAGTAATACCGCTGGCCGACCGCGAGGCTCTCCCCCTCGATGCTCCACTTGGGGCCGGTGTGGGGCGCGTCGGCAAAATACGGCCCGAGCTTTTCGTAGGGCAGGTTCACCGCGGAGGGTTCGTTGACGATGTCACAGGTGGCAAAATCGCCGTTCTTGTAGAAAATCCAGTAACTGACGTTCGCGTTCGTGTGGTTCGGGCGGACCGAGGCCCCGGCTTTTTCCAGCGACTGGATCATGTCCTTCGGCATCGTGTTTTCGCGGATATCGACGCCGTTCTTTTTCTCCAGCACGACCCGGAAATAGACCGTGCCCCGGCCCGCCACGGCGCGGGCCAGGAAGTCTTCAATCGGTGAGGCGGCGGTGGCGGCCAAAGCGGTGGCGAGCAGGAGCAGGAGGGTGGCGAGGGATTTCATGGTCCGGGACTGGGAGGTGAAAAGGAAGGGATCTGATTCGATGGCGGCTTCAGGTCTTGTAAAGGTCGCGAATGGGTTTTTGGCCCAGCGCGATCAACGTGGCGAGACCGATGACGGTGCCAATCGGAAAGAGCAGCAAACTCACCACCGCGATGAACTGCGAAAACCGGCGGGCCCGCCGGAGCCAAATATTAATTCCCGAAATCAATGCGCCCATCCCCGTCAGGACCGAGACCACGGCCATGGCAATCGACACCGACTGGTAGGTCGCCAGCGCATGGAGCTCGGCCGCGCGGTTCGGGTTCGCCGCGCGGGCGGCGGTGTCGCCATACAACATGTAAATCAAGGCGAGCGCGGCCGCAGCAATGACCACCAGCGCCCACTGCGCGACGGCCAGAATCCGGAGAAAGATGCGGAACGTGTGCTGCTCTTCGGTCGTCGCCATGGGATCAGTTGCTGCGCCCGGGAATGAACCACCCCGCGCGCCGATGCAATCCCGGCCCGCCACCCCGGCCGGGCTCAGCGGGTGGGCGTCACAATCAGACTGAGATTCCGGCTGTCCTGCTCGGTGACGGTAAACTTGATGTCCCGGGCCCGGTTGGCGGGAAAGAACACCCCCAGCGCCTGATACGTGCTCCGGTCCTCGCCGCGGGCACAGAAAATATTGAGAGTGCGGTCATAATCCCCGCGGTTGTAGATGCGCATCTGGACCATGATTTCCGTGGTGGCGAGCTGCGTGGCGAGGAGGTTCGGCATCGAGACATTGCTCGTGAGGATCAGCTTGTAGCCCATCTTGTTTTCCGGAAAGACCGTACCCTTCTCGGCCTTGAATGGTGAGGAGACCCCCTTGGCTTCACTCACACTGATATTATTGTACAATGTGTCATGCTCGACCGCCGCCGCCTTGGGTTTTTTCGCCATCGGGCCCACCACCTCGGGGACAGTTTGGCAGCCCATCAGGATGAGGCTGGCGAGGCAGAGCGTGGCGAGGAGAACGGTGTTTTTCTTCATTGCGACGGCGGGAGTGAGCGCGGGAGATTGATGAACAGCGTCGGGCGCCGTCGGCAAGTTGTTCATCGCAATCACTTGGTAGTTAAAAAGATGCTATATCGCCCCAAAGACGGGCTTCTCCCTGATTAACATTAGTTAACGCCTTCACTTCCCTGAGCGGGTAAATCCGTATAAGTAATTATACCCCGCGCCCTGCCCGCAAATCCCCTCCTTTCGTGCCGCCTCTACCCACCTCGTTTTTTGACTACGATCTGCCGTCGCACCTGATTGCCCAGGTTCCCGCCGCTCGGCGCGACCAGTCGCGTCTCCTGATCGTAAACCGGGCCACCCGCACGCTGCAGCACCGGACGTTTGCTGATCTGCCGGAGTTCCTCCGCGCGGGTGACACGCTGTTTCGCAACAACGCTTCCGTGCTCCCCGCGCGGCTCCGCGCCCAGCGGCCGACGGGCGGGCAGGTCGAATGTTTTCTCCTGCGGCCCGCCGATGGCGCGCAGACCTGGCGCTGCCTCATCAAGCCCGGAAAAAAGTTGCCGGTCGGCGCCACGTTCGCGCATGCGACCGGCGCATTTCGCGGTGAAATCGTATCCAAGGACGCCGATGGCTCCGCACTCGTCCGTTTCACCACCCGCGCCGACCAGCCCATCACTGCGGTCGCCCGCGAGCTGGGCGAAGTGCCGTTGCCGCCGTACATCGTACGCGCCGACGACACGCGCCGCGCCGATGATCTCGAGCGCTACCAAACGGTTTACGCCGACCGCACCCAGGCCGTCGCCGTGGCGGCGCCGACCGCCGGACTGCATTTCACGCCGGAGCTGTTCGCCCAACTCGGAACCCAGGGCGTGCAAACGGCCGAGGTCACGCTCCATGTCGGCCTCGGCACCTTCAAGCCGATCACGACCGAGCATGTCGCGGAGCACGCGATCCACCGCGAGCTCTACGAGCTTCCCGTTGCCACCCAGCGGGCATTGTTTCCTCCCTTCACCGGCCGCCGCATCGCCGTCGGCACCACCACCGTCCGCTCAATTGAGGACTATCTCGCCACTCACCCGGCGCCCGGGACCCATCCGCACCTGGCCGAGGCCGGGATTTTCATTTACCCGCCCCGCCTGTTCCAGGGCGTGGACGCGCTCATCACGAATTTCCACCAGCCACGCTCCACCCTGCTCTGCCTCGTGGCGGCCTTCCTCACGCCCGGCGCCACCGAGGGCATCGCCTGGCTGCGCGAAATCTACCGCGAGGCCATCGCCCGCGAATACCGGTTCTTCAGCTATGGCGACGCCATGCTGATTCTGTAAGCCGACGGTTCGCCGACACTCCCCGCATACTTGCTGGTCCGGCCGTTTGCGCCACGGCCAAACCTGATTTCACTCTGACGCTCCAACCCAATCATGAATAAATTCCTCCGTATCCTGTCCCTCGCCAGCCTCGCCCTCGGGCTGATAGCTTCTGCGCATGCCGCCACCGAGACCTACGCCATTGACCCGGTTCACTCCTCGGTCGGCTTCTCGATTCGCCACGTGTTCAGCAAGGTTCCCGGCAGCTTCACCAAGTTCAGCGGTAACATCACCTTGGACCGCGCCGACCTTGAGCAGAGCTCGGTCGAGACCACCATTGAGATCGGCAGCCTCGACACCCGCAGCGCGAAGCGCGACTCCGACGTGCAGGGGGCGGAATATTTCAACACCGCCAAGCACCCCGCCATCACCTTCAAAAGCACCGCCTGGAAAAAGACCGGCGCTGACACCTACGATGTCACCGGCAACCTTACCATCAAGGGGGTGACCAAGTCCGTCGTCCTCCAGGTGAAACAGCTCGGCTTCGGGCCCGGCCTGATGGGTGCCTACGTTTCCGGCTGGGATGTCACCACGACCCTCAACCGCCATGATTTCGGCGTGGACGGTCCGGGCTGGCTCGGCAAGGCCATCGGTGACGAAGTCGCCGTGACGATCTCGATCGAGGCCGACCTCAAGAAATAATCGCCCGCTTTCCCGCGTTTCAGGAAAGGACGGAGCCGCCCGCGGCTCCGTCCTTTCTTTTTGGCCCGCACCCCGGCAGACTTTGGGGTTAGCGATCAGGGAACTCCTCCCCGCTTCCTGGCTTCCCCTTCCACCTGCCCGAAACAAATGACCGACGACGAACTCCAGACACTCATCGAAGACGCCACCGCCGATTACGCCATGGGCGACAGCGATTCCGCCCTCGCCAAGCTGACCCGCGCGACCACCGCGGCCCCGGTTTCCTTCGAGGCCTGGCACGCCCTGGCCGAGGTGAATTTCTCCCTCCGCCGACTCGATGCCGCCCTCGCCGCCGGCGAACGGGCCCATGCCCTGCAGCCCTCGGACCTCTTCATCAACACCACCCTTTCCCGCATCTGGATGGAGCGCGGCGACAAGACCAAGGCCGAGCATTTCGGCGCCCAGGCCAAGATCGGGAGTTGGAAAGACCAGTTGAAAAACCCTGAGCAGCAAGCGGGTGGCATTAAGTGATATGCACCCGTTGACACCTCTCCGGCCGGCCTCGTAATTTAACGGTGATGGAAAAACCGGCCTACGTCTTGGAATTCGAAAAGCCCCTGCGCGAGCTCGCCAGAGACCTCGAAGCCCTGCACCAGAACTCCCTGGAGCATAACCTCGACTTGTCGGTCGAGGTAAAGGCCTTGGAGAAGGCCATCGAGCAGACGCGCCGCGACATCTACTCCAATCTCACCCCCTGGCAGCGGGTCCAGATCGCCCGCCATCCCAAGCGGCCCTATGCCCTCGATTACGTCGGGATGCTCTGCGAGGGCTTCCAGGAACTGCACGGCGACCGCCAGTACAACGATGACCGCGCCCTCATCGGCGGCACGGCCTTCTTCAATGGCGAGGCCATCATGATCATCGCCCAGCAAAAGGGCCGTGACACCAAGGAGAACATTCAGCGCAACTTCGGCATGTCCCAGCCCGAGGGCTACCGCAAGGCCCTCCGCCTCATGAAGACCGCCGAGCGCTTCAAACTACCGGTTTTGAGCTTCATTGACACCCCCGGCGCCTATCCCGGCGTCGAGTCCGAGGCGCGTCACGTGTCTGAGGCCATCGCCGTCAACCTCCGCGAAATGGCCATGCTCCGCGTGCCCTCCATCGCCGTCGTCGTCGGCGAAGGCGGCTCCGGCGGCGCGCTCGGCATCGGGGTCACCGACCGCGTCCTCATTTTCGAAAACAGCTACTACTCGGTCATCTCCCCCGAGGGTTGCGCCGCCATCCTCTGGAAAGACCGCGCCGCCGCGCCGAAAGCCGCCGAAGCCCTTAAGCTCAACGCCGCCACGCTCGAACAGCTCGGCGTCGTGGATGAAGTCCTCCCTGAGCCCTTCGGCGGTGCCCAAAACGACCCCGCCCAAGCCGCCGCCGCTCTGAAGTACGCGCTGCTGAAACATTTCAACGACCTGCGCGCCCTCGACGTCGAGACGCTCCTCAGCTCCCGCTACGACCGCTACCGGAATCTCGGCTCCTACGAGGAAGCCGGCGTGGTGCACAGCTAAGCGCGCCCCGAACTCCGCACCGTCAGCAGTTCGATCTTCTCCGCCCGGGCCATCGCCGGACTGATGTCGATCAGGGCGCCGGACAACCGGACGTCACCCGTCGCCACTTCGAAACGGTGCGGCATGCCATCGAGAAACTTTGCGATCACCGGCGCGACTTCACGGCCGAGCACGCTCGCATACGGTCCGGTCATGCCGACGTCGCACATGAAGGCCGTGCCTTTCGGCAGCACACAATAATCCGCCGTGGGAACGTGGGTGTGGGTGCCGAGGACGGCGGTGACACGCCCGTCGAGGTACCAGCCGAGCGCCTGCTTCTCGGACGTCGCCTCGGCGTGGACTTCCACGATGACGGCGTCCGCCTGGCCTTTCAGCCGCTCCAGCATCCGGTCCACGCAGAGGAACGGACAGTCGGCCTTGGTATTCATGAACGTCCGGCCCAGCACGGTGAACACCGCGACCTTGAAGCCGCGTGACTCGATGATGACATGATCCTCGCCCGGATTTGACGCCGGCAGGTTGGCCGGCCGGCAGACGCGGTCCATCTGTACGATTTCCGTTTCCCAGCCACGCTGGTCCCAGACGTGGTCGCCGAGCGTGATGGCATCCACGCCCGCGCCGAGAATGGACTTGGCGATGAGGCCCGTGATCCCCGCGCCGGCCGCGGCGTTCTCGCCGTTCGCGATGACAAAATCGATCTTGTGCTCGAGCCGGATCGCCCGGAGCCGCTCGTTGACAATATCGCGGCCCGGCCGGCCAACAATGTCGCCGATAAATAGCAGTCGTACCATGCCGTCAAATTGCGCCCACACCCCCCGATCAGCCAACCGAAATCGTTATGACACGGTTTGGCCGATGTAGGGCGGGATTCCCCCGACCCCGCCTGGGTTGTCATTCTGAGCCTAGCGAAGAATGACAAACATATGAGGCGGGATCTGGCGCCCCCGCCCAACACCAGCAGCCTGCCAGGCCTCCGAAGCCTTGGCGAAGGAGGCCTTGCCACGGAGCCGCAAATTTGTGTTATCTCGCGGCCGCTTTTCCCGCTTTCCCGCCATGAAAAAAGACCACACCTCCCCCGCCGCGTTTCCCAAGGCCGAGATCGGCCGCGAAATGAAGGGTTCCGACGCCGTCGTCGAGTGCCTCATCCGCGAGGGCGTAGATGTCATCTTTGCCTACCCGGGCGGCGCGTCCCAGGAACTCCACCAGTCGCTCGCGCGCACCGACAAGATCCGCACCATCCTGCCCCGCCACGAACAGGGCGGCTCGTTCGCCGCCGAAGGCTACGCCCGCGCCACCGGCAAGGTCGGCGTCTGCATGGCCACCAGCGGCCCCGGCGCCACCAACCTCGTGTCAGCCATCGCCGACGCGTACATGGACTCCATCCCGCTCGTCGCCATCACCGGCCAGGTGTACTCAAAGTACATCGGCAAGATGGCGTTCCAGGAGACGGATTTCTACGGCATGACGCTGCCGATCGTGAAGCACTCCTACCTCGTGATGGATGTCCATGAGCTGCCGCGGGTGTTCAAGGAGGCCTTTTACCTCGCCCGCAGCGGCCGCCCCGGCCCGGTCATCATCGACCTGCCCAAGGACGTCCAACAGGCGAAGTTTCAGCCGGTGTTCCCGGCCACGGTGGAGTTCCGCAACCCTTACGCCACCGCGACGCAGACCGCCACCGACGAGCAGCTGAAGGAAGTCCTCGCGCTCATTGCCGACGCCAAGAGACCCGTGCTGTACGCCGGCGGCGGCATCATCTCCTCCGACGCGCACGCCGACCTCAAGGCCTTCGCCGAAATGACCAACGTGCCTGTCGCCACGACCCTGATGGGCCTGGGCGGCTTCCCTGAGTCCCACCCGCTCTCCATGCAATGGTTCGGCATGCACGGTTCCGCCTATGGCAACTGGGCCGTGGACCAGTGCGACCTGCTCCTCTGCGTCGGCGCGCGCTTCGACGACCGCATCACCGGCGACACCCACAAGTTCGCGGCGCACGCGAAGATCGTCCACATCGACATCGACGCCTCCGAGCACAACAAGAACAAGCGCGTCCTCCTGCCGATCGTCAGCGACATCAAGCCCGCGCTCAGCCGACTCAACCAACTCGCCGCCGCGAACAAGTTCAAGGCCCCCGATACCGCCGCCTGGCACGCCCAGATCGCGAAGTGGAAACAGGAGCAGCCGTTCAAGTACGACGAGAGCAAGCACATCGTCCCGCAGGAGGCCGTCGCCACACTCTACGAGCTCACGAAGGGCGACGCCATCATCACCACCGGCGTGGGCCAGCACCAGATGTGGGCCGCACAGTTCTACCGCTTCAACGAGCCCCGCCGCTATATCAGCTCGCTCGGCCTCGGCGCCATGGGCTTCGGCTATCCCGCCGCGCTCGGCGCGAAGGTCGCCTGCCCCGACAAGCAGGTCATCGACATCGACGGTGACGGCTCGTTCATGATGAACATCCAGGAGCTCGCCACCGCGCATATCGAGAAGATCGCCGCGAAGGCCATGATCCTGAACAACCAGCACCTCGGCATGGTCGTGCAGTGGGAGGACCGTTTCTACGGCAGCGTCCGCGGCAACACCATCCTCGGCGACGAGTCCAACGTCGGCAGCCCCGAAAATCTCGGCGGCCTGTACCCCGACTTCGTCAAGATCGCCGAGGGCTTCGGCGTAAAAGGCCGCCGCGTCCACCGGAAAAGCGAGCTCAAGGCCGCCATCCAGGAGATGCTCGACCACGACGGCCCGTACGTCCTCGACGTCATTGTGCCCTACACCGAGCACGTGCTGCCAATGATCCCCGCCGGCAAGACGGTGAAGGACATGATCCTGAAATAACGCGTCGCGTTATTTCAGGATCATCGGGGGCAGGGGCAGGGAGAAAGGAGCAGGGGAAGACCTGCTTCTCTCTTAGGATGTGTCCGCCCCACCCCAGCCCCGTACACCGGCTTTACTTCTGCCCACGTGTAGCGGCCAGGTTTCCTGCTCCCTGCCCCCTGCCCCCTCTGATGACGAAGAAATCGCGCGCGGCCGCGCGCTATTTCTTCGTCATCAGGTACACGCCGTTCCAGCCCGGTTCCGGCGGATTCTCCCGCATGTAACGGCAGCGGGCAATCATGGTGAGGGAAGGATTGTTTTCCACGCCGGGAGTGTCGCCCGGTCGGTTGGGCTCGAGCGCTGCACTTTGCCCGAACCGGGCCTCGGCGGAGTCCCAGTCCCGCGCCAGGTAAAGCGACATACCCTGCGCAAACAGGATGAGGCATTCGTAGGTCTGGTCGGTGACGTCCTCCTTGAGCCCCACGATCTCGTAGATTGGCACGGGCCGGGTGCGGCCCTTGACCACGATCTTGTCGAGGTAGCGGAACACCACCCGGTCGCCGCCGTGCAGCTCGCAATCCGCCTTGGTCGCATCGGTCACCATCGTGTACACGCCGTAGGTCTTGGCGCCGGATTCCATGCGCGCCGCGAGGTTCACATTGTCGCCCATCATCGTGTAGTTGAACCGCGCCTGGCTGCCCATGTTACCGACCACGGTCGGGCCGCTGTTGAGCCCGATGCGGGACTGCATATGCCACACGATCTCCGGCCACTTGTCCCTTTCACTCTGCCATTTTACACGCAGCTCCCGCAACTTGCGGTGCACCAGCTGGGACGCCACGCAGGCCCGGTAGGCATGGTCCTTCAGGGGCACCAGCCCGCCGAACATCGCCACCACGGCATCGCCGATGTACTTGTCCAGCGCCCCGCCCTGCGCCAGAATGATGTCGGTGCAGGCGGTCAGGTATTCGTTCATCAGCTCCACCAACCGGTCCGGCGGGAGCTTTTCCGAAAACGAGGAGAAATCCTGGATGTCGCTGAAGTACGGGGTGATTTCCGCCTCATGGCCGCCCAGCTGTGGCTCGTGGCCGGAATTCACCATGCTCTCGACCAGCTGCGGCGACACGTACGTGCCGAACATGCCCTTGATCCGACCCTTCTGCCGCTCCTCCTCGATCAGCTGCCAGCCAATCGCCGCGAAGCTGGTGGTGAACACCGACCCCAGCGGCAGGACCAGCGGGAGCACCAATTCATGGTACGCGAAGGAATAGTAATTCACGCCGAGATACGCCACGACCAGCAGGCCGGCGATGAGCTTAAAAATGACCCCGCGCCGGCCGACCGTGGCGGCCAGACTGCTCACCAGCAGTGTGAGCACGAACGTGAACGCATACTCCGTCCAGCCCGGGACATGATGGAGATAACGCCCGGAGATCATCGTCTTGATGAGGTTGCCGTGAAACCCGACTTGCGGCACCGGCACGTCGTCGAAGGCCGTGTGCGCCAGATCCTGCAACAGGTTGTCCACCGGGCCGATCAGGATGATTGCGTCCTGGAATTGCGCGAAAAACTCCCGGCCTCGCGCCTGCTTCACCGGGTCCTCGCTCTCCAGCTGAGTGAGGTAGTCCCCGACGTCGGCCACGCCGACGCGCGGGTTTTTGGGCGAGAGCCAGCGGGAAAACCAATTTGCCTCCACCAACTGGCCGCGCCGGAGTGGAATGCTCGTCTGCAGGCTGCCGTCGGGACGCCACACCTCCAGGCGGTCGGGGAAACGGTGGATCGCATCCGTCTCCAGGCCCCAATTCATCAGGCAGAGTTGCAGCGACAACGGGTAAAACGTGGCGAGGGGCGTGTCGGCGAAGAACGGCGCCATGCGCGCCTCGCCCTCGTAGGTGTCGATCAGCCCGATGGTGCCCCAGGACGGTCCGATGACCGGGAAACCCGGCGCCTCCGGCACGTCGTTCTTCGCGGGATCGGTCGCGCCTTCAAAGAGGAAGGGGAAATGCAACTCCTCCTTCAGCATGCCCGGGCCCGGCACGTAGTTGGCGGCGAGCACCACGTTCTTGTGCTTGCGGATGGCCATGCCGAACGCCCGCCGTCCCTCGTTCTGCTCCTTCAGCCCGAAGTCCGCCCGGGCGTTCTCGGAAAACACCAGGTCGATGCCCACCGCCTTGATGTGCCCGTGGTCAAACAGCGCATCGACCAGCTGGGCAAAACGGCGGTGGTTCCAAGGCCACTTGTACTGCTGGATGGCGTCCGTATCGACATCGACATAAACCAGCTTCACCGGCGCATCAATCTCACCTCGGGCCCGGAAACGGAGATCCAGGGTTCGGTTCTCCAGAAAATTCAGCGCCCCATAGTAGTACAGCGCACACCAAACCGCCGGAATCGCCAGGAGCAGGGACCCGCGCAAAAGCGTCAGCGCGTTTCTCTTTTTCGGCGGGGGCACGGCGGTGGACGCTAGGATGTGACCCCCGTGAATGAAAGCAGATTTGCCGGCGGTTCAGGCGCGGGCAAAAAAACGCCCGGGCCGCGAGGGCGCCGGGCGGGACAAGTCGGCGAACGCGGGCGCTTAGTGCCCGTCGCCCGGCGTGGTATTCACCGGCGGCGTGGTCGCACTCGGTGCCGGGGCGGGCGGCGTAATGAGGGCAGGATTCGCCTGGACGATCTGCTGCACGGCCACCGCGATGGCCGCTTGCGTGTCGGCGGACATGTCGCCCACCCCGGTGACCTTCACCGAGCCGGGCACAATGACCACTTCGCCCGTCGGGCTGGTGGTGGTATCAAAAGTGACGCTCACTTCTTTGCCCGCCGGGATCAGGCGCTCCACGCCATCACCCGCGGTGAGGAAAACAACACCCTCCGCCGTGCTGAACCGGACGTAGGGTTTGCCGGCATTATCCGTGCCCACGGTGAATTGAAACGTCGTACCGCGAATGCCGGCCGCGCCGACCGGGGTGTTCACCGTGAACGACGACCCCTGGTCCCGGTTCAGGTGCTTCACATTGCCCACGAGCTCGCCACGCTGCAGCGACAGCTTCGTCACCGAGGTGGAGGGCTCTTCCTTCGCTTCCGCGACGGAATACTTCGGGTCAAACGGATCCATCAGGAACTCATCGATCGAAAGGGAGGTATCCGAGGAGAGATTCACGGCCGAGCCGTTCGCAAACAACAGGACCACGCTGGATTTCTGCGCGGTGGTGATCACATAGCCCTCGGACAGCGCATCGCTATCATGCAATTCCCGGCGCGTGTTGTTCACCTGATTCACGGCAGTGACGGTGCCACGGACCTTGGCAGCGATGATCTTGCCTGGGGTCCGGCCGGTCGCAGCCGGCATCGAGACGGCGAACAAAACCGCCACGCCACACAGCACAATCCACGATAAAAGTTTGATGCGCATAAAATCGGAATTTAACGCCCGTGCCCGCTAGTTGCCAACTGTTGGCGCAATTTTTGCGTCTGCTTGTTACCGGGGTCAAGGTGCAAGCAGAACGCTGCCGCGGCGTCCGCCAACTCCAGCGTACTGGGGTTAAGTCCAAGATGAAAAGCATGATAGAACCACACGTTGGCACTGGCCGGGGCCAGCTTCAGCGCGGGAATGAAGGCCTCACCGGCGTCGGACCAGCGGCCTTGCAAGTCGAGCGCCACACCCCGACGCAGCCAGAACTCCGGCACGATCGGGGAAAGGGCCAGGGCCCGGTCCGCGGCCCGCTCCGCTTCGCAACCGAGTTCAACCGACCGCGCCGGTTCGAGATGCGTCCAGAGCGCACTGACATAAGCGAGGTCCGCCCAAGTCTGGGCATTGCCCGGCGCGATTTCCCCGGCGCGCGTCAGGTCGGCGCGAGCGCGCGTCAGGATTATCCGCTGCTCCGCCTGATCCGGCGCTTTCGCCGCCATCCGGTTGATGGCTTGTCGCGCCGCATAACGCAGCGACTCGCCGCGATAAAACGGCAGCACATATGTTCCCGCCGCCACCAGCACTGCCGCCGCGAGGACAAAATCCCTTGCCCGGCTTCCGCTTGAGGTCGCCCCGACCGGCTCGCCCGCCGGCCACGCACGTTGGACCAGCAGTGCGCTCACCATCGCAAACGCCATCGCGAGTGCCGGGATCTTGAAATGGAAATCCACCAGCAGTTGCAGGCCAAAGGCCACCAGGCCGGCCGTCAGGGCACCCGCCAGCATCGGGTGATCGAACCCGTCGCGCCGGCACGGCGTGCGCTCCCGGACGCAGCGCCAGGCGATCACCAGCACCGCGCCAAAAAACAGGCTGAAGCCCGCGGCGCCGTAATCGCTCAGCGTGTTGAGGTAGTCGTTGTGCGCCCAGAGCGGCTCATCCTGGTAGCGCTCCGGGCGGAATTTCTCGAAGCGCACGTTGAAACTCCCCGCCCCGCCGCCCACCACCGGCTGCGCGCGGAAAATCTGCCAGGCCCCGCGCCACATGATCGGGCGCGTTTTTTCCCCCGCATCCGCCTTCATGATCAGGAACCGCTCGCGCACCTTGGGCAGCGAAAAATAGAGCGCCCCCACCATCGCCAGCACGCCCAGCGCCGCGAATCCCGCCAGGCCGGCCCGCCGCCACCCCGAGCCGCACGCCGCAAAGACCGGCCAGAGCACCAGTACCAGCGCTAACGCCAGCCACGCGCCGCGGCTGATCGTCAGCACCAGCCCGAGGCCCAGCGTCAGAGTCAGATAACCGCAGCCCACGCGCTCCACCGCCGAGGCGCCCCGCCGCAGCGTAAGCGCACCCAACGCGGGAATCAGTAGCAGCAGCAGAGCTGCCAGACTGTTCGGAATGCCAAAACTCCCGCTCGCCCGGCCAATGAACTGCTCCACCTGCGTCCGGCCCAGCATCATCCAGTCCGGCCGCACGAAACGCTGGTAGCACGCCAGCAGCACCGCGACGAACGCCACCGCCACCAATCCACCGAACACCACGGTGCGGGGCAGCCGCGCCCGCACGTCATTCAGCACCACCCAGAAAACCAGGATCATCTGCGCCCAACCCAGCCAGTCCCGCCAGCCCAGCCACGGCACCGGCGTCACCCAGAGGACATTCGCGGCGGCATAAGCCAGAAATGGCAGCAGCCACCAGCCCGCGGGATGGAACGGACGCCCGTTTCCTGCCGGCGCCAGCGCACGGCCCGCCAAATGTGCCGCCAACAACAGCGCGTTCAACGCGCTGGTGACGATCATCGTCTCCGGCCGGAAACCGCCGAGGCAAAGCGTCGTCCAGGCCAGATTAGCGACTACCACCACAGTCGTGAACCATTCCCAAGCGGAGGCGCGGGCGGACGTGGAGTCGGTCGGCATGGGGAAAAACGCGGCCGGGCCGCGTCCCCGGGACTTTGCGGAGGCGCCCCCGCGTTCCCAGAAAAAACGGTGCCCGCCGCGAGGAGGGCGCCGTGAGACCAAGCCACCGGTGGACCAGTTCAGGTCGTCGGCGGAATGTGCATCCTCAACGCCAAAAATTTCGAGGCCGCGAAGTCGCTTTGCTCCGCGAATCCGTCCCGAACGTCCGGGCTGCGCGCGTCCGTCGAGGTCCACCGCTTCGCCAAGGCTTTTCCGGAGAGCGAGCGGTCGGTGTGACAAACAGTCCACGGGTCAACTCGGCTGATGGGCATTAACGCAGCCCAACCGATTATAAGGCAAATATTTGGCAATAGCGTTATTGAACGTATTTCGCGCGGCTGCGTCTCTCCTCCTGTTAGCTTCAACCCAAACCCCAAAACAGATATCATATGCAATACCTCGATTCGATCATCACGGCTGTTAAGAAGATCACCGAACTGGCTGTCGCACTGCTGGCACTGGCGATTGTCCTGGGCGTTATCTTCGGCGACAAGGTCGCGTTCCTCCCCGGTAATGTCATCGGCAATGTGACCTCGATCATCGGCATGCTGGGCGCGAGCGGGCTCGTCGGTCTCGTGGCGGTCGGCGTGCTCTACCCCATTCTGGCCAAGAAATAATCTGTTCTCCATCTGCAGCCAAGGCCGCCGGTTCGTCCGGCGGCCTTTTTGTTGGCACCCGCCCCGCCCAACGGAGCGCCCCGGCGGCGAAAACCGGATTCCCTCCGCCGCCTTTCACTTTTCGGCTTATCTTATTCCACCTTCACCTTCGCGCGGGAGAAGGCGTCGCCCTTGGCGCAGATTTCCTTGGCCGGGCCGAGGGGAAGCGCCGCTTTGGCCAGGGCCTTGGCGACCGCCATCGTCATGGCCCGCACGCGATATTTCACGGCGGGCAGCCACGTCGGGGACGGCCAGGCCGTCGACCCCGGGCCAAGCAACAGCGGCGGTGGCGGAAACAGGGCGCCGAATTACATGGAGGGGCAGGAATCTGTCGTCATTCTGACTGAACGCCCCTTGTGGGCCCGAACATGAAGATTAAATCTGCCGAGTTTGAAATCAGCGCGCCCGACCTAGGTTCGTGCCCCCTTTGGGAGGAGCCGGAGTTCGCCTTTATTGGTCGCTCGAATGTCGGCAAGTCCTCCTTGATCAATCTGCTCACCGAGCGCCGGAATCTGGCCATGGTCTCGGACCTGCCGGGAAAGACGAAGCTCATTAACTTTTTCTTGATTAACCAAGCGTGGCGCCTCGTGGACCTTCCGGGTTACGGCTATGCCAAGGTGAGGATACAGCGGCGCCTCGAGTTTAACGATGCCGTGGCGAACTTCCTCTCGGGCCGGCGCAATCTCCGGACGATTTTCGTGCTGATCGATTCGCGCCTGCCGCCGCAGGCGATCGACCTTGAGTTCTTGCGCTGGCTGGAGGGGATCAAGGCCCCCTATGCGCTGGTCTTCACCAAGACCGACAAGCAGTCATTGCAGCAAGGACGCGCCAATATCGCGGTCTTCCTGAAAGCGGTCGCGGAGTGGCGGGCGGAAGCACCGTATTACCTCACCAGTTCATCCACGACCAAGGC
>QQNC01000003.1 GCA_003402695.1 Verrucomicrobiota bacterium | reverse complement strand
GCCGCGCCGCCGTATTCCCCGCCGAGCGCCAGGCCCTGCGCCAGCCGCAGCACGACGAGAATCACCGGGGCCCAGAATCCGATCGAGGCATACGTCGGCAGCACCCCGACCAGCGCCGTGGCCAGGCCCATCACCACGATGGTGACGAGAAACGTGTATTTCCGCCCAATGAGATCGCCGATGCGGCCGAAGACCAGGGCGCCAAACGGCCGGACGGAAAAGCCCACGCCGAACAGCGCCAGGCTGGAGAGAAACCCGGCGGTCTCATTGCCCGGCGGGAAAAACAGCTTCCCGAAGAAGGCGGCCAGCGTGCCGTAGATGTAGAAGTCGTACCACTCGAAGACCGTGCCCAGCGACGAGGCGAAGACGACAAGCTTGTGTTTCCGATCGAGCGCAGCAGCAGAGGGGGATATCATAGGGCGCGGGACACTCAACGGTTTCGCCGGCGCAGGGCAAGCACGGCCATAGCCATGTCATTCTGAGCGCAGCGAAGTACGACAATCCTGCAGGTCGGGCTTTACGCCCGACATTCGGCTCCGCATGTCGGGCGTAAAACCCGACCTGCAACAATCACCGCCCGTCCGTCTCTCCCGTCACTCCCGCTTCAGCCCGCGGGTCATCAGCGCCTTGATCGCGCTCGCCGGGACCTTCCCCTCGAAGAGGATCGCGTGCATCTCGCGCAGGATGGGGGCGTCGATCTTCCGTTCCACGCAGAGGCCATGAAATGACTCCGTGGTCTTGTAGCCCTCAACGACCGTCTTGCGGTGAGCCATCAGCTCCGCGACGGTGCGGCCCTCGCCAATGGCAAAGCCGAACTGCCGGTTGCGGCTCCACGCGCCATGGCAGGTCGCGATCAGGTCGCCAAAGCCGCTGAGCCCGTAAAACGTCTCCGGCCGCGCGCCGAGCGCCACGCCAACGCGCACCATCTCGGCCAGTGCACGGGTGAGCAGCGCCGCGCGGGAATTGTCGCCGAGTTTCAGTCCGTCGCAGCAGCCAGCGGCGATCGCGTAGATATTTTTCAGACTGCCGCCGTATTCCACGCCGGGCAGGTCGTCGCTGGTGTAAACCCGCAGCGTCGCCCCACTGAGCGCCGCTTGGACTTCAGCCACCGAGGTCGCAGTGGCCGGCGCGGCCAGCACCATCGCCGCAGGCAGCCCGCGGGCGACCTCGGCAGCGTTGGTCGGACCAGTGAGCGAAGCGGCGGGGATCCCCGGCAGCACCTCGGCGATCACCTGCGACGGCCGCAAATGCGTGCCCAGTTCCAGCCCCTTGGCGAGGCTGACCACCAGCTGCGGTTTCGTCGCCCCGAGCGCGGCACAAACCCGCGCCCCGGTTTCGCGCAAGGCCTGCGAAGGACACGCCAGCAGCACGACCTCCGCTCCGGCGAGCGCGGCCTCCAGGCTGGTGTCAACGTGCAGCTCGAGCGGCAGCGCCACCCCCGGCAGATAATCGGTGTTTTCCCGCGCGGCCGTGAGGCTGAGCGCCTGCTCGGCCCGGCGCGGCACCAGCGTGACGGCCTGCCCGGCCCGCGCCAGGTGCAGCGCAAAGGCCGTGCCCCAGGCGCCGGCTCCAACAACCACAAATTTCATGGGAACGATTTAACCACGGATTGCGGGATTCGGCACGGCAATTTTTGCGTGAAGGCCGGGTTACGAATGTTTGTCATTCTGAGCGCAGCGAAGAATCCAGTTGGATGGGGTCGAAGCCGGCAGCGGAATCTCACTGGATTATTCGCTGCGCTCAGAATGACCAGGCGGGCGGGCACGTCCCGGTGCCCGCATGGGCGAAGCAAGTCCGCCAGAACGACCCGCAAGTTTTGATCGGGCGTGGCAAATGCGGGCCCCGGGACGTGCCCGCCCACCTCAAGATCACGGCCTTACTTCAAGAATGCCGGGATCTTCTCGCCCGCGGTCATGGACTCGAAGGTTTCGCGGACGTTCACAAGCTCGAAGGCGCTGCCGCTGACCATCACCTCGGCGGGCATGCCGCGGGTGTTGTAGCGGCTGGCCATGACATAGCCGTAGGCTCCCGCGCTCATAAGCGCGACGAGCTCGCCCTCGCCCACTTCCTGGATGGACCGGTCCTTGGCGAAGCAGTCGCCGCTCTCGCAGATCGGGCCGACGATATCCGCCACCAGCGCGCGCCGCGAGCTGTCGCGGTGCACCGGGACGATTTCGTGAAAGGACTCGTACATCGCGGGCCGCACGAGGTCGTTCATCGCCGCATCGACGATGAGAAAATTCTTGCCGGCGCCCCGCTTGAGATGCTCGACCCGCGCGAGAAGGACACCGGCGTTACCGACCATGAAGCGGCCGTGCTCGAGGAGGATCTTCAGCCCAAGCGGAGCCAGCAACGGCGTGAGGGTCGCGCCGTAAAGTTCGGGGGTCAACGGACGCTTGTCGGCCGGCTGCGCGTCCCACCAGGACTGCGGTCCGCTCGCGAGCGCGTCGCGATAAACGATGCCCATGCCGCCGCCGATGGAGAAATACTCGATGCCATACGTGGCCTTCAGCTCGGCGACAAAGCCGGCGACCTTCTTGACCGCCTCGACGAACGGCCCGACCTCGGTGAGCTGCGAGCCGATGTGCATCTGCACCCCGCGGATGCGGAGATTCTTCAACTTGGACGCGGCCTCATAGGCGGCGGCGGCGTGCTTCAGGGGGATGCCAAACTTGTTGTCGCTCTTGCCCGTGGTGATCTTGGCGTGCGTGTGTGCGTCGACGTCCGGGTTGATGCGGATCGCGATGGGCGCCTTGACGCCCAGCTGGCCGGCTACGTGGTTGATGCGGGCGAGCTCGGGCTCGCTCTCCACGTGGAAGGCATAAATGCCGCTTTCCAAGGCCAGCTTGATCTCGCCCTCGGTCTTGCCGACGCCGGCGAAGACACTGGTGTTCACCTTCGCGCCCGCCGCCAGCACCCGGCGCAGCTCGCCGCCGGAAACGAGGTCAAAGCCCGCCCCAAGGTTCGCGAAGTGCCGAATCACGGCCAGGTTGGAGTTGGCCTTCATCGCGAAGCAGATCTGCAGGTCGAGGCCGCTCAGGTTGCGCTGCAGACGGTGGTAATTGTCCGCCATGGTGGCCGCGCTGTAGACGTAAGTCGGCGTCCCGTAGAGCTTGGCAATGGCTGCGAGGTCAGCCGATTCACAGTGCAGATCCTGGCCGGAGTAGTGGAAGTGGTGCATGGGGAGCGTGGAAAAAATTCGTGAAAGACCGACCTTAGCGGGTTTCCCCTTGAAAAAACCACCCCTAATTTCGGTGATGGCATCCCCACCATGTTGCGCGTCGTCCAACACCTCTTCCACCGTCCCGCCATCCGGCTGGGCGTCATGGATGGGCCGCGGGGGCTCTGCCGCAACCAGCGGTTCGCGAGCTTCCTGGTCGAGTGCAACCGGAAGCCGCTCGACACCCATTTTCACGATACCGTGCTGCGCGGGCGCAAGCTGCTGCGGCAAGCCCTCATGGTCGGGCTGCTCGGGGGCGGGGTCTGGATCGCGTTCGAGAGCGTCCGGGCCTTGGCGGTGTTCTGAGCGCCGGGCGGGTCAAGCTCGGCAGTCTTGCACTTTTGGGACCGGCTGCCATCCGTTGGCGCAACCCATGAAAACGGCCTCCCTCCTCCTTGGTTCCCTGCTTGTGGCGGGCGTACTGCTGGCCAGTTGCGCCACCCCGCCCAAGGCCACCGGCGTCACCGTCACCGTGACCGGCTTCCGCGACGCCGAGGGCTCCCCGCAAAACCGCGCGATCATGACCCTGCATTTCGCGAGCGAAAATGTGACCGCGGTCGGATTCACCCGCACGGTCCACGAGCTTTACCTCAACGACCGCTTTGTCGGCAAGACGGAGAACCTGACGCCGGTAGGCTTGCCGCCGATGGGCAGTGTCAATCTGGACGTGCCCCTCGCGCTCGAAAATCCGGGCGTGGTGCGGCAGATCCTGTCCTTCTCGGACAAGGCCCCCTACCGCCTGGTGACCGTGCTGCATTACACCGACGGCGACGACAAGGTGCAGATCAAGGTCACCGCCGAGGGCAAGGTCGAGCTGCTCGGGCTCGAACAAGCGGCCCGCTGAAAATAAAAAGACGGTCCGCGCCAGAGGCGGGGACCGTCTTCCAGTGCGAGCCGGCGGTGATCAGGCCGCCAGTTCAAAAGCCGTCGCCCGGCGGGCGGGCCGGGGAAACTGCATCACCGTCGCGCGGGCTTCCAGCGGCTTGATCGTGCGGGTGCAATCCGCGAGGAAGATGCTGAGGAGGCAGGCGCCGAAGACCAGTGAACCGGCCAGGGCGAGGGATTGGAAGAAGAAGGCAAACGCGGCGAGCGCGGCGAGGGCGAGGAGAGCGGTAAGGGTTTTCATGGTGTTCAAATTGTTGCTGCCCTGAAAACACGGGGGTCTCCGGAAAGTTACGAAAAAAACGCCGCCCCGGGATGGGGCGGCGTGATAAAATCGCCTAACTGTCTCCAATTTTGTGACTTAGCCGGATCCTCCGGCGGCCGAAGAGACGGGCTTGAAAGCGGAGCGGACACTGGCCGCCAGGTAATCCCGGTTCAGGCGCGCGATGAAATCGTGGCTGATGGTCTTCGGACAGGCGGCGCTGCACTCGTACTGGTTGGTGCAGCTGCCGAAGCCAAGGGCGTCCATCGTGTTGACCATGGCCAGCACGCGCGAATCGCGTTCCGGCTGGCCCTGCGGGAGCAGGCCGAGCTGCGAGACCTTGGCGGCGACGAAGAGCATCGCGGAGGCGTTCTTGCAAGCGGCGACACAGGCGCCGCAGCCGATGCAGGCCGCCGCATCCATGGCGAGGTCGGCGTCCGTCTTCGGCACGGGAATGGAATTGGCATCGGGCGCGGCACCGGTGCGCACGCTGATGAATCCGCCGGCCTGGATGATCTGGTCAAAGGCCGACCGGTCCACCACGAGGTCCTTGACCAGCGGAAACGCCCGCGCGCGGAACGGCTCGACCACGATCACTTCGCCGTCGCGGAAGGCGCGCATGTAGATCTGGCAGGTGGCGACCCCATGGCCGGGCCCGTGGGCCTTGCCGTTGATCGTGCACGAGCAGGTGCCGCAGATGCCCTCGCGGCAGTCGTGGGCGAACGCGATGGGTTCCTCGCCCTTCAACGTCAGCCCGTCGTTCACCACGTCGAGCATCTCGAGGAACGACATGTGCGTGCTCAGATTGGCCGCGGGATAGTCGACAAATTTTCCGGGCGCATCCGGCCCCGCCTGCCGCCAGACGCGGAGGGTGATGCTGATCATGTTGCTGTTGGTTTCGGCGACCATCGGGGTGAAAGTTATTTGTAGTTGCGGACGCTCATCTTCGTGAACTCGTAATTGAGCGGCTCGATGTTGCGGAGCGGCGGCTTGCCCGCTCCCTGGAATTCCCACGCGGCGACGTGCGCGAACTTCTCGTCATCCCGTTGGCACTCGCCGTCGGGATACTGGTGCTCCTCGCGGAAATGGCCGCCGCAGCTCTCCTCGCGCGTGAGTGCGTCGAGGCAGAGCAGCTCGCCCAGCTCGATAAAGTCCGCCACGCGGCCGGCCTGCTCCAGCGACTGGTTGAGCGTGGCCGCCGAGCCCGGCACCGTGACGTTCGCCCAGAACTCCTCGCGCAGCGCCGGAATCAGCTTCAGCGCCTGCTCGAGGCTGGCGCGCGTGCGCGCCATGCCGCAGTGCTCCCACAGGATCTTGCCGAGCCGCTTGTGGTAATGGCTGACGGTCTCCTTGCCCTTGATCTGCAGAAAACGCTCCGTCATCGCGCGGATGTTTTCCGCCGCGGCCTTGAACTCCGGCGCATCAATCGACGGGCGCGCGCCGGGCTTCTGGCCGGCGAGATAATCGCCGATCGTATAGGGAATGACAAAATAGCCGTCGGCGAGGCCCTGCATCAGCGCGGAGGCGCCGAGCCGGTTTGCGCCGTGATCGGAGAAGTTCGCCTCGCCGAGGACGAAGAGCCCGGGGACGTTCGACATCAGGTTATAATCCACCCAGAGCCCGCCCATCGTGTAGTGGACGGCCGGGAAAATGCGCATCGGCTGCTGGTAGGCGCTCTCCGCGGTGATCTCGTGGTAGATGTCGAAGAGGTTGCCGTAACGCTCGCGGACGACGGGTTCGCCGAGCCGTTTGATCGCGTCGGCAAAATCGAGGTAAACCCCCAGGCCGGTCTCACCGACGCCGCGGCCCTCGTCGCACACGCGCTTGGCGGCGCGCGAGGCAATGTCGCGCGGGGCGAGGTTGCCGAAACTCGGATACATCCGCTCGAGATAATAGTCGCGATCCGCCTCGGGGATGCTCGCGGGCGGCTTGAGGCGGTCGGCCTGGTGCTTCGGCGCCCAGATGCGGCCGTCGTTGCGCAGCGACTCCGACATGAGCGTGAGCTTCGACTGGTAGTCGCCGGTGACGGGGATGCATGTCGGGTGGATCTGCGTATAGCAGGGATTCGCAAAGCACGCGCCGCGCTTGTAGGCGCGCCAGCTGGCGGTGACGTTGGAGCCGCGCGCGTAGGTGGAAAGGTTGAAGACGTTGCCGTAGCCGCCGGTCGCGAGGATGACCGCGTCGGCCGCGTAGCGCTCGATTTCACCGGTGAGCAGGTTGCGCACGATGATGCCCTTCGCATGGCCGTCCACGACGACGAGGTCGAGCATCTCGCTGTTCGTGTGCATCTCGACCCCTCCCGCCGCGATCATGCGCGAAAGGGCGGAATAGGCGCCCAGCAGGAGCTGCTGGCCGGTCTGGCCGCGGGCGTAAAACGTGCGGCTCACCTGCGCGCCGCCGAACGAGCGGTTCGCGAGCAGCCCGCCGTACTCACGGGCAAACGGCACGCCCTGCGCGACGCACTGGTCGATGATATTGACCGAAACCTCGGCGAGGCGGTGGACATTCGCCTCGCGGGAACGGTAATCGCCGCCCTTGAGGGTGTCGTAGAACAGCCGGTACACCGAGTCGCCGTCGTTCTGGTAGTTCTTCGCGGCGTTGATGCCGCCCTGCGCGGCGATGGAATGGGCCCGGCGCGGGCTGTCGTGAAAGACGAAATTCTTCACCTTGTAGCCGAGCTCCGCGAGCGTGGCCGAGGCCGAGGCGCCGGCGAGACCGGCGCCGACGACGATGATCTCGTACTTCCGCTTGTTGGCCGGGTTGACGAGCTTGATCTCCGTCTTGTGGCGGCGCCACTTGTCGGCGAGCGGACCGGCGGGAATCTTGGAATCAAGTTTGGCCATGGCGGGAATTAGGGGCGGACGGCGGCGCGGGCGGACTCAGCCACCGGGATTTTGCCGAGCAGCACCGCGCCCGGGATGGCGAGGTTGCCGAGGAAGTACAGGGCGCAGAAAACGATGACGAGCTTGCGGAGCGCGCCCGCCCATTTCTGCGAGCGCCAGCCGAAAGTCTGGAACAGGCTGTCCGCGCCGTGCAGCAGGTGAAAGCTCAGCAGCCCCACCGCCACGATGTAGAACAGGGAGACCACGGGTTGCGAGAAGCCGAGGATGACCATGCTGCGCACGTCGAGCACCTGGGTGCCGCTCTTGACGGCGAGGAAGCCCGCGACGCGATAGTCGCCGACCATGGTGTAAAGCGGGAGGTTTTCCTTGTACGTCGCGACCTGGGTGAACCCGAGGGTGAAATGCGCCAGGTGGTAAAGCAGGAAGGCCAGGACCACCACGCCGGTCCAGCGCATCATCCGCGACGCCAGCGTCGCCTGGATGGTGTGCTTCACGCCGTACTTGATCTGCCGGGCCGCATGGTTTTCCAGCGTCAGCACCGTGGCCGCCCAGATATGGAGGATGACGCTCGCGAGCAGCACGATCCGCGCGACCCAGAGCAACGGCCCGAGCTGGTGGAGAAACGCGCCGTAGCCGTTGATGCGGTCAGCCTCTTCAAAGATTTGCAGGTTGCCCACCAGGTGGCCGACGGCGAATCCGATCAAGATCACGCCGGTGGCCGCGATGATGATTTTCCGGCCGATGGTGGAACCGAAGATGCTGACAGCAAGATTCATGACAAAGACGTGATGAGGAAGGGGTTCAGGCGCGCAGACGTTCAGCTACCCAACTCGGGAAGTAAAGTTTATCGGTAGCGGCCGCGAATTTCGTTCAGGCTTATAAGCGAGCCTAACCTTTTTAAGAAGCCGTGGGCGCCACGCCTGATCGCCGTGGGGCGCGCGCTGGTCGCACAACGTTACGGTCCCGCCCGCAACCCACAGGGCGGGTCAGAGATCCGCCCGACCTCCCCTACCGCACCAGCGGCTTGAGGAGGGCGAACTTGCCGCTCGCGGCGGGCGCAAGCACGCGGCGGCGGAATGCGTTCACGCGCACGCCCGCACCCAGCACGGCCGCGATCGCCAACTCCACCTCGCGATGGTCCGCGTTTTCTTCGGCGACATAGTGAAAATCCCAGCGGTCGGCCGCCGTCTGCACGAGCGAGTAATGCCAGCAGGCGAAATTCGCCGGCAGGGCCGCGTCAATGTCCGTGGGCGACACCAGCGAGCCGTCGGGCCGGAAAAACAGGTTGCCCTCGCGGCCCAGCAGGCGGAAGCCCGCCGGGAATTGCTGCACGATGTCGCCGGTGTGGTAGCGCAGCAGCGGCATCGCCACCCGGTCGCGCGTCGTTACGTGGATCTGGAACACGCCCGGCAGCTCCGCGCGCCACGGCACCAGCTCAATAAAGGCGTTGGCGTCGATCGCCTGGGAATTGTCCTTGAACGCCTCGCCCACGAATATGTATCCCGCCTCGGTCGAGCCATAGAGGTCCACCTGCGGCGCGGGAAACACCTCCGCGATGCGCCGGCCGTGCTGGGTGCTCGCCTTGCCGTAGGTCAGGATCACGGCCTTGATGCTCGGCGCCTTCACGCCACGTTTCTGCACCGCGCGCGCCAGCAGCGAGAGATAAACCGGCTCGCCCTCGATCACCTCGGGCTTCGTCGCCTGCAGCTCGAGCACAATGCGGTCCCATTCCGCCTCGGGAAACGCGAACGGATCGCTCGAGAGGTTCAGGTAGACCGTGCCGTTGAAATAGCGGTGCGGAAACGGGTGGTCCTCGTACGGGCAAAGGTTACTGGAGCAGCCCACCGGCGCGAGGACGCACTTGCGGTACGGCCGGCCCACAAACTGGCGCAGAATCGGCGAGGCGCGGTACGCGTTCTCGGTCTGGCGGTCCCACCAGCCCTCCTCCATGATCACGGTCATCGGCGACTGCGTCGTCCCGCCCGTGCTCTCGTACTCAAAACGTTTCGTCAGCAAGCCGCGGTCCACGTCCGCGTAATCGGCAAAAAACGCCTGGTGCCCCTGGTCGATGATCTCCTTTTTCGACAGCGCCGGGATCTCGCTGTAGCAGGACCATTTCAACGGATCCGGGTGCAGCGGGAAGCGCCGGCCGTACAATGGGCTCCGCTTGTAAATCTTGCGAATCTCGCTCTCCAGCAACGCCGGCACCTGGCCGCCCGGGGTGGCGGGGCCGAGGGCCTCGGGGAGGTTGGCGAATTGGGGGACGGACATGGTGGCGGGGCGAGCGTCAGGTAAGCGGGGGGCGGGGTTTAGTCAAATGCCGGAGGAGATCGCACCGTTGGCCGGTGATTTCGTGGGCCGCGAGCTTGCTTGCGCTTCAGACCAAGGCCTGCAGGCAGGCGGCCTGAATGCCTTGTCATTCTGAGCGGAGCGAAGAATCCAGTGAGATTGCGCCGCGGGCTTCGCTCCCATCCCAGTGGATTCTTCCCTTCGTTCGGAATGACAAACAGGGTTCAGAGTTGGCATGCTCAAGCATTCATTTTTCGCCATACCGGCTCGAAGTAAAACAGTGCGTCCAGCACCAGCCCGTGGGTGATCCCGCCCGCGCGGGCGAGCGCCAGCACCTCGTCCACCGGTTGCGTCGTGACCGCGATTTCCTCGTCCGTGTCCCAGTCCTGCGCCGTCGAGGCGGCGGCATTCGCCACCAGCACGAAATGGCAGCGGTTGCTTTGGATCGCGGGATTGGGATGCACGCTGCCGAGCAGCCGCGCGGATGTCCCGGCAAACCCCGTTTCCTCGCGCAACTCGCGCAGGCCCGTGGCCACCGGATCTTCGCCCGCCTCCATCATGCCGCCCGGAATCTCGAGCGAGAAGCCGTCGATGCCGAAGCGAAATTGCTTCACCAGCACGAGGTGGTGATCAGGCGTGAGAGCGAGGACGTTCACCCAGTCCGGCGGACGGATGACCACGAAGTCGCGCTCCACCGCGCGCCCCGGATGCCGGAAGCGCGTGCTCTGCAGGTCGAACACACGCGTCGACGCCAGTGTCGTGCCCGCGAGTTTTTCCCAGCGCGCGGGGCCGGGGTGGGACGGATTCATGGGGGCGAAAAAAATGCCTCCTGCCACGGGGGCGAGGAGGCACAAATTTTTAAGTGAAGCAGCGGCTCACTTCTTCTGCGGCAGCTTGATCTTCTGGCCGACCTTGAGCTTGCTCGGGTTCACATCGGGGTTGACCGAGGCGACTTCCGTGCCCGAAAAACCGCCGTTGGCGCGGCCGATCTTGGCGAACGTATCGCCGGCCTTAATCACGTATTCACCGGGACCGGCGACGACGGGACCGTGGCCACCCTTGCCGGCAGCGGCGGGCTTCTTCGCGGATTCCTCGAGCTTGGTGAGGGAGGCGTGAATGTTGCCGAGATCCGCGGCGACCGTGTTGAAGGCCTCCTGCGTGGTGCGGGAAAGTGAACCGATGTCCTTCGCCGATTTGTCGGCGGTGGCGGACACGGAGCCGAGCTGGGACTCGAGACCGTCAATCTTGGCGACCTTTTCCTCCTGCGCGTCGACTTTCTTTTGAAGGCTCGAGGCCTTGATGGCGCCGTAGCCACCGATGGCCAAAGCGATCACGCCGACGATGACTCCACCGATCGGCAGCATGCTGTTATTTTCGCGGGAAATGGTATCCATAGATATGAGGTTAGGTGCCGACAAGTAGCGGAATCGGGAGGTGTGGCAAGCAGAGATTATAAACAATCGGAAGGGCCCTTTCAGGGCTAACCCCGCTACCGCACGCTAAGTTGTGAGACGCCAGCCCCCTTCGGGCTGACTCCCGGTTATGACATAAACCGTCACAAACTCGTCACCGGCCACTGATCTCCCGCCACTTCGGGAGATAGCATTGACACCCCGGGGTGGCGGGCATCCCCTGTCGCCCTTCTTGCGTACGGGGTGTAGCTTAGCCTGGTAGAGCGCCTGGTTTGGGACCAGGAGGTCGCAGGTTCGAATCCTGTCGCCCCGACCAATTTGCCGAATGCGGCCGTGAGAGTGTCGCCCGTCAAACGGCAACGAACCCAGGTTTTATTTCCCCGTAGCGGGGAACTTCACCGCCGGCGTAGCACTGACCGGAGCCGTGGCGATCGGCTGGCTCGCGCGCAGCAGCAGCGTGCGCTGCAGCCAGGGGCTCGTGGGGTCGATTGCCATCACCTGGTCGGAAAATTTCTTCACGTCGTCGGACCGGCCGGCGACGCTGGCGAGGCTTGCCAGCTGGTAGTTGGCTTCGACGCGGACGCCCTTTGTCTCGGTGGCATCGGACGCGAGCTGTTTTAGCGCCGCCTCCCCTTCCGCCGTCTTGCCGCCCTGGAGCTTGGCCATCGCGAGGCCGAGCCGCGCCCGGCTGGCCAGCGGCCCCGTCTGCAGGGCTGGAATGGCGGCCTCGTAACCGTAAATCGCCTCAGTGGACTTACCCGCCGCATAGTCGTCATCAGCGAGCCGGAGCCGCGCGAGGCCGGCGAGCACATGGCCGGGATGCGCCGCGGCGAAGGTTTTGAGCTGCGCGGGCGTGGTGGCCGCGGCGTAATCCTGCTGCAGTTCCACTTCCTGTTGCGCCGCGCGATAGTCCCACGCGCCCTTGGCCACGATGGCGAGCAGCACGATCACCACGAGGGCGAGCACGGACTTGCCGTTCTTCTTCCAGAAAATACGCAACCGGTCCTCGAAGGTCAGGGCGACGTAGTTTTCGTCCACGGCGACCAGATTGCGGTCATCACCGGCGGATTTCGGAGCGGAAGGAGCGGTCGGCTTGGTCATGGGCACAGGGGTGGCGGGAATGGAAGATGTACGAGAGCAAAACCCGCTCCGCGTGTAAAGGCCGCGTTGCGGCCGGAGCAGGGGCAAGGAGCAGGAAGGTCGGATCTCAGCATATGCTCATGCCTGATTGAATCCCGCATAGGCCGACTTGAAATAATCCTGCCCCTTGCTCCCGGCCCCCTGCTCCCTGCCCCCGCCGAGCTCCGCTCGGCCTAGTCGAACACGACGGTTTTGTGCCCATAGACCAGCACGCGGCCGCCGAGGTGCCAGCGGACCGCCTGGGCGAGCACCGTCTTCTCGAGGTCGCGGCCCTTGCGAATGAGGTCTTCCACCCCGTGACGGTGCGTCACGCGGGCGACGTCCTGGTGGATGATCGGGCCTTCGTCGAGGTCGCGCGTTGCGTAATGCGCCGTGGCGCCGATGAGCTTCACGCCGCGGGCGTGCGCCTGATGGTAGGGCTTGCCGCCGGCGAACGCGGGCAGGAAGGAGTGATGGATGTTGATCACGGGCCGGCCGATTTTTTCCAGGAAATCCGCGGACAGCACCTGCATGTAGCGCGCGAGCACCACGAGCTCGGCGCCGAGTTCGTGCAGCAGCGCCAGCTGCTTTGCCTCCGCAGCGGCCTTGGTCTCCGCGGTGACGGGAATGTGATGGAACGGCAGCCCGTAGGTTTTCGCCACGTCCGCGAGGTCGGCGTGGTTGCCGATGACCGCGACCAGCTCGCCCGCAAATTCCCGTTCGCGCCAGCGCAACGCGAGGTCGTGGAAGCAGTGTTCCGCCTTCGACACAAACATGACCACCTTCGGCCGGCTGGCCGACGACGTGACCTGCACCGCCATGCCCAGCCCGGCGGCAAAAGTGCGGAACGCCGCGGCGTCCGCCACCTCGGCCCCGGCCTTGGTTTCCCACTCGACGCGCTGAAAGAAGATGCCCGCCTCCCGGTCGTGATGCTGGTCCGCGTGCATGATGTTGCCGCCGCGCTCGAAGATCCAACCGGACACCTTGGCGACAAGACCGGGCCGGTCGGGGCCGTGCAACAGGGCGATGAGTGTGACGGGGGAGGACATGGGTTCTGGAGGGTTAGGGGTTAGGTATTAAGTGTTAGGTGGCTGAAAGCAGAGCAGCTTCGTCGTCATAAACGTCACCCCTAAAGTCTGACCCTTAACACGTTCTCCCCGTCACGCCGGGAGCAGCAGGACTTTTCCCGTCGTCCCACGGCCCTCCAGCGCGCGGTGCGCGTCCGCGGCCGCGGTGAGGGGAAACGTCGCGCCAATGCGCACCTGGAGCGAACCGGCGGCGATCCACTTGAACAGGTCGCCGCTGCGCGCCCGCAGCTCGGCGGGCGTCGCAATGTAATGGGGGAGCGAGGGACGGGTGAAAAACAGCGAGCCGTTCTGCGAGAGCAGCAGCGGGGCGAACGGCGGCACGGGCCCGCTGGCATTGCCAAATGATACCAGCAGGCCGCGCGGCCGCAGGCTGGCGAGCGAGCCTTCAAAAGTGTCCTTGCCCACGCTGTCGTAAACCACATCCACGCCGCGCCCGCCGGTGAACGCGCGCGCTGCGGCCGTGAAATTCTCCCGCGTGTAGACGCAGACCGCTTCCGCCCCCGCGCCGCGGGCCAGTTCCGCCTTGGCCTCGGTGCCCACGGTCGCCAACACGCGCGCCCCGCGCGCCTTGGCGATCTGCACGAGCAGCAGCCCCACGCCACCCGCCGCGGCGTGCACCAGCACGGTGTCGCCCGGCTTGAGCGGGCACGTGTCACCGGCGAGAAAATGCGCCGTCATGCCCTGCAGCAGCACGGCCGCGGCGAGCGGCGAACCGACTCCCGCCGGCACCCGCACCGTTGACGCCGCCGGCGCGAGCGCCTCGGCCGCGTAGGCGCCGAGCACCGCGGGGCTGGCGACATGGTCGCCGACCTTGAAATCCGTCACCCCCGCGCCCACCGCGGTCACGATCCCGGCCGCCTCGCCCCCGAGCGTGTGCGGCAGCGGAACGGCGTAGAGCCCGCTGCGCTTGTAAATGTCGATGTAGTTCAGTCCCGCCGCCTCAACCCGCAGTCGAAGTTCACCCGCGCCGGGCGCCGGGACGGGCACGTCGTCCACCCGCAGTTTTTCCGGGCCGCCGGTTTCATGGATGCGGACTGCGAGCATGATGGAATTTTCGATTTTCGAATCTCGATTTTCGATTCCTCAGGCGGCGACCGAGCAAGTGGGATTTTCTGAGATCGAAAATCGCCAATCGAAATTCGAAAATTACACCACCGTCACGTTGCCCTTGTAATGCTGGATGGGTTTCACGCCGATATGCTTGTGCTTGAGGGCATCGATGCCATTCAGGGCCGCCTCGGCCCCCGTGATGGTGGTCATGAGGCAGACGTTGTGCGCGTAAGCGGCGGCGCGGATGGCGTTCTCGTCGCGGCGCGGGATCATGCCGCCGGGGGTGTTGATCACCATCTGGATTTGGCCGTTCTTAATCATGTCCACGGCGTTCGGGCGGCCCTCGCTGAGTTTGGCGAGGCGCTTCACCGCCACGCCGGCGTCACCCAGGGTCTTCGCGGTGCCGCTGGTGGAATAAATCGTGAAGCCCAGCGACTCGATTCGCTTCGCCAGCGCCACGGCGCGCACCTTGTCGGAGTCTTTCACCGAGAGGAAGACGTTGCCCTTGACCGGCAGGCCGGGTTTCGCGGCGGCCTGCGCCTTTGCGAACGCCATGCCGAGGTCCTCATCGAGGCCCATGACCTCGCCGGTCGAGCGCATCTCGGGCCCGAGGGTGATCATCGCGCCGGGGAAGCGCACAAAGGGGAACACCGCCTCCTTCACGCACCAGTGCTTCGGGGTCTGTTCGCGGGTGAAGCCGAGGTCCTTGAGCTTCAGGCCGGTCATGACCTTCGCGGCGAGTTTCGCGAGCGGCACGCCGATGGCCTTGGCGACAAACGGGACGGTGCGGGACGCGCGCGGGTTGACCTCGAGCACGTAGAGCTCGCTGTCCTTGATCGCGAATTGGATGTTCATCAGGCCGATGACCTTGAGCTCGCGGGCGAGCGCGTAAGTGGCTTTCCGCACCGTCGCCAGCATCTCGGCGCTCAGGGTGTGCGGCGGCATCACCATCGAGGCGTCGCCGGAGTGCACGCCGGCGAACTCAATGTGCTCGAGCATGCCGCCGATGACGGACGTCTCGCCGTCGCTAATGCAGTCCACGTCGAGCTCGATGGCGTCCTCAAGAAACTTGTCGATGAGCACCGGCTTGCCCGGCATGACCTCGAACGCCTGGCGGATGACCGCCTGGAACTCGCCCTCGCTGTACACGATGAACATGCCGCGGCCGCCGAGCACAAACGACGGGCGCAACAGCACGGGGAAGCCGACCTCGTGGGCAAACGTCAGCGCCTCGGTCTCGTTGAGCGCGGTGCGGTTGGCGGGCTGCAGGAGGCCGATCTTGTGCAAGACGGCCGCAAACTGCTTCCGGTCCTCCGCCAGCTCGATGCTCTCCGGCGAGGTGCCGATGATATTGGCGCCATTGGCCTTCAGCGCCGTGGCGAGGTTGAGCGGCGTCTGGCCGCCGAACTGCACGATCACGCCGTCACATTTCTCCTGCTCATAGACCCCCAGCACGTCCTCGAGTGTCAGCGGCTCGAAATACAGCCGGTCACTCGTGTCGTAGTCGGTCGAGACCGTCTCGGGGTTGGAGTTGACCATCACCGTCTCGAAGCCCGCCTCGCGCAGCGCGAAACTCGCGTGCACGCAGCAATAGTCGAACTCGATGCCCTGGCCGATGCGGTTGGGGCCGCCGCCGAGGATCATGATTTTTTTCTTCGTGGACGGGATGATCTCGTTCTCATCGCCGTAACTCGAATAATAGTAGGGCGTAAACGCCTCGAACTCCGCCGCGCAGGTGTCCACCAAGCGGTAGGTCGTGTTGATGGCGCGGTTTTTCCGGTCCGCCCGCACGGCGGCGAGGTCGCTCTTCAGGATGTGCGCGAGCTGGGCGTCGGAGAAGCCGAACTGCTTCGCCCGGCGGAACGCGGCCGTGTCCAATGAGGCCAGCGTGTGCTTCGCCAGCGCCAGCTCCATCTCGTGGATCTCGCGAAGCTGGTGCAGGAACCACGGGTCGATCTTGGTGAGGTCGAAGATGCGCTCGACGGTGTAGCCGGCGCGGAAGGCGTGGCGGATGTAATAGACGCGCTCGGCGTTGGGCGTGCCCAGCTTGGCGTTGATCGTCTTCTCGTCCACCGGCTCGTCGCCGCCGTGCTTGCCGCCGCCGCCGAAGCCGCGCGCGCCGGTCTCAAGGGAGCGCAGGCACTTCTGCATGGACTCTTTGAACGTGCGGCCGATCGCCATCGCCTCGCCGACGGACTTCATCGCGGAGGTCAGGGTCGGGTCGGCGTCGGGGAATTTTTCGAAGGTAAAGCGCGGGATTTTCGTGACGACGTAGTCAATCGTCGGCTCGAAGCTCGCGGGCGTGAGCCGCGTGATGTCGTTGCGCAGCTCGTCGAGGGTGTAGCCGACGGCGAGCTTGGCCGCGATCTTGGCGATGGGGAAGCCCGTGGCCTTCGACGCCAGCGCGGAGGAGCGGGACACGCGCGGGTTCATCTCGATGACGACCATGCGGCCGGTCACGGGATCGACGGAAAACTGGATGTTGGAGCCGCCGGTCTCGACGCCGATCTCGCGGATGACGGCAAACGACGCGTCGCGCATGACCTGGTATTCCTTGTCGCTGAGCGTCATCGCCGGCGCGACCGTGATGGAATCGCCGGTGTGCACGCCCATCGGGTCGAAATTCTCGATCGAGCAGATGACCACGCACTGGTCCTTGTGGTCGCGCATGACCTCCATCTCGTATTCCTTCCAGCCGAGCAGGCACTCCTCGACGAGCACCTCGTGGACGGGGGAGAGTTCCAGGCCGTTGGTGACGATGGCCTCGAACTCTTCCTTGTTGTAGGCGATGCCCCCGCCGGAGCCGCCGAGCGTGAACGACGGGCGGATGATAAGCGGGTACATCGCGAGAAACTCCGCGGCGGCGCGTGCCTCCTCGATCGACTTCACCGTGCGGGAGCTGGCGACATCGAGGCCGATCTTGAGCATGGCCTGCTTGAAGAGCTCGCGGTCCTCGCCCTTGTTGATCGCCTCGCTCTTCGCGCCGATCATCTCGACGCCGTACTTGTCGAGGATGCCCGCCTTGAACAGCTCCATCGAGAGATTGAGGGCCGTCTGACCGCCCAAGGTGGGCAGCAGGGCCGACGGACGCTCCGCGATGATAATGCGCTCCAGAAAATCAACCGTAAGCGGCTCGATGTAAGTGACATCCGCAAACTCAGGATCCGTCATGATCGTGGCCGGATTAGAGTTAACGAGGATGACGCGATAGCCCTCCTCCTTCAGGGCTTTGCAGGCCTGGGTGCCGGAATAGTCAAACTCGCAGGCCTGGCCGATGACGATGGGGCCGGCGCCGATGATGAGGATGGACTTCAGGTCGGTGCGTTTGGGCATGCGCGTAGATTTCGGTGACAGTTGAGACCGTCGAAACGCGCGGCAAGCGGGAAAGCACGCCCCGCGTCAAATGCCGCGCTACCCGAGACGGGCCTCGTCGACGCCCAGCACCTTGGCGGCGGCGGCCTTGTCGTCCCGGGTGGTGTGCAGGACGTGGTCAATGTACTGCTTTTCCTGACCGGCCAGGTATTCCGCGAGCGTCGGCCAATGCTTCAGGTCGCGCAGCCGCAGCGGCAGCTGCTCCAAGGTGACCACGCGCGTCTCAGTCGTGGTGACGACCTTGGAAATCACCTGGAAAAGTTCGGTCAGGTTGCCCGGCCAGTGGTAGGCCGTGAGCATCGCCATGGCGTCATCCGTGAACTCGACCGTGTTGGCATCGAAATGCGGATTCGCCGCCCGGCCGGCGTATTTTTTCACGATCAGGGGGATGTCCTCGGGCCGTTCGCGCAGCGCGGGCATCTGCACCGGCAGGGAGGCCACCCGGTAGAACAGCTCGTCATGAAACTTGCCCTCGTCGGTCAGCTTTTCGAGGTCCTCGGTGGTGGAACAGATCAGGCGGAAGCCCTGCGCGGTGTTGCGCAGCACGCCGACGAGTTCCTTCTGCACGGGCAGGGACAGGCATTGCAGGTGCTGGAGGAAGAGCGTGCCGGTCTTGGCCTGGTGCACCCAGGTGCCGCCCACGCCATTCGCCCCCAGCAGCCCCTCGCGGAAACTCGCCTCCGAGCTGAGCGAACAGTCCACGCGCACGAGCTGCGAATCCGCCGCTCCGCTCACGGCATGGAGCAGCTCCGCCACCGCGGCCTTCCCGGTGCCGTTCTCGCCCTGAAGGAGGACAGGGGACCGCACCGCGGAAAGTTTCTTTACCTGCTGGATGAGCTTCTTGATCACCGGGCTCGTGCCGGTCAGCCGGCCCTCGATGTCCTCGGCTTTCGCACTCGGGGCGAGTCCCGTGTGGGCCCGCTCGCTCTGGAACTGCTTGAACTCGATGCCGCGCCGCAGCGTGGCGATCAGCTCGTCCACGCGGAACGGCTTCTGCAGGTAGTCAAAAGCGCCAAACTTCAGCGCCTGCACCGCGCTCTCGGTGGAGGCGTAGGCCGTCATGATGATGACGATGGAGTTGGGGTCCCACAGCTTGAGCTGCTTGAGCAGGGTGATGCCGTCCATCGGCTTCATGTCGATGTCCGCGAGCACCAGGTCGAACTTCTCCTTCTTGTAGCGCACGAGCGCCTTTTCCCCGTCAGTGGCGAACGACGTGGCGAAGCCCGTGGGCTGGATGACCGCCTCGAGCATCTCGTGGATCGAGAGAAGGTCGTCGACAATGAGGACGGAAGGCATGGAAGGCGAAGCGACCGCCCGGGGGCGGGACAAAAATAATCGGCGACGGGGCGGTTATTGCAGGCCGCCCGCGACCGCGCCGAGTTGGAAGATCGGAAGGAACATCGCCATGACGATGCCGCCCACCACCACGCCGAGGAAAACGATGAGGATCGGCTCGATCAGCGACGTGAGCGCGCTGACCGTGGCCTCGCACTCAACGTCATAAAAGTCGGCGATCTTGCTCATCATGCCGTCCACGTTGCCGGTGGCCTCACCGGCCTTGACCATGTGCTTCATCATGGGCGGGAAAAAGGAATTGGCGGCGAGCACCTCGGAGACCTGGCCGCCCTGGCTGACGTGCTTGGCGATTTCCGAGCAGGCGCCCTCGATCTGCACCTTGTTGCTGGCGTTCGACACGATCTCGAGCGTGCGCAGGATGGGCACGCCGGAACGGATGAGCGTCGCGTAGGTGCGGCAGAAGCGGGAGAGGGCGATCTTGTGCACCAGGTTGCCGAAGATGGGCGCCCGGACGAGGAGCTTGTCCTTCTGACGGCGGCCGTTGGGCGTCTTGATGTACTTGCCGCCGAAATAGTAGACCGCCCATGCGCCGAGGGCGAGGGTCCAGCCGCCGATCTTGGGCGGCATGTTCTTCATGAAGTTGGACAAATCGATGAGGAACTGCGTGGGCGCGGGCAGCTTGGCGCCGAAGTCCGCGAACATCGCCGCGAACACGGGGATCACGAAGATCAGGAGGACGTTGACCAAGGCGATCGCCAGGCCGATGACCGCGATCGGGTAGGTCATGGCGGACTTCACCTTCTTGGTCAGCTTGACCGTGGCCTCGAAATAGCCGGCCACCTTCATCAGGATTTCCGCCAGGCCGCCGCTCGCCTCGCCCGCCTCGACCATGGACACGAAGAGGGTGTTGAAGGAGTTCGGGAATTTCCGGACGGCGGAGGAAAAGGAATTGCCGGACGAGATGTCCGTGCGGACGTCGCGGATGACGATGCGGAAGCACTGGTCTTCCGTCTGATCCTGCAGGGCCTCGAGGCATTGCACGAGGGGCAGGCCGGCGGTGAGCAGCGACGCCAGCTGCTGGGTGAAAATGGCCAGCTCGCCCATGGGGAGCTTGTAACTCTTCGATTTTTTCTCGAGCGACTTCAGCTTCGCTAAAGTCTGCGCCGTCTTCAGGTTGGTACGATTCTTTGGTGAGCCGTCGAGCAGCCCGCCCGTGGATTGACCTGATGCAGATGTGATTAGGGCCATGCTGCTAGCAGCCAAACTCCCCCTCCCCCGCCCCGCAACCTCATTTCCGGCCGTTTGCGGTAAAAAACTTGCGAGTTGCCGGAGTTGGCGCGCCGTTGAACACAGGCTTGACCCCCTCTCCGCCTGCCCCCGAAGCTGCGGACCCTGCACCGCGGGTGTAGTTTAGTGGTAAAACTCCTCTCTTCCAAAGAGGTATCGTCGGTTCGATTCCGTCCACCCGCTCCAGCTTTAGCGGCCCGACTGGCCGGGCTCAGGCCCCGCGAAAGGCCGGGTCCAATTTCAGGCCGAAATCGGCGCGAGCGTTGGCGAAGCAGGTGTTCTTCACCCTACCGCCGACCAGGGCGCGGTCCGGCTGGCAGTTCACCGCGCTCCAACTCCGCGCCGAGCAGGTTGCGCGCTGGGCGGGCGGCAGCGGCTAGACCTTCGTCGGAACGCTGGGCTTGGGATAAAACTTCACCAACAGGCCGTGGATCAGCGTCAGCACCACGAGGCCCGCCGCGCCACCACTCAGCATGTGGGCGAAAAAATACCCCGCTGCATCGGGGCGCCCCACCACCGTCGCCGTCGAAAGCAGGAGCGCCGAGACGGTCTTCGCCACGAGATAACCCAGCGGGGCAAACAGCCAGCACCGCGGTGCCTGGCGAATAGCCCAGGCGGTGAAAAGGACGAACCCCACCAGTTCCAGGCTCATCCCGCCAAAAAACTTCCAGGCCGGCAGGCCCGTCACGAGCAGGTTGATTGCCGGCGAAAACAACCCGGTGAGGAGGCCCGCCCCCACGCCGTAAAAATATCCCGCGATGAACGTCGTCCAGAATACCGGCAGAAGGTACGCGCCAAGTGGACGCTCCCCGGCCCACGGCAGGAGATGCACCGCAAACGGGACCAGCCAAGCCAGGGCAAGCAGCACCGTGGCGTCACGCAACGTGAGTTTCTTGAAGACCCCATCCGGGGCCGTCGTCGCAAGGGAGCTCATACCGGTGAACTTAGGACGCGACTCTCCCGGCGCAATCTGCAATCGTCCCGGCACAGCGTCCGTCGCAGGTCAGGCTTTACGCCCGACATCCGGTGGCTGAAGGTCGGGCGTAAAGCCCGACCTGCATCAGACCACCTAGCCCCCGCCACGCGCGTGAACCTTATCCTCTTCGAACCCGCCGAGCTGTCCGTACCGCTGCCGCGCACGGACCCGCGGGCGACCCATCTGCTCGGCGTGCTGCGCCGGTCGCCCGGTGACACGTTCGATGCCGGCCTGATCAACGGCCCGCGCGGCAAGGGCACGCTCGTGGCCATCGGGGACCAGGCGCTGACCCTGGCCTTTGCGTGGGGCGCGGCCCCACCGCCGCCGGAGCCCATCGCCCTGCTGATCGGCCTGCTGCGGCCGCAGACCGCCCGCGACATCCTCCGCGAGGTCACGGCCCTCGGCGCGGGGGCGCTGCATTTTTTCCGCGCAGAAAAAAGTGAAGCCAGTTACGCCCAGAGCTCACTCTGGTCATCCGGTGAATGGCGCCGCCACCTCGTCACCGGCGCAGAGCAGGCCTTCGACACCCGGGTGCCCGCCGTCTCCCACGGGCAGACCCTCGTCACGGCGATCGCCGCCCTGCCCCCGGGCGTGACCCGGGTCGCCCTCGACAATTACGAATCCCCGCAAGCGCTCTCGGCCGTGACCCTCGCGTCACCGGTCGCGCTCGCGTTCGGACCCGAGCGCGGCTGGTCGGCTGCCGAGCGGGACCTGCTGCGCGCGAACGGCTTTGCCTTCGCCCATCTCGGGCCGCGAGTGCTGCGTTCCGAGACCGCCGTGATCGCCGCGCTCGCGGTCGTCAGGGCGAAGCTCGGCTTGCTCTGAAAAACGCCACGGTCGGCTGGCGGATGCCCTTGCCGAGCCGTTTCAGGAGCGTCCAACCCGGCGGGGTGAGTTCGATTTCACCCGGCATCTCGAAGACCACCAGCGCATCGGGCTTCGGTGCGAGCAGTTCACCCAACCGCGCGAACAGCGCCGGGGCCACCTCGAGGATGATTTCGTAGGGCGGATCGATGAACACAACATCCGGCACGCCATCGCCCAACGGCCCGGTGAGCGCATCGGCCTGGAACACCTCCACGCCGGCCTCGTCGCGGCCGAGGCTCTTGCACACGGCCGCGAGATTCTGGCGGACGCACGCCGCGGCCTTCGAATTCTTCTCCACGAACACCCCGCCGGCCGCCCCGCGGCTCAGCGCCTCGAGTCCGTACGCCCCACTGCCGGCGAACAGGTCGAGAAACCGGGCGCCCACGACGTAGCCGCCGAGGCTGGAAAACGCTGCCTGCCGCATCCCGTCCGTCGCCGGACGGACGGCATCGCCCTTGGGGACGACGAGAGGAATACCGCGGGCCTGACCACCGCTTATGCGCATGGTTCACCTCTGAATTGTTTAAGCAGGTAGGCCCACGGAACACACGGAAGGCGGACTCCAAGCATGGCACTGGTTTTTCCGTGTATTCTGTGTGTTCCGTGGGCCATAACGACCGGCCATGACACCGCCGGTCTCCGACCACTTCAACGGGAAAACCTTTTTCAATCCCAGCGGGCCGGCAGAGCGCGGCGTACTCGACGTGCTGCGCTGGCAGTTTTCCAGCCGGCCCGCGCGCTGGCCGCAATGGGTGAAGATTGACCCGGCGCTCCCGCCGCCGGCGCCGGCCGACGACAGCGTCACCGCCACCTGGGTCAATCACGCGACCTTCCTGCTCCAAACCTCGCACCACACCCTGCTGACCGATCCGGTTTTTTCCGCGCGCGTCAGCCCCGTAAGCTGGGCCGGGCCGCGCCGGGTGCATGCGCCGGGAGTGGCCTTTGAATCGCTGCCGAAAATCGACACGGTGCTCCTGAGCCACGATCACTACGACCACTGCGACCTGCCGTCGTTGCGCCGGCTCGCGCGTGAACACCAGCCGGTGTTTGTCGCGCCGCTCGGGCATCACGCGCTGCTCAAGGGCGCGGGGGCAAAAAATATTGTCCAACTCGACTGGTGGCAGGCGCACGAACTGGCGCCGGATCTCACCGTAACCGTCACGCCCTCCCGCCACTGGAGCCGGCGCTCCGCCGGCGGCACCAACCGGCGGCTATGGGGCGGATTTTATCTGCACACGGCGGCGCGTCGGGTGTGGTTTTTAGGCGACTCAGGTTATGATGAAACCCTCTTCCGCGACATCGCGCGCCGCTGCGGCGCGCCTCATCTCGCGCTCATCCCGATTGGGGCCTACGAGCCCCGCTGGTTCATGTCGGCCGCGCACATGAATCCAGCGGAGGCCGTGCAGACCCACCGCGACTGCGGCGCGCGCCACAGCGTGGCCATGCACTGGGGCACCTTTCAACTGACGGACGAGGGCCGTGAGCACCCGATCCAGGCGTTGGAACAGGCGCGGGCCGAGGCCGGGCTGTCCGCGGAAAGCTTTCGCGTGCTGGCTCCCGGTGGAAGTCTCGAGGTTTAGGTTGCGGGACGGCCTTGAGCGGCGATCTGGCGCCAAAACTGCAACTTACAATTTGCGCCAGAACGGGAAATATATCAACGTAGGCCGTTAAATGTCATCGCGTTCGGCGGAACAGTCGCCCGCCTTCCAGCACTAACGCTGACTGTCCATTTTCCGACCTGTTTCCATGCCTATTGCCCGTCTGATTGCCGTTTTCTGCTGCCTGGCCGCGCTCTGTGCGCGGGCCGGGGCGGAGGAGCGCAATCTCTGGCCGGCTCACGTCGCCCAGGTGGACGTCGCGGGCCATGTCACCTCGTCGGAAAGCGTCGGTCCGCTGGTCTTCCAAAAACCCGGACCCGACGGCGGAACGGTGTCCGGGGTGCGGCCTTTTTTTGTCCAAACCAAGGATACGGCCGGACGGACCACGGTGGCGTCGGTGCTTTATCCCGTCTTCACCTACCGGGCGGACTCCGACACCTACAAGTGGACGGTGCTCAATCTCATCACGGGAGCGGGACCTCAGCAGGCGACCGCCTCCACGGACCAGACCAAGGCCTTTGACCTGTGGATCTTTTGGTTTTCCCGGCAGACCGGTTCGCCGGAGACCTCCTACCGCGCCCTGTTTCCCATCGCGGGGAACATCAAGCACCGCTTCGGCAAGGACGAGCTCTCCTGGGTGATCTGGCCGCTGTATTTCCGATCGGAGAAAAACGGCTCGGTCACGACCTCCACGCCCTGGCCGTTCATCCAGTCCACCCGGGGCCGGGAAACCGGCTTCGCGCTCTGGCCGCTGTTCGGTTGGCGCGACCGGCCCGAACGGTTCCACAAATCCTATTATCTCTGGCCGCTCGCCTGGAACAACACGATCCAGCCTGCGGAGGACGCCCCCGCCGGCACGCCGCCGACCCGGCAGCATGGCTTCATCCCATTCTACACCCACGAGCGGCGCGACGGATTCGTGGACGAAAACTATGTCTGGCCATTTTTCGGCTACACCGACCGCACGCTGCCCTATCGCTATCACGAGCAGCGCTACCTGTGGCCGTTTTTCGTGCAGGGCGAGGGCGACAACCGCTTGGTCAACCGCTGGGGCCCATTCTACACGCACTCGGTGATCAAGGGCATGGACAAGACCTGGTACCTGTGGCCCTTGGTGCGCCGGGCGAAGTGGGATGATTCCGGCGTGGCGCAGACCCGGACCCAGTTCCTCTACCTGCTCTACTGGTCCCTCGAGCAGCGGAGCCTGACCAATCCCGCGGCGGCGCCCGCCGGTCGCACCCATGTCTGGCCGTTCTTCAGCAAGTGGGACAATGGCGCGGGCCGCCGGCAGTTCCAGCTGTTCAGCCCCCTGGACGTGTTTTTCCCCGAGAATGACACCGTCCGCGAGACATGGACTCCCCTGTTTGCACTCTACCGCTCCGACCAGCGCGCGCCCGACGACAAGCGCTGGTCGCTCCTCTGGCGGGCGGTGACCTGGCGCCACGAGTACGACGAAAAGGAGTTTCATCTCGGCCCGCTGTTCAGCACCTCTTCGCGCCCCGAGTCAAAACGCGTCGCCTTCGGCAACGGTCTCTTCGGCTGGAAACGCGACCCCGGCGAGCCGCGCTCCCACTGGTTCTGGTTCGATTTCCCGCCCAAAGTGAACAACCTTCCCCCTCCGGCCCTCTGACATGAAACAAATCACCGCCATCCTTGAGGGTTTTGGCAGCACCCTGCAGCTCCTGATCCGCTCCATTGGCTACGCGGGCACCCTGCCGCGGCAATGGGGGCGCTTCATCGAGCAGTGCTACATGATCGGCTACACCACGCTGCCGATCGTCGCCATCCTGAGCTTCTTCATCGGCAGTGTGCTGGCGCTGCAGGCGGGCTATTCGATGCAGAATTTTGGCACGCAGCAGTTCATCGGCTCCCTCGTCGGCCTCTCGATGGCCCGCGAGCTCGGCCCGGTGATGGTGGCCATCCTCGTCGCCGGCCGCGTCGGCTCCGCCATCGCCGCCGAGCTGGCCTCGATGAAGGTCTACCAGGAGGTCGATGCCCTCGTGACGATGAACATCCCTCCCGCCCGGATGCTCGTGATGCCCCGCCTCGCCGCCTCGCTCGTGATGGTGCCGGTGCTCGCGCTCATCGGCGACCTGGTCGGCTGGTTCGGCGGCGCGCTCGTCTCGAAATACACCGCGATCATCAGCATCGAGCCGGAGGCGTACTTTGCCGTGCTGCGGCACTACACGCATTTCAAGGATGTGCTCAACGGCTTGGTCAAAGCGGAGATCTTCGGCTTCGTAGTCGTGCTCGTCTGCTGCAACATCGGCCTTAACACCCGCGGCGGCCCGCGCGAGATCGGCGCCTCCGTCACCCGCGCTGTCGTCGTCTCCCTGATCCTCATCCTCGTGCTCGATTATTTCGTCACGCAAATCCTCACGTAACATGTCCGGCACCTCCCACACCCGCAATCCGTTCACGCAGGTCGAGATCCCGGCGGTCGGCGTCACCGTCGAGCACCTGACCAAGAATTTTGGCAGCCTCAAGGTGCTCAAGGACGTTTCCTTCGCCGTGCAGCCCGGCGAGATTTTCGTGCTGATGGGCCCCAGCGGCTCGGGCAAGAGCGTCCTGCTCAAGCATATCGTCGGCCTCGAGCTGCCGACCTCGGGCCGCGTGACTGTGGACGGCCATGACGCCGCCTCGGAGGTGACGCGCGAGCGCGTGCACATGGCGCTGGTCTTCCAGTCGGGGGCGCTGTTCAACTCGCTCAGCGTCTACGACAACCTTGCGCTCTACCCGCGTGAGCACCGCCTCGCCGACGAGGCCGGCATCCGCCAAAAGGTGATGCACGCGCTGAAAATCCTCTCGCTCGAGGGCACCGCGAAGAAATTCCCCGCCGACCTGTCCGGCGGCATGAAGAAGCGCGTCGCCATCGCCCGCGCCCTCGTGATGGAGCCCCAGCTCATGCTCTACGACGAGCCCACCAGCGAGCTCGACCCGGTGATGTCGGCCACCATCAGCGAAATCATCGCCTCCCTGCGCGAGGAGTACCGCGTCACCACCATCGTCGTGTCCCACGACCGCGATCTCGCCCTCAACATCGCGGACCGCGTCGGCATCCTGATGGACGGCAAGCTCATCTTCCTCGGCCCGCCCTCGGAGCTGAAACAGCCCAAGGACCCCATCGTGGCCGACTTCCTCGCGCCCAAGTTCGACCTCAAGCACCCCCGTTTTAAGCAATTGGAGACCTGACACCATGAACAACTCACAACAGACCGCCCGCGTCGGGCTTTTCTTCGTCCTTGGACTCGCCCTGACCTGGGTGACGTTCGCCACCCTCAGCGGCGGGAGCATTTTCAAGAGCGAGGGCTACAAGCTCATCGCCGGCTTCGAGAGCCTCAAGGAGCTCAAGAAGGGCGACGAGGTCCGCATGGCTGGCGTCACGATCGGCTCCGTCTTGGAAACCCACCTCGATCTCACCCACCGCCGCGGCGTGGCGACCCTGCAGATCGAGCCCAACATCCAGATCCCCGGGGACTCCACCGCGAGCATCGTCATGGCCGGCCTCATCGGCACGAATTACATTGGCGTCGAGCTCGGCACCGCGGGCGCCGCGCCGCTCGTCCCCGGGTCCGAGATCCACACCCAGGCCACGCCCGACATCAACACCATCATGTCCGAGATCGGCAACCTCGGCCAGAAACTCGAGGGGGCCTTCAGCTCGTTCAGCACCGCGATCAGCGGCGACGGCAAGTCACCGGGCCTGTTCCAGAAGCTCGACAAGGTCATCACGGATAACGGCGAGAAGATCACCGCCACGATGACAAACCTGCAGGAGATCACCACCAAGCTGAACAGCGGCGAGGGCACGCTCGGCAAACTCATCAATGACCCCGCCCTGCACGACGAACTCGTCGCCGCGGTGAGCGAGATCAAGTCCACCGCCGCCGAAGCCAAGACCTTCGTCACCGACGCACAGGCCGTCATGGCCCAGATAAAGTCCGGCAAGGGCACCCTCGGGGCGCTGGTCTACGACGAGGCCTCCGCCAACAACCTGAAGGCCTCCGTCGCGAACATCCGCGCCGTCTCTGACAAGCTCGCCAAGGGCGAGGGCACGCTCGGCAAGCTCATTAACGACGACACGCTCTACAACACCGCGCAGAGTACGCTCAAGAAGGCCGACCGCGCCATCGATGGCCTCGGCGACTCCGGCCCGATCACCGCCGTCGGCATCGTCGCGAACTCACTGTTCTGAACTGACCGGGTTTCGCCGGGGCGCAGTCGGGCTGCGCCCCTTGCTCCGATGCATCCGGGCGGGATCGCGGAGGTGCGAAAGAACGGAAGCGCGGAGCGGGATTCTGCTTCCCGGCATTTCCGCTCTTCCGCGTTTTCGCGATCAGACCTTCGGGCCGCCCTGCGCGAGGTTCCGCGCCCGGAGGCGCAGGCCGTTCAGCCGGATGAAGCCGGTCGCGTCCGTCTGGTTGTACCAGCTCTTCACGCCCTCCATCGACGCGATTTTCATGTCGTAGAGCGAGTACTTCGACTTGCGGCCGCAGGTGATGATGTTGCCCTTGTAGAGCTTGAGGCGGACGGTGCCGGTGACGTACTTCTGGCTCTCGTCCACCAGCGCCTGCAGCGCCTCGCGCTCGGGGGCAAACCAGAACCCGTAGTACACCAGCTCGGCGTATTTCGGGATGAGCGAGTCGCGGAGGTGCATGACCTCGCGGTCCATCGTGAGCGACTCCACCTGGCGGTGGGCCTGCATCAGGATCGTGCCACCCGGGGTCTCGTACACGCCCCGGCTCTTCATGCCGACAAAACGGTTCTCGACGAGGTCCACGCGGCCGATGCCGTGCTTGCCCCCGAGCTTGTTGAGGGCCTTGAGCACGCCCGCGGGGGAGAGCTTCTGGCCGTTCACGCTGACGCAGTTGCCCTTCACGAAATCGAGCTCGACGTATTCCGGCTTGTTCGGCGCGTCCTCCGGCGAGACGGAAAGCTTGAACATGCCCTTGTTCGCCTTGGTCGTCGGGTCGAACCACGGATCCTCAAGGATGCCCGCCTCGTAGGAAATATGGAGGAGATTGCGGTCCATCGAGTACGGCTTCTTCAGCGAGGCCTCGACGGGGATCTTGTGCTCGGAGCAGTAGGCGATCATCTCGGCGCGGCCGGGAAACTCGTTGCGGAAATTCTCGAGCTTCCAGGGGGCGAGGATCTGCAGGCGCGGGTTCAGCGCCATGTAGGTGAGTTCGAAACGGCACTGGTCGTTGCCCTTGCCGGTGGCGCCGTGCGCGACCGTGTCGGCTTTTTCCCGCCGGGCGATCTCGACCTGCGCCTTCGCGATCAGCGGGCGCGCGATCGAGGTGCCGAGGTAGTACTGGCCCTCGTAAATCGCGTTGGCGCGGATCATCGGGTAGATGAAGTCGCGCGCGAATTCCTCGACGAGATCGAGCGTGTAGTGCTTCGACGCCCCAGTCTTGCGCGCCTTCTGCGGCAGGCCCTTGAGCTCCTCCTCCTGGCCGATGTCGGCGGCGAAGGTGACGATTTCGGCGTCGTAGGTTTCGCGCAGCCACTTGACGATGACCGACGTGTCGAGGCCGCCGGAGTATGCGAGGACGATTTTCATGGGAGAAAGGGGAAGAGGGGTGGGTTCAGGTCCGTGCCGGCCGGGCCAGCGCCGCCAGGATGGCCTTCTGCATGTGCAGGCGGTTCTCGGCCTGGTCGAAGATGATCGAGCGCGGGTTGTCGAGCACGGCCTGCTCGACCTCCTCGCCGGCGTGGGCCGGGAGGCAGTGCATAAACAGGGCGTCGCGCTTCGCCGCGGCAAACAGCTTTGCCGTCACGGCGTAGGGCTTCATATCCGCGACCCGCTGCGCTGCCTCTTCTTCCTGACCCATGCTCGTCCACACGTCGGTGTAGACGATGTCGGCGTCCTTCACCGCCTCGTAGGGATCGCTGGTGAAATGATAATCGAGCGCGCGGCCCTCCGCCTTAAGCTGGGCCTGGATTTCTTTGCCCGGCGCATAACCGGCCGGGCCGGCGAGCGAGATCTTCATCCCCAACAGGCTTGCGCCGAGGATCCACGAATTAGCCATGTTGAAGGCCGTGTCGCCGAGATAGGCGATCTTGCGGCCCTTCAGCGCCGCCACGAGATCACCGCCCGGGGCGGCCCAGCGCTCGGCCGCAGTGAAGGCGTCGGTGTACATCTGGCAGGGGTGCAGAAAATCGGTCAGCGCGTTGATCACGGGCACGGTGGCGTGCTTGGTCAGCTCCACCACATCCTTGTGGTCATACGTCCGCACGATCAGGCCATGCACAAAGCGTGAGAGCACCTTGGCGGTATCCTGGATGGTCTCACCCCGCCCAAACTGGATGTCATTCTTGTTCAGGAACAAGGGATTGCCGCCCAGCTCATGAATGCCGACCTCGAAGGAGACCCGGGTGCGCGTGCTCGACTTGGCGAAGATCATCGCCCACGTCTGCCCGCCCAACACCGGCGCCGCCGGCTGGCCACGGCTCTGCTTCAAACGACGCGCCGCGGCAAAGAGCCCCGGCAATTCGTTGGCCGCAAAGTCCGTTTCCTTGATGAAATGCTTCATGAAAGCCGGGAGATATATACCTCCCGCCGGCCGTTCCACGAGTGAAAAGTGCGTCCGGTGAAGGGGGGATTCCGTCCGTAGGTCGGGGTTGATCCCTGAGGGGTATTTCCGGATATCGGGCGTGAAGCCCGGCCAACGAGCCAAACATTTCGGAGAGCTCAGGCCTTGGTTTTCAGGACTTCCCGGAATATTTCCACCGAACGAGCCAGTTCCTCCGCCGTCGCGATGAGCGGCGGCAGCACGCGGATGGCGTTCCCGCCCGCGCCGACGACCAGCAGGCCGCGCTCACGCAGGGCCGTCAGGTAGGGCGCCGGGTCGGACGCAAATTGCAGGCCGACGAGGAAGCCCCGGCCCCGGACGCCGGTGAGCTGTTGCGGGAACTCGGCCGAGAGTTGATTAAAGTCTTCGATCCAGGGGCCGCTCAGCGCGGTGACTTTTTCGAGCAGCTTGTCGCGCGCCAGCACGTCCAGCACCGCCAGCCCGGCCGCACACGCGAGCGGCGTGCCGCCAAAGGTGGTGCCGTGCGAACCCGGCGTGAACAGGTCGGCGTAGCGGTCGCTGATCCAGACCGCCCCGATGGGAAACCCGCCGCCGAGCCCCTTGGCCATGGCGATGGCGTCCGGCCGCACGCCGGCATGCTCGAACGCGTAGAATTTGCCCGTCCGCCCCACCCCGCACTGCACTTCGTCGAGCAGCAGGAGCAGGTTGTGCTGGTCACAGAGCCGGCGCAGGCCACGCAGAAATTCCGGCGTGCAGGGATGGATCCCCGACTCGCCCTGGATGGACTCGACCATGATGGCCGAGGTCTGGTCATCGATCAGGTCGGCAAAGCTCTGCAGGTTGTTCAGCTCGCCGAAAACAAAGCCCGGCACGAGCGGCTTGAAGCCCTTCTGGATCTTTTCCTGCGGCGTCGCGCTCATGCCGCCGAACATGCGGCCGTGAAACGCGTTCTGGGCGCAGATGACCTTGAAGCATTTCCCCTCCTCGCCGCTCTTGGCGACGCCGTGTAGCCGGGAGAGCTTGATCATCGCCTCGTCGGCCTCGCCACCGCTGTTGCAGAAAAACACCCGGCCCGGGCCGGCGTAACCGACAATGCGCTTCGCGAGCTCACCCTGGTTGGGATGGCGGAAGAGGTTGCTGACATGGATGAGCTCGCCGGCCTGGCGCGAGATCGCGGCCACCCAGTCGGGATGGCAGTGGCCCAGCGCACTAACGGCGATGCCGGACGTGAAATCGAGGTAGCTGTTCCCCGCGTCATCCCAGACCTGCGTGCCGCGGCCGCGCACGAGCGTGAGGGGCGCGCGGGAATAATTCTTCAGCACGTTCGCGTCGTAGAGCTCGGCGGTGTTGGTGCGGACGATGGAGGCGGGATTCATAAATTTTGGCTTTTCGAATTTCGATTTCAGATCAGACGAATCGAAACTCGAAAATCTAAAATCGAAATTGCCATCAGCCTTGGACGATCTCGGTCCCGATGCCGTTGTGGGTGAAGATCTCCAGCAGAAGGCTGTGGGGCAGGCGGCCGTCGATGAAGTGCACGCGCTGCACGCCTTCCTCGAGCGCGCGGATGGCGCTCTGGACCTTCGGGCGCATGCCCTTGTCGATGACGCCCTTCTTCTTCAGGTCATCGACCTGGCTGATCTTGAGCGTGGAAATCAACGACTCCGGGTCCGCCGGGTTGGCGAGCAGCCCGGGCACGTCGCTCATGTAAACCAGCCGGCGAGCGCGCAGCGCACTCGCGACGCGGCCCGCCACGAGGTCGGCGTTCACATTATAGGGCTTGCCGTCGAGGCCCTCGGCCACGGGCGAGATGACGGGAATGAAGCCGTCCGCCATCTCCTTCTTGATGAGTTTCACCTTCACCTCGGTCACATCGCCGACATAGCCGAGGTCCACGGCGTTGCCGTTGTCGTCTTTGGTCATTTTCTCGCAGACCAGCACGGTGTCGCCCGGGAGGCCCTTTGGCCGGCCCTTGGCCGAGCTGATGGCGTCGCAGACGTCCTTGTTGACGATCTCATCGAGCGTCTTCTTCACGACGGCGATCGTGGCCTCGTCGGTGACCCGATGGCCGTTGATGAAATTGGCCTTCAGGCCGGAGGACTCCATGGCGCGGGTGATGGCCTTGCCGCCGCCGTGCACGACGACGACGCTGATGCCCGCCGCCGCGAGGAACGCGATGTCGTAGGCCACGCGCGTGCGGGCGATCGGGTCGGGGTCGTCCATGAAGCTCCCGCCGTACTTGATCACGAAGATCGAGCCCCGGAAGTCCTGGATGTAGGGCAGCGCCTCGATCAGCACCTTGGCCTTCGCCGTGATTTCAGCGACATTCATCGCGGTTAAAGCGCGCGGCCCGGGGCCGCGGAAAGGTCGGAGGAAAAAGGATCGGTGCTCACGGGGATGATTTGGGCGAAGTCAGGAAAAAGAAATAAGGCACAGCCGCGGCGCATTTCCACAAAAATTTTCACGCGTTACAGCTGGGTGTCATGGCGGGGAATCCCGCATCAACGGAATGCCGAAGCCATCTATCCGGATTTCCGCTGGATTGGCGCGCGCCGCGGCCCGGGCGCGCGATGACAGAACAAAATTCTGCTTCACTCCGGGGCCCCGCCCGCGCACTTCTTTTCCGTGCCCAGCACAAATCTCACGTTCGCTTCCCGCGCCGCCCACCGCGCCTGGCTCGCCGCCGAGGGCGCCCTGCCCGCCGGCTTCCGCGTCGGCACGGTGCGCTTTGATTTCGTTCCGCGCGAGGCGCCCAAGCCCGCGAAGATGACGCTCACGCTCATCGCGCTCGACCGGCCCACGCCGGATTACGCCGCGGTCTTCACGCGCAACGCCTTTCCCGGCGCCCCGGTCATCGTCGGCCGCCAGCGGCTCGGCGCCGCCACCCTCGGTGCGATCATCGTGAACAACAAGATCTCGAACGTCTGCGCCCCCGGCGGCGTGGAGGCGTCCGAGCGGGTGTGCGCGGAAACCGCCCGGCTGCTGCAGCTCGGCGCCAGCCAGATCCTGCCCAGCTCCACCGGCGTCATCGGCTGGGGCCTGCCGGTGGAGGCGATGATCACCGCCCTGCCCTCGGTCACCGCGGCCCTCGCGCCCGGCTCCATCCTGCCCGCCGCGGAGGGCATCGTGACGACCGATCTTTACCCGAAAATCCGCCGCGCCACCGTCGGCGGCGGCTCCATCGTCGGCATCGCCAAGGGCGCGGGCATGATTGAGCCCAACATGGCCACGATGCTCGTCTACGTGCTGACCGACATCGCCATCCCGCGCGCCACGCTGCGCGCCATGCTCACCCGGGTCGTCAATACCAGCTTCAACACCATCAGCGTGGACAGCGACACCAGCACCTCGGACACCGTCGCGCTGCTGTCCTCCGGCCAGGTCTCCGGCGTGGATCACACCGCCTTCGAGCAGGCGCTGACCACCGTCTGCCGCGATCTCGCGGAGGATGTCGTGCGCAACGGCGAGGGCGTCCGCCATGTGATCCGGGTATCCGTCCAGCGCGCCGCCACCGCGGAACTCGCCCGGGACCTCGGCAAGGCGATCGTCAACGCCCCGCTCTTCAAGTGTGCTGTCGCCGGCAATGATCCCAATGTCGGCCGGCTCGTCCAGGCCATCGGCAAACACGTCGGCGCCCACGCCCCCGACACGGACTTGTCGAAGCTCAAGCTCACGCTGGGCGGCATCGAGATTTTCTCCGGCGGCGTGTTTCAGCTGAACCCCGACAAGGAAAAGGCACTCGTCGCCCACCTAAAGGGCGCCGAGCTCTACGCGAGCGCCCCGCCCAAAGACGGCGTGTTCACCGCCCCTATCGACTATCCGCCGCACGAACGCTGCGTGGAGATCAACGTGGACCTCGGCGGCGGCACGGCCGCCGCGATCGTCCTCGGCGGCGACCTCACGCACGAATACGTCAGCGAAAACGCGGACTACCGCAGCTAGGTTCGTGCAGGTTGCACGCTCGCGTGCAACGTTGCGCGCAAGCGCGCAACCTACGTCAGATTTGACCGAACAGCGCCGCCAGCCCGGCGCGATAGACATCCGGCAGGGCGTTGAAGTGGTGTCGCCCGGGAAAGCGCTGCGAGGTCCAGTGCAGGCCCTGGAAGGGTTTCGCCGTGAGCTGGGCTTCCAGCAAAGCGAGATCGCCCGTCATCGATTCCGAGTCCTTCTCCCCCACGCTGAGCGCGAGGTGCGCCGGCAGGGTGGCCTGGCGGTCGCGCCGGCGCTGGGCCTGGCCCAGGATGTGGCGGTCGTCCCACCACACCGATGGGGCCCCGGCCAGATAGTGGGTGAAAAACGGCTTCGCCTGAAACAGCGCGTACAGCACCAGCAGTGAACCCAGCGAGTAACCCGCAATCCCGCGCGGCGATGATTTCACCGGGTAGCGTCGCTTGAGTTCCGGCCAGAGTGTTGCGGTGAGGAAATCCAAAAACGGCTTCGCCCCGCCGCTGGTGGGCTCAAAGGGATGCGCCGTCGGCGTGTAGTCACGTCCGCGCTGGTTCGCGCCCTTGCCGTAACTCGCGCCGTACCCCACTCCGACCAGCAGCAGCGGCGGAATCTTACCGGCCTGGCGGAGCGCTTGGTACGCCGCGACCGCGGCCTCGAACTGGTCGTCGCCATCCAGGCACAGCACCGTGGACCAGGACCCGGGGGTCTGCGCCGCATCGGGCGCGGCGACAAAGATCCAGTACTTGGTCCCGGTTTCCGGCGAATCGAGCTGGAAGGCGGGTTTCATGGGGTGGCAGAGACGGAAACCGGATTATACGACAGCGCAACTGCCTGTCGTAGGTCGGGCTTTACGCCCGATATTCCAACCGCAGATATCGGGGATAAACCCCGACCCACGAAAATCGTTCGATCGAGGCGGGATCAGCGATCCCGCCCTACATTACTGATTCACGTGACAGACCGTCGCCGGCGGGAAGCCGTTGAAATACGTCGCCGAGGCGTGGCTGTACGCGCCGATGTTCACGCTGTACACGAAGTCGTCGCGCTCGAGGTCGGGGAGGTTTTCCGCCATCGAGACCACGTCGAGCGCGTCACAGGTCGGGCCGAAGACGGAGCACATCTGCGTCGGTCCGCCCTTAAACGCCTTGATCGGATATTTGCAGTGGTCGAAAATCACGCCGGAGTACGTGTGGTACACGCCATCGTTGATGTAATAGCACATCTTGCCGCCGCGGACGGCCTTGCCGATGACCTTCGAGACCGCGTAGCCCGCGGACGCCACCATGTAGCGGCCCGGCTCGGCCAGGATCTGGATGTCCTTCGGGAAGAGCCGGTCAATCTCGGTGTTGATCACCTTCGCGAGTTCCTTGAACGGCTTCACGCTGGCGTCATACGGCGCGGGGAAGCCGCCACCGATGTCGATCAGGTTCATCTTCGTGTAGCCGCGGTCTTTGGCTTCCTTGAAGACGCTGGCGGTGAGGTTCAGCGACTGGACGTAGTTGTCGAAATTAGTCGTCTGGCTGCCGACGTGGAAGCTGATGCCCTCGACCGTCAGTCCGGCCTTGTCCGCCGCGAGGATCATGTCGACCGCCTCGCCCGGCGCCGCGCCGAACTTGGACGACAGCTCAACCATCGCGCCGGTGTTCGGCACCTGCAGGCGCAGCGCGAGCCCGGCGTTCGGGGCGTACTTCTTGATTTTCTTGATCTCCTCGAAGCTGTCGAAGGTGACGAGCGGCTTGTACTTGTTCAGCTTCTCGAGCGTATCCGCCGGCTTCGTGGGGTTGGCGTAGATGATCTTGTCCCAGATCCACTCCTGCCGCTGCTTCGCGGACAGGTGCTTGATGTTTTCGTGGACGATCTTGAACTCCGGCATCGACGCGACGTCGAAGCTCGAGCCTTCCTTGTACAGCGTGCGGACGATCGCCGGGTCGGAGTTCGCCTTCACCGCGAAGTAAGCCTGCACGCGCGGCAGGTACTTGCGGAACTGGCGGTAGTTCTCCCGCAACTCGTCGTGATCGATGACGAAGAGCGGCGTGCCGTGCTTCCGAGCGAGTTTCTGCAGGAGGGATTTGGAGAGCATTTAGATCAGGAGAATGGGCCCACGGAACACACGGAATACACGGAAAACTGAGTCCGGAAAGATCGTTTCCGTGTTTTCCGTGGGCAACCCCTCATCAACCGGCGTCGGAGATGAGGAAGTTCTTGAACTGCCACGGATCCTTCGGGTCGAGGTCCGGCTTGGCGAACTTGTCGAAGGTCGTGTCGCGGTTCTTCAGCGGCGTCCAGTCGTACGGCTTCGAGATCCACTTGCCGAGGTAGGGCTTGGAAACCTTGAGGATGAAGTCGTGCGGGAGGTCATCGGCGACGCGGACGCTCTCCAGCGGGTTCTTAATCATCCACATGAGCGCGGCAGTGACGGAGATCGCCACCTGCATCGTTGTCGCGTTCTGGTGCGGGACGAGGCGGCGGGACTCCTCGATGCTGAGGTCGCTGCCGACCCACCACGACTTGTAGGGGTGGCCCATGATCAGCGCGCCGAGGACGTCGGCGCCGCTGGTGATCTCGTCATTCATGATGCGCTGGTTGACGTTTAGCTTGTAATTGTAGCCGCGCATCTCGTGCAGCGAGGAGATGGCCTCGTCGCAGGGGCAGTAAGCGTAGTGCATCGTCGGGCGGTAGACGGCCTTGCCGTTCTTCCAGACCGTGAGCTTGTCGGAGATGGTGAACGCCTCGCCATGGCGGACGACCATGCCCTGGATGTCCCAGCCCGGGACGTACGAACGCACCCAAGTGTTGATGCCCATGCGCGCGATGCAGATCTGATTCTTCGGGCCTTCCTTGTGGGTGTAGGCGTACTGCGGGAGCGTCTTCTCGTGCGTGCCCCAGCCGAGCTCGGAGGTCGTGGTGCCTTCCTCGCGGAAGCCCTCGATGGACCAGGTGTTCACAAACTCGTCCACCTGCTTGGGCTGGTTGGTGATCTGGGTGTCACGCTCGGAGCAGTGGATGACCTTCACGCCGAGGGCCTGGGCGAGCTCGTTGAACGAACCGGCTTCGCTGAGCTTCGCGATCTTCTTGGCGGCGGCGCCCTTCACCTTCTTGTCGGCGATCAGCTTCTTGCCGATGTCGAGAAGGCCCTGCTTCACAAAATGCGAGATGAGGCCGGGGTTGGCGCCGTGCTCGATGACGGCCGTCGCGCCCTTGGTCTTCCACGTCTTCAGCATGCGCCGCAGGTTCATGTGGCGGTGGTAGAGGGTCTTTTCCGTCGGGTGGGAGCCGGTCTTGTAGGGATCCCAGAGCTCGGTGGACGTGTTGATGTACATCACGCCGTTGTCCCGGCACCACTGCAGGATCTCGAGGGCGTCGATGTTCCAGGCGAGGTCGATGAGGATGTCACCCTGGCCGACGTACTTTTTGAGCAACTTGCCCATGTTCTCCTCGGTCACGCGGTCGCGCACGAAGCGGACGCCCTTCTTGGTCCACGGCTTCAGCTTCTCCGTGCGGTTCTCGAAATCCATGATCGTGACGTTCTTCGCCGGCACCTTGATGTGGCGGAAAAGAATGGGCAGGGTGCACTCGGCAACCGCGCCGTAACCGACGAAGAGGACTTTGTTTTTGAATTCGATCATGATGCGCGGGCGTTGACGGGAAGAAGGGCGGAGCGGGACGATGTATCCCGCGTTAATTTTCCGCGCCGTTCACAGTTTTGAAGGATGAGAAGTGCGGGATTCACCCGCAGCTGACAAGCAGGTTTTCAGAACGAAAGGGCGCACCGGTAGCGTCACCGGATTGTCACTCATCCCCTTCCGCAAGCAATCGCTCCGCCCTGCCACCGCGAACCATCCGCGCGAAGGCCGCGACGGGCCCTCGGCTATTCAGCTTTCAAGCCCACGCCTTCATCCAAGCCGAGGTGGAGATTCATGCACTGGATCGCGGCACCGGAAGCACCTTTGCCAAGATTGTCCAGGCGCACCATCAGGGCTGTACGTTCCCCATCCGCAAACAAGGCGATGTCGCAGCGGTTGGTGCCGTTGCACGCCTGAAGATCGAAAGATTCATCATCCAGGATCGATTCGTCGGCGAACGGGAGCACACGGACAAATTTCTCGCTGGCATACGTTTCAGCGAGGATTCGATGCAGCTCCGCCGGCTGCGGCCGGGAGGGAAACTGGCCGAGCGCGAGGGGGAACGTAAGGAGCAGCCCCCGGTAAAAATTAGCGACGACCGGCACAAAAACGGGCGACGAAGTCAGGCCGGTGTGCGCCGTCATCTCGGGCAGATGCTTGTGACGCAGTCCGAGCGCATAGGGCCGCGGGCTCTGCAAGGACGCCGGAAGCGGCGATTGGTTGTAAGACGCTATGAGTTTCTTGCCTCCGCCGCTATAACCGGTGAGCGAAAGGCACGGGAGCACGAAGTCGGCCGGGATGATTCCGCGTTGGACCAGCGGCCGGATCGCGAGGACGAAACCGGTGGCATGGCAGCCAGGGTTGGCGATGCGCTTGCCGGTGCGCAGCGCGGCCCGATAACCCGGCGACAACTCGGGCACGCCGTAGGCCCAGTGGGGATCCGACCGATGTGCGGTAGACGCATCAATGACGCAGGTCCGGGGATTCTGGACCAATGCGGCCGATTCGCGCGCGGCATCGTCGGGCAGGCAGAGAAAAGCGATATCGGCCGCATTCAAGCATTCGGCCCGCGCTGAGGCGTCCTTGCGGCGAGCCGGGTCGATTTGGATGACCGCAATATCCGAACGCAGCGCGAGGCGCTCCCGGATTTCTAGTCCAGTGGTGCCGGCCTCGCCATCGACGAAGACCTTGGTTTTCATTGAGTTGTTATACTGCGGAGGAAAGTTGGCGCGGATCGAAGTTCAATTGCGTGCCCGGAGGACAACGCTTCTTGACCGGGCACAGTCGCGCAGGACGTGCGGGGAATCCAGCAGGATTTTCGATCCAGATTTGTCGCAGGTCGGGCGTAAAGCCCGACCTACAAAGGCCCCACCTGCCTGCCCCAAAAAACAAAACCGCCCGCACCAGGACGGTGCGGGCGGTTCCTACAACGAGGCTGAAGCCTAAATCAGAAGGTGTACGCGTAGCTGACGGTGACCACGCCGCGGCCGACGGCCGCGGTGTTTTTCACCTTCGGCGAACCGGACTGCTTGAAGTAGTTGTCGCTGCCCTTGGTGTAGGCGACCCCGACGACGATCTTGGAGGCGGAGGTGAGGGCGAACGGCACGGACACCCCGACGAGGAAGTAATTCCCATAGTTTTTGAGGTCCGGGAAGGTGTTATCCGCGGCGGTCTTCCACTTGAAGGTGCCGACCGTGCCGATGAAATCCAGCTCGGTGCCGAGATCCTTCAGTGGCAGCGCCAGGCTGGCGGACAGTTCCAGCGTCGGCCCGTTAAGCACGACATCATAGTAGAACTTCGGCGTGAACTTGATGCCCGCGACGGTGTAGTTGAAAGCCAAGCTCGGCTCAAACGTCGCCTTGAAGAAACCGTTGGCGCTGGGAGCGCGCGGGTAGTTGTACCACGTGAAGCCGGGGACGACGCTGAAGCTGTCGTTCACCGCGATGGTGTACGAACCATAGACATCATACTCCGGATCCGACTGGCCGACGACCTTGTCGGCGATCGGGAAGTTGGCCCAAACGCCCACGGCGACGGTGTCGTAGTCGAATTCGACGGTGGGTTCGAACGAGGGTCCACTCAGGCGAGCGCCGCGGAACATGTACTGCGAGGCAAAGGCCGGCGTGACGATCCAAGACGCGGTGGGAGCGGCGGGAGCCGGGGCGGTGGCGGTCTGACCGCTGGCGGACAACGCTCCCAAAAGGAGAGCGGCACAAGTCATGACTACGTTGGTTTTCTGGGACATGTTGTGGTTTGGTTTAGGAGCAAAGACCCCCAAGAAGCGGGTAAGTCTCCCTTCCGCATAGCAGACAATAGGCCAACCGGGATTTATGACAAAATGAAGCGGTTTGTCCTAGGATCAAGCGGCCCGGATTAGACCCGACCCCGCCGCGAAAACCAACCCTGCGCTGGCGGGTTAGACCGGAGCTTTGACCGGGTAAACCCGGCAGACCACGAGGCAAACCCAGACCCCTGAGACGAAATTTGAACAGGAGGAAAGCGAGGGAAAGGAGCACCCGTTATCCTCCGTCGTTCCCTCGGTTACCTCCGATCAAACCGCCGGCGGATTAGAGTTCGTAAATCCAGAGCCAGAAATCGTGGCACAAAAAACCGCCGACGTACGGGACGTCGGCGGTGGGGGAAAAGGACTCGGGCGGATTAACGCTTCGAGAACTGGAAGCGCTTGCGGGCGCCGGGCTGGCCGGGCTTTTTGCGCTCTTTTTCGCGGGGATCGCGGGTGATGTGGCCGGCCTTCTTGAGGGCGGCGCGCAGCTCCGGATTCAGCTTCTGCAGGGCGCGGGCGATGCCGTGGGCGACCGCCCCGGCCTGGCCGGCGACGCCGCCGCCGGCGACATTGACGGTCACGTCAATTTTCTCGCGGAGTTCGACGGTGTTCAGCGGGGCGTAGGCCTGCTTGGCGAAATTCTCGTGGGAGAAGTAGCTCTCAAAGCTCCGGCCGTTGGCCGTGAGCTTGCCGGTGCCTTCGGACAGGCGGACGCGGGCGGTGGAGGTTTTGCGACGGCCGGTGCCGAGGAAAATGTTGGTGGCGGTGGTCATGTTCAGACGGTGGTCTTGACGGGATTCTGGGCCTCGTGCGTGTGCTTCGGGCCGGCGAACACGTGAAGCTTGGTCAGCATCTTGGCGGCGATGCGGTTCTTCGGGAGCATGCCCTTGACGGCGTGCTCGAGGATGAACTCGGGATGGCGCTGGCGCTGCAGGGAGAGCTTGCGGTAGCTCTCGCCGCCGACGAAGCCGGAGAAGAACATGTACTCGTTCTGCTGCTCCTTCTTGCCGGTCACGGCGACCTTCTCGGCATTGATGATGACGACATGGTCGCCGGTATCAACGGTCGGGGTGTAGGACGCCTTGTGACGACCACGAATAAGGTTGGCGGCTTTGACCGCGAGACGGCCGAGAACGACGCTTTCGGCATCAATAAGATGCCACTTGGACTGGATCGTCTCCTTGCTGGCGAGGAAGGTTTTCATGGGAAAAGAGGCCAAGAACAAAAGTTTCGCCGAGGTGTGTCAACCTTCGTTTTCGGAGGCAAATAACGTCCCACCGGAGCCGGTTTGCCCGGCAAGAGCAGCCTTGTTTTGACCTCCGGATGTGCGAGCGTTGCAGCCACTTGCCATGAACCACCGCCCCACCCTCATTGCCGCCGGACTCCTGGGCTTCACTGGCGTCGCCTTGGGAGCCTTTGGCGCCCATGCCCTCCGTGAAACCCTGTTGGAACGGGGCATGACCACCGCGTGGGAGACCGCCGCCCGCTACCAGCTGGTCCACGCCGTTGCCCTTTTCGCCGCCGCAGCCTGGCAAAACACATCACAAGGCACTG
>QQNC01000002.1 GCA_003402695.1 Verrucomicrobiota bacterium | reverse complement strand
GTCGAGGGACGAACAGCCGGCGAGCAGGGCGCCGAGGGCGAGCAGCGAAAGGACGAGTTTCATCACCCCAAGACGTGTCCTGAACCGGAAAGTTATCAACTCGTTCGTGCAAGCACCGCCGCGGCCCGGCGCGACCGGCGAACCGGCATTGCGCCCGGCCTGCAGGGTGTCTTTATTCCCGGTCAGCTCATCCCCGACCCCCGGTATCATGCACGTGAATTTCATTCCTGTGAGTGCAGCGCTCGGGCTGGTCCTGATTGTGACGGGTTGCGAAACCGATGGCGGCGTCTCCACCCGCGCCCAGGAAAAATCGGCCGAATACGCGGCGCTGAAGCCCTGGCAAAAGAAGTACATCGCCCAGGGCTCGATCGCCCAGGGTTTCACGCCGGGCATGGTTTACATCGCCATGGGCCATCCGGACAAGGTCGCGACTCCGGAACTGCCTGAAGGCAAAGCCGAGCTGTGGACCTACAGTCGGTTCTATCCCCATGTGGATGCGGTCCACGGTTTCCGTTACGCCAATTTCACCACGGAATCGGCGTATCAGCCCCAGCGTCCCACCCTGCAGTCGAACGGAGCCCCGGTTGGCATGTCGAGGGCCGGGGAAACTGCTTTCCGGACGGGCGGACCGCAGGGCGGCACCATGGAGCCGGCGGACCTGGCCTCCTACACGATTAACGTGCTGTTTGTGGACGGGAAAGTTGTCCGGATCGCAACGGAGAGAAATTCCAACTGACCGGATCTTTGGCCTGTGGGTCTCGGGTGCAGCGGACCGGACCGCGGGCGCCCGGGGACTTGGAATCTTTCCTGCAGCAGGCAGGCGAGGGACCCGTTTCGCCGCCCACCCTCCATGCACGCCCAACCCATTTGAATCGTCGCCTGTGGCTGAAGGCCACGGGCGCGGCATTCGCCGGCATCGCGCGGGCTCCCCGGATTGCCCTGCGCGCCAAGCCGGCGCCGAGTCGTGGTCCGGGCCTTTGCGTCGCTGACCGAGTGATGCCGGCTCTCGATCGGTTCGCCGGAGGAGATGGCGGTGTGGCATGCGGCGCTCAGAAAGGTTCTGAGCGCCTAGGTGAAGGGTGATGGGTCATCGGCGATGGGTGCGGCCGACTGGCTCGGAGGTAGGCTGTCGGCTTGCAGGCGCTTTTTAAGCGCGAGCGGGCTCGCGGCCTACGACGGAAAGCAAGCGTCCGCGACCGACATAGCGCCGATACTGACCCATGGCCTGTCGCCCATGACCTCTAACCGGAAGACGGCCGCGCCGCCTTCCTCAGCCGTGCAGGTAGCTGTTCAGCAGGTTCTCGAGGTACTCCTGCTTGCCGGAGCGGGGCTTCGGTTCGCCGAGTTGGCCGAGGACGAGTTTGTTCAGGTCGCGGAAACCGACGCGGCGCTTCTCGATGTCGCGGCCGAAACCGGTGTCGAAGCTGGCGTAGCGGTCCTTGAGGAATTGCGTGAACTTGCCCTCGGCGAGGATCCGGCGGGCGAGTTTGAAGGCGAGGGCGTAGGCATCCATGCCGCCGATGTGCGCGTGGAAGAGGTCCTCCGGGTCGATGCTGGGACGGCGGAGCTTGGCGTCGAAGTTGAAGCCGCCCTGGCCGAGGCCGCCGGCCCGCAGGATGGAGACCATCGCGAGCGTGAGCTCCTTGACGTTGGTGTTGAACTGGTCGGTGTCCCAGCCGAGGAGCTCGTCGCCGGCGTTGGCGTCGATTGAGCCGAGCAGGCCCTGGGCCGCAGCAACCTCGATCTCATGCTGGAACGTGTGGCCGGCGAGGGTGGCGTGGTTGGTCTCGATGTTGAACTTGAAATGCTTCTCCAGGCCATAGGTCCGGAGGAAGGCGATGCCGCTGGCGACGTCGAAATCGTACTGGTGCTTCGTGGGCTCCTTCGGCTTGGGCTCGATGAGGAACTGGCCCTTGAAGCCGATGCTCTTCGCGTAATCCACCGCCAGGTGCAGGAACGTGGCGAGGTGGTCCTGCTCGCGCTTCAGGTTGGTGTTGAGCAGGGTCTCGTAGCCCTCGCGACCGCCCCAGAAAACGTAGTTCTCGCCGCCGAGGGCCTTGGTGACGTCGAGGGCCTTCTTCACCTGCGCCGCGGCGTAGGCGAAGACGTGGGCGTCGGGATTCGTGGACGCACCGCACATGTAGCGCGGGTTGGAAAACAGGTTGGCCGTGCCCCACAGCAGCTTCACGCCGGTGGCTTTCTGCAGGTCCTTCGCGTGGGCCACGACGCGGTCGAGGTTGCGGTTGGACTCGGCGAGGGACTTGCCCTCGGGCGCGATGTCGCGGTCGTGGAAGCAGTAGAACGGCGCGCGGATTTTCTGGAAAAACTCGAAGGCGGCGTCGAGCCGGGTCTTCGCGATCGAGATCGCGTCGGTGCCCTTTTCCCACGGGCGGACGATGGTGCCGGGGCCGAAGGGATCGGAGCCCACGCCGCGGAACGAGTGCCAGTACGCGATGGAGAAACGCAGGTGCGCGGATTGCGTCTTCCCGTCGATGACTTCGTCGGGGTTGTAGTGGTGGAACGCGAGCGGGTTGGTGGATTTCGGGCCTTCGTAGGCGATGGCCTTGATCTTGGGAAAGTGGGCGCGGGCTTTTTTCATGGGGGACGGCGAAGCTAGACAGCGCGCCGCGCCGGAACCAGCGGAAAAATATCGGCCAAGATGTGGGTGGCGCGCGAGCGTTCCACCCACCTAGGAAACCACCGCCGGCTTTTCTTCCTTCTGCAGGAAGAACCGCCGCCACGAGAGGGCGAAGCCGGTGTACACGAGGAAGCCGGCGCCGAGCGACGCGAGGGCGGCGAGGAGTTGGCCCACCGGACCCAGGGCCTCGCCGGTGTGCAAAAACCGGATCCAGGTGCGCACGCGGCGGCCGAGGCTGCCATCGGCGTAGGTGTCACGCTTGAGCAATTCGGCCGAAAAAGGGTCGAGCGTGAGGGAGGTCCGGGCGAAGAGCGGCCCGGCGCCGGATTCCTGAACCATGATGACTGCCGGTGGCGTGACCAGATGTTCCGCACCGGTCTGACCCGCGGATGGACGGGTCTCACCCGCGGGACGTTGGTCGCCGCCCTTGCCGCGCGGGCCACCGAGAAGGAGCGTGGTGACTTCCCACCGGGGTGAAAATTGCCGCGCTGCGGCCAGCAGGGCATCAGGGCCCAGCGGGCCTTCCGTGGCCGGGGCTTTGGCCGCCGCGAGGGCGGGCGATCCGGGATTGCCCGGACCTTGTTGCGCGGGCACGGGACTGCCGGTGGCCCGGTAGACCAGATCGTTGGCCCAACGATAAGACATCACCACGCCGGTGGCGGTGAGGATGATCAGGATGGGCGCGGACCAAAAGCCGATGACGTTGTGCCAGTTCCAGTCGCGGGCGCGACCGCTGGCGTCGCGCAGAAACCAGAGCGAACGCTTGAGGCCCTTCGTCCGCCACTTGCGCGGCCACCAGAGAACGAGGCCGCTGAGGGCCAGAAAAAGGAAGGCGGCGTTGCAGGCGCCGGTGACGGCCTTGCCCAAGGCGCGCTGGTCGCCGCTGCGTCCGAGGAAGCGGTGCCAACCCTCCATCAGTTGAAAAAATGCCCGCCATTTTTTTGATCCCTGCTCGCGAACGGCGCCGGAGTAAGGATCGACGTAAAGGGTCGCCTCCCGGCCGAAGGCCACCTGCACGACTTGCGCGGGATCGGAGGACACGGTGACCGCGGTGGGCCGGCGGTTGGGCTCCGCGATCCGCGCGTGCTTGATCAGCTCGCTGACCGGCAGGCGAGGGGCGTTGGCCGGGGGAGGAGTGACGCGCAGGGCGTCACGCTCGACGCGCGCGATGATGTCATGTTCGAAGGCCAGCGCGGTGCCGGTGAAGGACATGACGGCGACGACCAGGCCGACGGTCAGGCCGGTGGCGAGATGCAGCCAGAAGATGGATTTGCGAACAGTCATGGGTGGCCGATGGGTGGGACGAATGCGGCAGAAAATCCCGGTGCCGTCCAGCGAACCGTTGGCCGGCCGGCTTGGGTTGCCGCAGATGGCGCCGCCGGCCGCAGCAAAGTGACGAGGCGGGAAGCTCCCTGGCCGAAACCGGATATCACGGCGTTTCATTCACCTCGGAAATGCTTCCGTTGACCTGAGTTATCGCATTAGTTTTAACGTTCGCATGACGGAATCGCTAACGGTGAACTTGGGTGAGCGGAGCTATTCGATCTCAATTGGATCGGATCTGCGCAGTGCCATCCAGGCGCAGGTCGCCGACCTGCTGAAAGCTGGTCGGAAAATCGCCGTGCTGACGGATCGCACGATTGCCGCGCGGCAGGCCGAGGCGCTGCAGGCGATGTTCGGCGCCGCACCCATGCTGGCGGTCGCGGCCGGCGAGGAAACGAAGTCGGTTGCGGAACTGGGCCGGGTGTTGGAGTTTTTGGCCGCCCAGGGTCTGGATCGCACGGGCGTGCTGGTGACCGTGGGCGGAGGTGTGATCGGGGATCTTGGCGGGTTTGCCGCCGCGAGCTACCTGCGGGGCATCGAATTTATCCAAGTGCCGACCACCTTGCTGGCCATGGTGGACAGCTCCATTGGCGGGAAGACGGGCATCAATCTCACCGCGGGAAAAAACCTCGCGGGCGCCTTTCATCAACCACGTGGCGTGTTCATTGATACCCAGTTCCTCGCGACCCTGGCGCCGCGGGAATTTGCCGCGGGCGCGGCGGAGATCATTAAATACGGCCTGCTGGGTGATGCCGCGTTGCTGGCGCAGTTGGAGCGCGCGCCCCTCACGATGACGAGTGACAACCTGGCGGCGGTCATTCGCCGCAGCTGTGAACTGAAGGCGCGCATCGTCGAGGCGGATGAGCGCGAACTGGCCGCCGACGGCGGCCGGGCGCTGCTGAATCTCGGCCACACGTTTGGCCATGCCATCGAACAGGTCGCGGGCTACGGCACCTACCTGCACGGTGAGGCGGTGGCGATCGGCCTGTGCGCGGCCGCGCGGCTTTCCGCGAAACTCGGGTCCCTCTCCGCCGCGGACGTCGCGCGGGTCGACGCGGTGGTGGCTGCCCACGCGCTGCCCATCCGCCTGCGCGCGCCGCTGGCGCTCCCGGCCCTCCTGGCCGTCATGGCGCGGGACAAAAAGGTCCGTGCCGGACTGCCGCGGTTTGTGGTGCTCCAAACACTGGGCGTGGCCGTCACCCGGTCGGACGGCATCACGCCGATCCAGGTCGAGGCGTGTTTCCGCGCCGTCGGCGCGGTGGATTCGCTGTGACTTTTGCGTCTTCCCCGGGTTAAGTCCCCGCCATGTCCGCCATCGACGAAGGCATTGTCCGCGAGTATTTCGAGCAGAACGGCTTCCTCGTCCGTCAGGCGCGCAAATACCAGGTGTCCGCGCGCCGGAAGACCGGCGACGAGGAAATCGACCTCGTGGTCTACAACCCGGCCTGGCGGCGCGGTTCGCGGCGGCCTGATTTTTTCCTGTTTTCCAGCGAACTTGCCCAAGTCCACAAGGCCATCGTGGCGGTCAAGGGCTGGCACACGGGCGTGTTCACGCCGGCCACGCTCAAGAGCAGCCCGGAGATCTTCCGGTTCCTCGAGGAAAACGTGCTGAAGGAAGTCACGCGCTTCTTCCCGGCGGAGACCGAGGATGACGGCGGCGGGGCGCTCACCAAGATCCTCGTGCTGCCCAGCCTGCCGACGGCCGAGCCCTTCCGCTCGCAGAGCGTCGAGCTACTCAAGGCCCATGGCATCGACGCCATCATTTCCTTCCGCGCCATGCTCCTCGACATCCTCGACAAGATCGAAATCAACCAGAACTACAGCAAGAGCGACACGCTGCAGGTCATGCGCATCCTGAAAAACTACGACCTCCTGAAGGACGCGCAGCTCGACATGTTTCCCGACCGCGCGTCCGCGGCGCGTCGCCCCAAAGCCTGACCCGCAATGCCCACCCTCATTCACCCCACGGCCCTCGTCGAACCCGGCGCCCAGCTCGGGGCGGACTGCGAAATCATGGCCGGCGCGATAGTCACGCGGCATTGCGTGCTCGGCGACCGCGTGGTCGTGCATCCCTACGCGGTGATCGGCGGGGATCCGCAATACGTGAAGTTCGACCGCACAATCGCCTCAGGGGTGCGCATTGGCGCCGGCACGGTTTTGCGCGAGCACGTGACGGTGAACCGGTCCATCCACGCCGGGGATTTCACCACCGTGGGGGAAAACTGCTTCCTGATGGCCGCAAGCCACGTGGCGCACGACTGTGCCGTGGGCAACCTGGTCGTATTCGCGAATGCCGCGCTGCTGGCCGGCCATGTGAGCGTGGGCGACCACTCCTTTCTCGGCGGCGGGGCGGCGGTGCACCAGCATTGCCGCATCGGCGAGGGCGTCATGGTGGCCGGTCACGCCGCGATCACGCGCGATGTGCCGCATTTCACCCTCGTCGCCGAGCGCGACGACGTGATCGGCTTCAACGTCGTGGGCCTGAAACGCCGCGGGGTGAGCCGCGCCGCGATCGCGGAGCTGAAGCAGGTTTTCCACGAGGTGTATTTCACCCCCGGCAACATCCGCACGGTGGCCGCCGCGGTGCTGGCGGGCGGAAAATTCACGACGCCCGAGGCCGGGCGTTTCCTGCAGTTCTTCGCGGACGGCAAGCGCAGCTTCGCGCGCGCGCGGCGGGCCGCGGTGGAAGAGCCCGATGGCCGCTAAGCTTGCCATCACCTGCGGCGACCCGGCGGGGGTTGGGCCAGAAATCATCGCCACCTGGCTCGCGGCGCACGCCGCCGAGGCGAAGGATGTGGCCGTGATCGGGCCGGCGCGGTGGCTCGCGTCGCTGAACACGCCGGCGAAAAAAATCGCCGCGGGCCTGGAGGATTTTGTCGCCACGCCGGGCTCGCCCACGGGCGATGGGGCGCTGGTGGCGTGGGCGGCGATGGAGCGGGCGGCCCAGGGGACGAAGGCGGGCGAGTTTGCGGGCGTCGTGACCGGGCCGGTCAGCAAGGAATGGCTCGCGCGGATCGGCTATCCGTTTCCCGGGCAGACGGAATTTTTCGCGGCGCGCTGGGGCGGCGACCCGGTGATGGCGTTTTGCGGCGGCCGCCTGCGGGTGGCGCTGGCGACCTGGCATGTGCCGCTGGACCAGGTTTCGCGGCTGCTCGGCCCGCACCTGCTCCGCCGGACGATTGCCGCGGCGAATGAACTCGCGCAGGCGGACGGCGTGGCCCGGCCGCGCATCGGCGTGTGCGGCCTCAATCCGCACGCCGGGGAGGGCGGCCTGCTGGGTTCCGAGGAGGCCGCGCTGATCAACCCCACGCTCGATCACCTGCGGCCGGAGTTTCCCGGGCTCTCGCGCTGCGAGCCGGGCGACACGCTGTTCGCGCGCGCGCTCCGCGGCGAATTCGACGTGGTGGTGGCGCTCTATCACGATCAGGGGCTCGCGCCGCTGAAGGCGGTGGATTTTGACGAGGCCGTGAATGTTACGCTGGGCCTGCCGCTGGTCCGGACCAGCCCGGACCATGGGACGGCCTTTGGGATCGCGGGCCAGGGCACGGCGAGCGCGCAGAGTTTCACCAACGCCGTGAATGTCGCCCGGCGCTTGATAAAGTTCCGGGCCGCGCGATAGTTTCCCTCGCCATGCCTGAAACCGCCACACTTACCGCCCTGCCCGAGGGGGTCCGCGAGGGAAACGAGCAACTCGTGCAACTCACCGCCGCCGCCGGGGCGAAGGCGTCAACCCTGCGGGTCCGGGAAGGGCAGGGGGACTTCCTGCGCGTGGCGATCTCGGGTGGCGGCTGCAACGGCCTGAGCTACAAGCTGAAGTTCGTGCCGGCGCCGAAGCGCGGCGACATCCTGGTCCGCACGGCCGGCATGCCGGTGGTGGTGGACAGCAAGAGCGCGCTGTACCTCAAGGGCACCCAGCTCGACTACTCCAGCGCGCTGGTGGCGGGCGGCTTCAAGTTCTCGAACCCGAATGCCAAGGCGAGCTGCTCCTGTGGCGAGAGTTTCAGCGTTTGAGCCCAAAATGGGCGGAAACGGGAACCTTAGAGCTAAATTGGTGTTGTCATCCCGGCCCTTCCCGGCGAAAAAACGCCCCGCCTAGCACCCAGACCAAACCTTATTGATGGCCACTTCGTTTCCTTCCGCCGGCGGCAGCAGCCGCCCCGGCTCTTATCAGCGTCGCAATGTCGACCCGTTTGCGGCCATCCGCCGCAACCACCGCATCAAGGTTCCCCAGGTCCGCGTGATCTCCCCCGAGGGCAAGCAGCTCGGCGTGATTGACACCGCCAAGGCCGTCACCCTGGCGCTTGAGGTCGGGCTCGACCTCGTCGAGGTGGCGCCCAACGCCACGCCGCCGGTCTGCCGCATCATGGATTTCGGCAAGTATGTGTACGAGGAGTCGAAGAAGACCTCCCACTCGAAATCCACCGCGAGCAAGATCAAGGAAATCGAGTTCAGCGCGCGCATCGAGCAGAATGACTTTTTCACCAAGCTCCGCCACGCCGAGGAGTTCCTGGACCACGGCAACAAGGTGAAGCTCCGCCTGAAGTTCCGCGGCCGCGAAATGGCCCACACCGAGATCGGCTTTGACGTGATGAAGCGCGCCGTGAGCGAGCTCGCCGGTATGGGCCATCCCGATGCCGACCCGAAGCTGATCGGCCGCAACATCCACGTGATGCTCACGCCGCTCCCGGTGAACAAGCGCAAGCTGAAGTGGCACGTGAAGGACGACCAGCAGGCCGAGCATGACGGCGAGCCCGAAGCGCCGGACGCGCCGGGTGACGCCGACTCGACCGAGGGCTGATTCACGCCCCATGTTCCCGGCGGGCTTACGCCTTGCGCTGGTCGCGACCTTGGTTCCGGTCAGGCTGTTAGCCGTGGATTCCGCCCCGCGCGTGGCGCCGACCCGCCCCGGCTTGACCGCGGTCGCGGCCAACCAGGGGCCCGCGGCGAGGGGCAAGCCTTCGTCGCTGCCCGTCCTCCGCCTGATCGGCCTGGAGTATTTCGCGCTGCGGGACGTGACGGCCCTCCTCGGATTCAAGTCCACCTGGGTCGAATCCACCCGCCGGCTCACGCTGCTGGATGCGTCGAACCGGATCGAATTGACCGGCGGCAGCCGCGAGATCGCGGTCAACGGCCTGCGCGTTTTCCTCGGCAATCCCATCCTGCAGCACGGTGGGGCGCTCTATATCAGCAAGACGGACCTGGAGCGTTGCCTTGCACCCCTGCTGCGCCCGGCGCTGCTGGGCCCGCTGCTCGGCCGGCCCCGGATCATCGTCCTCGATCCGGGTCACGGCGGCCAGGACAACGGCATGGAAAACAAGCCGCTGAAGCTGAAGGAAAAGGCGCTGACCCTCGATGTGGCGCAGCGGCTGAAAAGGCTGCTCGAGACCCGCGGCTACCAGGTGGTGCTGACCCGCACGGACGACCGGCAACTCGGGCCGGACAAGCAGGCGGATTTTCTTGCCCGCGCCGATATCACGAACCGCGCGAAGGCGGACCTCCTGATCAGCATCCATTTCAACTCGCTCTACCCGGACACCAAGACGAGCGGCACGGAGGTGTACACGTTCACCCGGGCCGGCCAGCGCTCGGACCGCGCGTGGGGCGCGATCGAAAAGGACGACGCCGAGACCACGCCATCGGAGGTCAACCGCTTTGATCCTTGGAGCGCGCTGCTGGCGCACTGCATGCACCGCGAGGTGATTGGCACGCTCAAGACCTTTGACCGCGGGCAAAAGACCATGCACTCGATCGTGCTCCGCGGGTTGAAATGCCCGGCCGTGCTGGTGGAGTCGGTCTTCCTCTCGAACGACTCCGAGGCCCGGCGCGCCGCCACCCCGGCTTATCTCCAGCAAATCGCCGAGGGCCTCGCCAGTGGCATCGGCGCCTACGCGGACCAGCTGGAAAGAATTTCACCGCCACCCGCGGCGCATCCCGCCGTCTTACCCCAAAATTCCAAATCATGAAACCGATGTTCCGCTCCGTGTTCGCGACCCTCGCCCTGATGCTCCTGCCCGCCGCCGCGCTGCAGGCCTGGGACTACGAGGGCCACCGCATCGTCAACCAGCTCGCGCTGGCCTCGCTGCCCGCGGACTTCCCGGCGTTCGTGCACGAGCCCGCCGCGGCCGAGCGCATTGCGTTCCTGGCCGGCGAGCCGGATCGCTGGCGCAACTCTGCCGTCCTACCGCTGAAGCATGTCAACGGTGTGGATCACTACCTGGACCTCGAGGATCTGGCCGACGCCGGGCTCGATGGCGGCAAGGTGCCCTCGCTGCGCTATGAGTTTGCCAAGCAATTTGCCGCCGGTCGCGCCGCGCATCCGGAAAATTTTGCGGCGATCGACCCGGAAAAAAACGCCGACCACTCCCGCGAATGGCCCGGCTTCGCGCCGTGGGCAATCGCTGAGCAGTACGGCAAGCTGCAGTCCGAGTTTTCCTATCTCAAGGCCTTCCAGGAACTCGGCACCCCCGAGGAAGTCGCCAATGCGCAGGCCAACATCATTTACACCATGGGCGTGATGGGCCACTATGTCGGCGACGGCGCGCAACCCCTGCACTCTACGAAACACCACAACGGCTGGGTGGGCGCCAATCCGAACGGCTACACGACGTGGCCGGGCATCCACCAGTGGATTGACGGCGGACTCATCGCCAAGGCGGGGATCCGGACCGCCACCCTTGTGCCCCGGGTTACGTCCGCGCAGGCGATTGTGCTCCTGCCCCAGGACGACGACCGCGACCCGATGTTTGTCGCGATGATGACCTACCTGCAGGGCACGCTGAAACTGGTCGAGCCGGTGTACCAGCTCGAGAAGGCCGGCAAGCTTGGCGACACCTTCGCGAAAGAGCACGGCAAGGGCAAAGACCCGGAGCCGGTGAGCGCCGAGGGCTCGGCCTTCCTGCAGGACCAGTTGCTCCGCGGTGGGGAAACCCTCGGTGCCGTCTGGGTCACGGCGTGGCGCAACGCGCCACCCGACAAATTTTTGCGCGCGCAGCTGCTCAGGCGCCACGCGGCGGGAAAATAATTGAAGGGCGGGGTCTCCCGACCCCGCCTTGCTGGACGTGGGTCGCGCGCTCGTCGCGCAACGTTCCGTGCAGGCACACAAACCACAGGCGGGGGCAGGAGACTCCGCCCTGCATTTTCACTTCCACGCCAGCACGACCGCGCCGGCGACAATCAGCAGGCCGCCGAGGCCGCTGCGCAGGGTGAGCGGCTCGTGCAGAAACAGCGCGGCGAAGGCCAGAACGAAGATCACGCTAAGCTTGTCAATGGGCGCGACCTGCGACGCCGGTCCGAGCTGCAACGCCCGGAAATAGCACAGCCAGGAAAAGCCGGTCGCGATCCCCGATAGCGCGAGGAACACCCAGGTGCGGGAGCCGAGCGTGGCCAGGGCGCCGGGCCGGGCGGTCACCAGCGCAATCGCCCAGGCGAACACGAGGATCACCGTGGTGCGGATAGCCGTCGCGAGATTCGAGTCCACGCCGGTGACGCCGATTTTCGCGAGCACGGCGGTGGCGCCGGCGAACAGCGCGGAGAGCAGCGACCAGAAAAGCCAGGAATTGCTCACGGCGAGGGCGCGGGGAAAAACACGGCACCGGCCCGGGAGCCGAGCCAGACGCCGAGGACGCAGAGCACCACGGAGCCGGCCACATAGGCACTGGCGCGGGTCCAGTCGCCGAGGCGGATCAAGTTGAGCGTCTGCAGGCTGAAGGCGGAGAACGTGGTGTAGCCGCCGCAGATGCCGATCATCAGGAAGGCCCGGGTCTCGGTCGGGCTGAGCTGGCGTCCGCCGGCGGGCAGGGTGGCGAACAGGCCGATGAGGATGCAGCCGGTGATGTTCACAAGAAACGTGCCCCACGGGAAGGGGCCATCGAGGCGGGCGGCGACCGACTCGGTCAGCCAGTGGCGCGTGATGCTGCCGAGGGCGCCGCCGAGGGCGATGAGGAGGTAGATGAACATGACAAGAACCGGTGGTTGGGGTTTGGCCGGAATTATCAGTCCCGCGGGGCGGGACGGTTTACCCGGAAGGGAAGGCGGAATCCATCGCCGCGCCGAGGAAAGGAGCTCGCAGCCGGTTTGGCAAGCGGCGCGAATCCGGCCTCGAAATTGCGCGTCAACCGGACACAGTCACCGGGCTTGAGCGTTTTGTGGAAAATCATCCCGCCCTTGTGGCTGGCCCTCGTGCTGGCGGCTCCCGGGCTGGGTGCCGGATCACTGGCGTCCCGCGTCATCCTGCTGGCTAACCGCGACGATCCCGACTCGCTGCGAATCGCGGAGCACTACGCCGCGCGCCGCGGCGTGCCGCGGGAAAACATCCTCGCCCTCGCCATGGCGCAGGCCGAGACCATCAGCTGGCCGGAGTTCGTGGCGACAATCTGGCAGCCGGTGCAGGATGAACTCGTGCGGCGCTCGTGGATCGACGCGATCCCGATGACGCTGACGGACGCGGTGGGCCGAAAGAAATACGCCATCGGCGGGCACCGCATCTCCTATCTCGTCATTTGCCGCGGCGTGCCGCTGCGCATTGCGAATGCCCCCGAGCTGGCCGCACCGCGGCCGCCACCGTTTGACCGGGCCGAACTGCGCACCAATGAAAGCGCGGTCGATTCCGAGCTGAGCCTGCTGACGCAGACGAATTACCCGGTCAACGGCTTCGTGCCGAACCCACTGTATCACAATGATACCCCGACCGGGTGGGAGCGGGCGGCGGTCGTGAAAGTGGCGCGACTCGACGGGCCGACCGCCGCGGACGCCCTGGCGCTGGTGGACCGCGCCATCTTCGCGGAGCGCATGGGCCTGTTTGGGCGCGCCTATGTGGACGTGGCGAACAAGCACCCGGACGGCGACCGCTGGCTCGAGTCGGTGGCGGCGCAGCTCACGGCGCTGGGCTTCGATCTCGAGGTGGACCGGATGCCCGCCACTTTTCCCGTCACGGCGCGCTGCGATGCGCCGGTGCTCTACTTCGGCTGGTACGCCGGTGACCTGAGCGGGCCGTTCACGCTGCCGGGGTTTCAATTTCCGCCCGGCGCCATCGCGGTGCATGTCCACAGCTTTTCCGCCGCCACGCTGCGGTCCGCCACCGCCGGCTGGTGCGGGCCGCTGGTGGCGCGCGGGGTGACAGCGACGGTGGGGAATGTCTATGAACCCTACCTAAATTTTCTGCACCGGCCGGATTTGCTCCTGCAGGCGCTGGCGCGGGGCGAGACGTTCGGGGATGCGGCGTATTTTGCCGAACCGGTGCTGAGCTGGCAGGCGATCGCGATTGGCGACCCGCTGTACCGGCCCTTCGCGCGGTCGTGGGCGGAGCAATGGCAGGGACGGGCCGGGTTGCCTGCCCGGCTGGCGGGTTATGCCACGCTCCGGGAAGTTCACTTGCTGGAAGCCAGGCATCAGCCGGCGGAGGCGCTCGCCCTCGCGCGCGCGGCCCTGGCCGCAGAGCCCACCCTCGCACTGGGCTTTACCCTGGCCCGCGAACGGGAGCAGGCGGGCGACCCGGCCGGGGCGGCGCGCGCACTGCAATTTGCCGGCCGGCTGAGCGAGTTTCCACCCGACGACTGGGCTCTCGCGCTCGAAGCGGCCAGATTGTTGCAGCGCGTCCAGGCGCCGGCCCAGGCGCGGAAGATCTACGCCCATCTCCTGCAGGATCCGGCGCTGCCCGCCGAATTGCGGGAGCCGGGTTTGCGCGAAGGCCGTGCGGCGGCCCAATCCGCCGGCGACCAGGAGCAGTCCCTGGAATGGGCGCGGGAACTGGAGCGGATCGTGCCTGCGGTAAGCAAATAACTGTTCTTGGGCCGGTTTGCCGTAGGTCGGGCATTACGCCCGACAGTTTGGAAAATTATCCCGATGTCGGGTGTAAAGCCCGGCCGACGATGGCGGATGAACCAAAAAAACAGCGCGGCCGGTGAGGGCCGCGCTAGGGGGAAGAGAACGGAGAAACCGGCTCAGACCTTGTCCACGATGCGGTCAGCCAGGCCGTAGGCGATGGCTTCCTCGGCATTGAGGTAGAAGTCGCGGTCGGTGTCGCGGTTGACGCGCTCGAGCGGCTGGCCCGAGGCGGTGGCGAGGATCTGGTTCAACTCGGCGCGGATTTTTTCCATTTCCTTCGCCTGGATATTAATGTCCGTGGCCGGCCCGACCATGCGGCCGGAGATGAGGGGCTGGTGGATGAGCACGCGCGAATGCGGGTAGAGCAGCCGGCGGCCCTTGGGCGCGCCCGACAGCAGGATGGAACCCATCGAGGCGGCCATGCCCGTGACGACTACGGTGATGGGCGAGGTGATGAGCTTCATCGTGTCATACACCGCCATGCCGGCAGTAATGGAGCCGCCGGGGGTGTTGATGTAGAAGGTGATCTCCTTGCCTGGGGCGATTGCCTCGAGGTAAAGCAGCTTCTCGGTGATGTCCTTGGCGGTCTCGTCGGTCACGGCGCCCCAGAGGAAGATTTTCCGCTGCGCGAGAAACTTCTTCTGGATCAGTATGGCCACCGGGCCGGCGCCTTCCTTTTTGGCCGCCTTGGTTTCCAACTCGTCGTCATCCTCGTCCTCATCGGCACGGGGGAGCGGGGCGGACAGGGCGGGTTGAAGATTGTCGCAATGCATAGGTTGCGAAGGTTGGCGGGCTTCGGGCGGTTGGCAAGTGGGTTTGCCCGTTCCCAGGGGAAGCAGATGCCACGAAGAGGCCCAAAAAAGCGCAATAAAAAGCCAGGCAGATGGAGGGGTGCAGAGCCCTTTTTTGGTGCTTTCTTGTGCCTTTTTGTGGCCATCGCCTGGGCTACGCCCAACTCTGGCCGCGCATGAGCGTCCAACGCATCTCCGGCCGCATTGTCGATGTGCACCGGCGGACCGAGTTCCCCGGCACGATCGAGGTGGCCGGCGGAGTCATCCGCCGGATCACGCGCGATGACCGGGTCCGGAGCCGGCGATTGCTGCTGCCCGGGCTGGTGGACGCGCACATCCACATCGAGAGCTCGATGCGGCCGCCGGCGGAGTTTGCCCGCCATGCCGTGGTGCATGGCACGGTGGCGACGGTGTCGGATCCGCACGAAATCGCGAACGTGCTCGGGGTGGCCGGCGTGGACTACATGATCGCGGACGGGCGGCGTTCGCCGTTCAAGTTCTTCTTTGGCGCCTCGCCCTGCGTGCCGGCGACGACGTTTGAGACGGCCGGGGCGAGACTGGATGCGCGCGCGGTGGCGAAACTGCTGGCGCGGCCCGAGGTCAGGTTTCTCGCCGAGGTGATGAATTTCCCCGGGGTCCTGGCCGGTGACCCGTCGCTGCGTGCGATGATCGCGGCGGCGAAAAAGCGCGGCAAGCCGGTGGACGGCCATGCGCCCGGGCTGCGCGGAAAACTGGCCGCGCAGTACGCGGCGGCCGGCATCACGACGGACCACGAGTGCTTCACGCTGGGCGAGGCGAAGGACAAGCGGGCCGCGGGAATGGAGATCCTCATCCGCGAAGGCTCGGCGGCGCGGAATTTCGCGGCCTTGGCGCCGCTGCTGAAGACCGACGCGGCGCATTGCATGTTCTGCTGCGACGACCTGCATCCGGACCTGCTCATGGTGCGGCATCTCGACGAGCACGTGCGCCGGGCGCTCGCGCTGGGGGCCGACCGGTTTGACGTGATTGCCTGTGCGACGGTCAACCCGGTGCGGCATTACGGTCTCCCCGTCGGCCTGCTGCGCGCCGGGGACCCGGCGGATTTCATCGAGGTGGAGAGCTGGAGGAATTTCCGCGTGCGTCGCACCTGGCTTGACGGCCAGCTCGTGGCCGCGGGCGGCCGCAGCCGGCTGCCCCGCCAGCCGGCGCGCATCGTCAATCAATTCCGCGCGTTGCCGCGGCGGGCGGCGGATTTTTCCGTCCTGGCGGAAAAGGGCCGGCTCAACGTCATCCAGGCGCTCAACGGCCAGTTGATCACGCGCCGGTTGCGGCTGCGGGCCCGGGTGATGGCCGGCCAGGTCGTGGCCGATCCCGCCCGGGACCTCCTGAAGATCGCCGTGATCAACCGCTATGCGCGGTCCGCACCGGTGGCGGTGGGCTTTATCCGGGGCTTCGGGCTAAGGACGGGCGCGCTGGCCTCGTCGGTGGCGCACGACTCGCACAACATCGTGGCGGTCGGCGGGGACGACGAGTCGCTGGCGGCCGCGGTGAACCTCGTGATCGCGCACCGGGGCGGGATCAGCGTGGTGGGTGGGGGACGGAAGGCGGTGCTGCCGCTGCCGATCGCGGGCCTGATGTCCGACGCCGACGGCCGGACGGTGGCGCGGCGCTACACGGCGCTCGATGCGCGGGCGAAGCAGCTGGGTTCGCGGCTGGATGCGCCCTTCATGACGCTCTCCTTCATGGCGCTGCTGGTCATCCCGGATTTGAAGCTCAGCGACCGCGGGTTGTTCTCCGGGACGCAGTGGGCGTTTCAGCCGCGGCAGGGCTGAACGGCCCTAGGGCCGAAAGGGGTTTTCGGTTTACGCCGGTGGGTTCCTGCGCCATTTCCGAGCGATGCCCCTGCCGGAAAAACTGCTGCAGTTGCGTGACCAGTTCATCGCCCGCTGGCAGGGCCGGTGGCTGGATCTGGCGGCCAAGCTGGTGAACCTCGCGGGCGTGGTGATCGCGCTGGGCTGGTTTCTCCCGCTGTTCTTCACCCACATCAAGATCATCACCCAGCCGGGGCCGCAGGAGTACAATGAGCCGGCCATCTGGCATGTGACCTGGCTGCTGGATCACGGCCGGAATCCCTACACCGCGAATGAGCTGCCCGGGGCGGCGTACTGCTTCGATCCCCTCTACAATTACCTGATGCTGGCGCTCAAGCCGTTGATCGGGATCGACTACACTTCGCACCGCCTCGTCAACCTGGTCCTGCTGCTGCTGTCGCTGGCGGTGCTGGTGCGCCTGATGCTCAAGGCGGGGACGGGGCTGGGCATCGCGCTGCTGACCGTGGTGTTTTACCACTGGATGTGTCTCGACAACATCATGATCACGGCGCGGCCCGATCTGCTGGGCTGGCTGTTCTTCCTGCTCGGCATCCTGGTGCCGTGGGAGCGCAACTATACCCGCGGGTCCGTGATCTTCGGCCTAGTCTGCGCGTTCATCGCCTTTCACACCAAGTTTTACTTTGCGCTGGCGGGCTGTGCGACGCTGCTGGGCAGCTTCATCGTTCGCGACAAGTGGGCGTCCTGCGTGCTGGGGGCGAAGTTTTTTGCGCTCCTCGGGCTGTCGTTCGTCGCCTGCTGCATCATCTTCCCGTACTATTACATCGAGACCGTGGTCGTGCAGCGCGGCGGGGCGGCGCTGAACTCGAGCGACGAGATCTCGATCATGCACACGACGATGCTCTTTACGCGTGGGTGGCCCTTCCTGCTGGCGATGCTCTATGGCCTTGGGGCTTGGATCTGGCGGCGGCAGGTCATCCGGCGCGGGGGAGAGTCGCCGAACCGGCCCGAGGACCGGCGGTTCGTGGCGCTCGGCCTGGTCTTCATGATCTTCCTCGTGATCGTGTATTTTTTCATGGGGCGCAACGCGGGCGCCTATTTCACCTATCACCTGCACCTGCTGTTCCCGCTGATGTTTGTACTGGCCGCCTATGCGCTCAACCGCCCGTGGCTGCGCCTGGGGTTTGGCGTACTGCTGGCGGGGTATCTGATCGCGGCGATTTTCGCGACCAACTGGCTGGAACGGCCTGCCATCCCGCCCGTGCCGGACTCGGTCGCGCCGTACCGACGGATCGAGCAATTGATCTTCTCCGCGCGGGGTGACGTGCTCGGCATCGCGTCCACCACCGACATCTTTGAGCGCGCGGGCCGGCGGGTGCTGCACAACGGCAACACGATGTTCATCGGCTTTGCCTTTGCCGACAACGGCGCCGGCCGCGATCCCAAGATCGCGGTGCTGGGCCAGAACTATGATGCGACGATCGCCGAGGTGACCCGCAAGGTGAAGGCGCGGGAGTACGCCCTGGTGCTGAGCGAGTTTGATGCCCCGTATTTCTGCTCCGAGGAGATCCTGAAGCAGAACTACGACAAGGAAGAGCAGATCGATTATTACACCTACTTCGGGCACAGCCCGGTGCGGGTCTGGCGCCCGAAGCCCCGCGAAGGTAATGCGCCCGCGGTGGGCAGCCCGCCCTGAGCCGGCGCGGCCTTCCTTAGATCAGGCCGAGCTTCATCTTTCCCTCTTCGCTGATCATCGACTGGTTCCAGGCTGGCTCCCAGGTGATGCGGACGTCGGCGTCGCAGACGCCGGGGATGAGCAAAACTTTGTCCTTGGCGTCCGCCGCGATGGCGGGGCCCATGCCGCAGCCGGGCGCGGTAAGCGTCATGGCGATGTCCACCTTGTGGGCGCCGTCGTCGCGCTTCGAGATGTCCATCGAGTAAACGAGGCCGAGGTCGACGATGTTCACGGGAATCTCGGGATCGTAGACTTTGCGGAGCTGGTCCCAGACGGCGGCGGGATCGGGGGCGCCGTTGGCGAGCGTGGTGGCGGTCACGGTGGTGGCGGCCACGGTCTCACCGAGGGCGTCGCCATCCTTGGCGTCGATGCGGAAAAGGCCGAAGTCCGTCGTGACGGTGAAGTTGCCGCCGAGGGTCTGGGAAATGGTGATGCGCGTGCCGGCGGTCAGCGGGGTCTTGTCCCCGGAGGGAATCTGCGTCGCGGTGACGTCGCGGGAGAGGAGGCGGTCGTTATTGGGCATGGCGCTGTAAGGTGTAGGGGTAAGTTGTAAGGGAGGAGTCGTGCGCCGGGTGAGAGTCGGACGAGGTCGGGCGTGAGTGGGTTAGCCTTAAACCTTAAAACTTAAACCTGCTCGCGCCTAAACCGGCGGATTGAATTTGATTTTGATCAGGTCGATGAGGGCGTCGTGCAGCGGGGCGTGGTCGAGCTTGCTGAGGACCTCCTCGAAGAAGCCAAAGGTGAGCAGCTCGTCCGCGTCGGCCTTGGGGATGCCGCGGGCCTGGAGGTAGAACTCCTGCTCGGCGTCAATGCGGCTGGAGGTGGCGCCGTGGGTGCAGCGGACGTCGTTGGCCTGGATTTCGAGGCCGGGGAGGGAGTTGGCCTCGGCGTCGTCGCTGAGCATCAGGTTGCGGTTGCTCTGGTAGGCGTCGGTCTTCTGCGCGTCGGGATCCACGACGATCAGGCCGGAGAAGATGGTCTTGGCCGAGGCGAGCAGCGCGTTTTTGTAGAGCAGGTTCGAGCTGGTGTGCGGCGCCTGGTGAATCTGAAGCGTCCGCTGGTCGAACTCCTGGGTGCCGTGCGCGACGGTGAGCGCGAGCATCTCGCTGTGGGCGCCGGGGGCCTGGAGCTGGCTGTGGCTCTCGTGCCGCGACTGGCGGCCGCCGAGATGGAGGTTGAGCGCAAGCACCCGGGCGTCGCGGCGGGCGACGGTGGAGTTGGACTGGAAGGAGAGGGATTCACGCGACCAGGTCTGGGCGGCGACGTAGGTCAGTTGCGCGCTGTGGCTGGCGTAGAGGTCGTTGCGGCCGCAGGCGAAGTGGGCGCCGGCGTCGGCGGAGCGGAAGAAATCCACGACGGTGGCCTTGGCGCCCTCCTCGGCAATAACGAGCGTGTGCGGGAAAACCGCGGCGCCGGGGCCGGCGGCGTAGTGAAACACCGCGAGCGGCAGGGCGAGCTCGACGCCTTTGGGCAGGTAGACAAACGCGCCGTCCGCCAGCAGGGCGGTGTGGAGGGCGGAGAACTTTTCGGAGCCCTGTTTCGGGGGCTGGGCCAGCAGGTGCGCCTTCACCAGGTCGCCGTGCTTCAGCAGGGCGTTTTGCAGGGTCTCAAAGATGACGCCCTGTTGGGCGAGTTCGGCCGAGATGGGTTCCGCGGCGACCAGGCGGTTGTTGGCGAAGACCAGTTTGCCGGCCGTGGCGATGCCGATGGGCGCGTGGCCGAGTTCCGCGGGCGTGACGGCGGGCGGCAGGGTATAGCCGTCGAGCTTGAGGCCGGTGAGGGTGGCGAAGCGCCATGACTCATCCGTGCGCTTGGGCAGCGGCAGCGCGGTGAAGCGGTCCCAGGCCGCGCGCTTCCGGTCCAGCCACCAGGCGGGCAGGTGGGCGACGGATGCGAGGTGCGCGGCGAACAGTTCGGGGGTGAAGCTGCCGGTGGCGGAAGTGGCGAGAGGGGAGGAGGGCTGGGACATTTTCGAATTTCGATGCTCGATTTTCGATTTGGATTTCTGCGGCGAGGTGACGGCCAGTCGAAAATCGAAATACGAAATTCGAAAATGGCTGGGCGTCAGCCGACGCTGCCTTCCATCTCGAGGTCGATGAGGCGTTTGAGTTCAACGGAGTATTCCATCGGGAACTGGCGGGCGAGGTCGTTGATGAAACCGTTGACGGAGAGGCTCATCGCCTGGCCCTCGGTGAGGCCGCGCTGCTGCATGTAGAAAATCTGCTCCTCGCTGACCTTCGAGACGCTGGCCTCGTGCTGGACGGAGTTGCGCTCGCCGCGGACGGTGATGGCCGGGTAGGTGTCGGTGCGGCTGTTCGAGTTGATGAGCAGGGCGTCGCACTCGGTGTTGTTCTTACAGCCCTTGAGGTGCTTCGGGATGTGGACGACGCCGCGGTAGGTGCTGCGGCCCTGGCCGACGGAGATGGACTTGGCGACGATGTTGGAGGTCGTCTCGTCGGCGGCGTGGATCATCTTGGCGCCGGTGTCCTGGTGCTGGCCGTCGTTGGCGAGGGCGATGGAGATGACCTCGCCGCGGGCCTTGCGGCCCTTGAGGATGACGCCGGGATACTTCATCGTGAGGCGGCTGCCGATGTTACAATCGATCCACTTGATCTCGGCCTCCTCGTGGGCGACGCCGCGCTTGGTGACGAGGTTGAAGACGTTGTTGGCCCAGTTCTGGACGGTGATGTACTGGATTTTCGCGCCCTTGAGCGCGACGAGCTCGACCACGGCGCTGTGCAGCGTCGAGGTGCTGAACTTCGGGGCGGTGCAGCCCTCCATGTAAACCACCTCAGCGCCCTCGTCGGCGATGATGAGGGTGCGCTCGAACTGGCCGAAGTTCTCGGCGTTGATGCGGAAGTAGGCCTGCAGCGGCTGCGCGACCTTCACGCCCTTCGGCACGTAGATGAAGGAGCCGCCGGAGAACACGGCGCTGTTGAGGGCGGAGAACTTGTTGTCGCCGGTCGGGATGACCTTGCCGAAGAACTTGCGGAAGATCTCGGGGTGCTCGCGCAGGCCCTCGGTGGAGTTGACGAAGATGACGCCCTGCTTGGAGACGATGTCCTTGATGTTGGAGTAGGCGGCCTCGGAGTCGAACTGGGCCTCGACCCCGGCGAGGAACTTGCGCTCGTGCTCGGGGATGCCGAGGCGCTCGAAGGTCTTCTTGATGTCGTCGGGCACCTCGTCCCAGGTGCGCTTGGGCTTCTGGCCGCTCGAGAGGTAGTACCGGATCTTGTCGAAGTTGATGTTCTCGAGGTCCTTCGTCGCCCAGTGCGTCGGCATGGGCTTCGCGTAGAACTGCTTCAGGGCGGCGAGGCGGAAGTCGAGGATCCACGGGGCCTCCTTCTTGACCGTACTGATGTAGCGGACGGTTTTTTCCGACAGGCCGGTGCCGGCGTCGAACTCGTAGTCCATCTTGTAGCTGAAATTACCGGCGGTCTGGTCAATGCCGGAGACGGGATTGTCGACGGTGTCGGCAATCGGCGCGGAGAGGGACTCGGTATCGGTGACGTCGGACATGGGTCAGGAGGGTTCGGGGTTCAGGCCGGGATGAGTTCGTTTTTGACCCAGTCGTAGCCCTTGGCCTCGAGTTCGAGGGCGAGGGATTTGTCGCCGCTCTTCACGATGCGGCCGTCCCACATGACGTGCACGTGGTCCGGGACAATATAGCCCAGCAGGCGCTGGTAATGGGTGATCATGAGCACGCCGAGGTTGGTGGAGCGAAGGGCGTTGACGCCGTCGGCGACGATGCGGAGGGCGTCGATGTCGAGGCCGGAATCGGTCTCGTCCATCAGCGCGAACTTCGGCTCGAGCATGGCCATCTGGAGGATCTCGCAGCGTTTTTTTTCGCCGCCGGAGAAGCCGTCGTTGATCGCGCGGGAGGTGAACTTCCGGTCGATCTGGAGCAGGTCCATCTTGGAGTAGAGGCGCTTGTAGTAGCCGGTGGCGTCGAGTTCCTCGCCCTCGCCGAGGCGGGCCTGGATGGCGGCGCGGAGGAAGTTGGCGATTGAGACGCCGGGAATTTCGCTCGGGTATTGGAACGCGAGGAAGAGGCCGGCGCGGGCGCGCTCGTCGGGCTGCATTGGCAGGACGGACTTGCCGTCGAGGAGCACGTCACCCGAGGTGATGGTGTAGCTGGGGTGGCCGGCGATGGCCTTGGCGAGCGTGGACTTGCCGGTGCCGTTTGGACCCATGATCGCGTGCACCTCGCCGCTGCGAACGGTGAGCGAGAGGCCCTTGACGATGGATTTATCTCCGATGGAGACGTGGAGATCTTTGATTTCGAGCTGGGACATGACGGGTGAGGGAGGTGGTCAGGCGGCAGGCTGGGCCTTGCCGCGGAAGGTGATTTGGAGGGACTTGGCGTCGTAGCCGGCCGGGAGGACCGCGCTGATCTTCTCGAGCAGTTCGGCGGGAAGCTGGATGTCGTGAATTGAGCCGCTTTGCTCGTCGTGAAAATGCGCGTGCGGATGGAGATTCGGGCAGTAGCGGGTGGGGGCGCGCTCGAAATTGACCGCGCGGACCAAGTCGCACTGCACGAGCGTTTCGAGGCAGTTGTAGACCGTCGCGAGGGAGATCGAGGGCAGGTCAGCGCGCACGCGGGCATAAACCTCATCGGCGGTCGGATGATCCCGTTTCCGGAGAATCACGTCGTAGATGACCTCGCGCTGGGGCGTGGAGCGCAGCCCGCTGTCAGCGAGGCGTTGGGCGAGGGCGTCGGGGGAAGCCGTGGTCATCGTGGACATCTGGGAGTGGGAACAAATTGGAATGGTTCTAAGTAGCAAGTGGGAATGAGAACTATTCTAAACTATAGTGTATCTTAATGTCCTTGAGCTAGTTAATTACTCAATCCAAAACCAATGCCAGGGCTCGTAGGCGATGCCATGGCGGTTTTTTCGCGGATAGGAGAGGCGGAAGCCGAATTCACCCGCCCGGTTTTTCAGCCAGCGAAACGCCGGGGTTTTGGCGAACTCGACGTCCAGACCGACATGATTCAAGTCACCCAGATCGAGCGCGCGGCCGGTGTGGTGTTCGCTACAGCCGGGTGCGGCCACCAGCCGCAGGATCGCCGCGAGCGCTTGGCCCTCGGCCAGTTTCTGGCGGATGATCGCGGTTTGCCGGGCGACACTCCGGAAGCCGGACAAGGGAAGCAGCTTCACCCCATCCCGGACGGCGGCGGCGTGCATTTTTTTCCACGCGGCGGCGGCCCGCGGGCTCAGCCGGATGGGTTGGCCGTCGTCGGCGGCCCGTGCCGCGACCACCAGCCGGCGGGCCTCCCGCTGAATGGGCAGGTGCCGCCGGGACGGATAACCGGCGGGGAGGCCGAGCGCGCGGTGGATCGAGCGAATCCGGGTCAGGTAGTCGGCGACCATGCCGGGCAGTATGTCCGCGCGCCGGGACCGGTCGAGGACATCGCGGCGGCCCCGGCGATTTTTACACGGCGACCTAGACAAACCCCGGCTGATCATTACGATTTTTATCTACGGCGGTCATTTTGACCTCTGATCTATACGAACCCACGCAATTACATGAGCACCTTCATTCCCCTTATCAGCTCTGGCACCGCCGGCCCGCTCGGCGTGCTGCACCTGCCCCGTTTCTGGCAAAAAGCCTCGCTCGAGGCCCGCGGCAAGCTCGACTCCCGCTATCCCGGCTGCGGCGGTGGCTACGACATGATGACCCTCAACGCGCTTGGCCTGAACAAGGACGCGACGCTGAAGTTCATCAAGGACAGCCGCCCGACCTATCCGCAGCTCGAGGCTTGGGTCAAGCAGCAGCCCGGCGTGAAGCTCGACCAGGCCACGATCGCGAAACACAACGCGAGCGTGCTCGGGTACAACCATGACGACGCCACCCGTCAGGGTGTCCTCAAGAACAACAACCTGCCGGACGACGCTTCGGCCGTGAAGGACGCGGTGCACCTCAACGACCTCGACAGCTGGCAGGAATTCCACGCTGACGTGCTGAAGTAAATCCGGCCCGGATCCCCCTCAACGCCGCACCACGAAAGTGGGCGGCGTTTTTTTTGCCTTAACGGAGGCAAAGGGTGTTCAGCTCTACCCGCTGGGACTTCCCGGCTGGCGGGTTGCTCGCGATGAAAATCGGTCAACCGTGGTGCTCGGCGAGCCAGCGCTCGGCCTCGATCGCGGCGGCGCAGCCCATGCCCGCGGCCGTGATGGCCTGGCGGTACACGTGATCTGAGCAGTCGCCCGCCACGTAGATGCCGGGGAGGTTGGTCTGCACCTGCGAGCCCGGCTGCGGCTTGAAATAGCCGCCCTCATCCACCGCCAGCGGCGGCGCGAACGGGCCGGTGTTCGGGATGTGGCCAATCGCGATAAAGACGCCCTTCACGGGCAGCACGGTCTCGGCGTGGGTCTTGAGGTTCTTGACCTTCAGCCCGCTGACCGAGCCTTCCTTCACGCCGAGCACCTCGACGGGCACGCTGTCCCAGACGGGGACGATCTTCTCATGCGACGTGGCGCGGTCGGCCATGATCTTCGAGGCGCGCAGGGAGTCGCGGCGGTGAATCAGGTAGACCTTGCTCGCGAAACGCGTGAGAAACAAAGCCTCCTCGGCCGCGCTGTCGCCGCCGCCGATCACGGCGACTTCCATTTTGCGGTAAAAGGCGCCGTCGCAGGTTGCGCACGTGGTCACGCCCTTGCCGCCGTAAAGTTCCTTTTCCCCGGGGATGCCGGTCATGCGCGGCGAGGCGCCGGTGGCGATGATGACCGTCCGGGCCAGGATGGTGCGTTCCGCGACGACCAGCTTGCGCGGCATCGTGGTGAAGTCGACGGACGTCACCAGGGCCTGCTCGAAGCGCGTGCCGAAGCGCGTGGCCTGCTCCCGCATGTTCTGCGTGAGTTGGTAGCCGTCCACGCCATGGGGAAAGCCGGGGAAGTTTTCCACCTCACTCGTGGTGGTCAGCTGCCCACCCGGCAGCGGACCCTCGAGCACCAGCGGATTCAGGCTGGCCCGGGCGCTATAAATGGCCGCGGTGAGGCCTGCGCAGCCGGTGCCAATGATAACGACGTTTTCAACGGTGGAGGACATAGGAGAGATTGTGTTTGAATACGTTGGGTTGAGCTGCGCCAAGTGCAAATCCAACGGGGGAGATTTCTAACTTTTCGTTTACACGGGCCAACCGGGAATGACTTCCGGAAATTCCCGCCCGCAAATGCACGGATTTGCGGCCACCTTTGGGCCAACGAGCGGGCCGAAGGTCCCGGATCAGATATCGACCGGGGATTCGTACCGGGCGGGATTGAAGCTGAATTATCCGGGTGCCGCGGCTGTACTCTCCGGCGGGAATTTTCCAGGCTTTCGCCCAACCCGCCATTCCCTTGATTTAGCTGCGCCGCACTCATCCGTTCTATTCCGTGATACCCCCTCCAGCCGATCCCCGGGCGCTCCAGTCCCGCCTCTTCACTATCGATACCCACATCGACACGCCGACGGCGAGTCTCACGCGCGCGGGCTGGGACTTCGGCACGAAGCACGACTACGCCACCGACCGTTCGCAGTGCGACTTGCCGCGGATGGAGTCGGGCGGGATCGATGCGATGGTGTTCGCGGTGTACAGCACGCAAGCGGCGCGAACCCCGGCCGGGTTTGCGGCGATTCACGGGCAGACGCTCGAGGTTTTCGCGCGGACGCACCAGGTGTTGCAGCAAAATGCCGGCCGCTGCGGGCTGGCGCTCACGGCGGATGACGGCCTGCGGCTCAAGGCCGAGGGCCGGCGCGCGATCTACTTGAGTATCGAGAACAGCTACTCACTGGGCCGTGACCTCGGCCATGTCCGGAAGTTTTATGCTCTCGGCGTGCGCATGCTCGGTCTCACCCACATGCTGAACAACGACCTCGCGGACTCGTCCACCGATCCGCGCGGCCGCGAGTGGGGCGGGTTGAGTCCGTTCGGCCGCGAGGTTGTCGCGGAATGCAACCGGCTCGGCATCCTCCTCGACGCCTCGCATGCATCGGACGAGGCGCTGGCGGACCTGCTCGGCTTGTCCAAGTCGCCGGTGATTCTGTCCCACTCCGGCTGCCGGGCGGTGTGCGATCACCCGCGTAACATCGGCAATGACCTGCTGCGCGCGCTGGGGGCGCAGGGCGGCGTCATCCAGCTCAACGCGCTGCCGGTCGCAGTGGTGACGTCGCCGGAGGACGGCCGCACGGCCGCGCTGTCGGCAATGCTGCTGTCGCTCGCGGACGCGGTGCTCACGCCCGAGGTGCTGACGGCGGTGGGCCAGGAGTGGCACCGGATTGAGACCACCTACGCCAACCCGACCGCAACGCTCGATGATTACATCAAGCACATCGAACATGCCGTCAAAGTGGCCGGCATCGACCATGTCGGCATCGGCTGTGACTTTGATGGCGGCGGCGGCGTGACGGGCCTGAACGATGTCGGCGAATATCCCAACCTCACGTCGGCGCTGCTCGCCCGCGGGTGGACCGAGGGCGACCTGGCGAAACTCTGGGGCGGCAACACACTCCGGCTCTACCGCGCGGCCCAGGCTTAATTTTTCGCCGCGGTGCTGTAGGTGATGTAGGCTGGCACCTTCTCCGGCTCCAGCCGGCCGGGTTTGAGCGTGCGGGTGAAAAAAGTGTCCACCAGCGCATTGATGTCCGGCGCGACAAACGCCGGCCCGGTGTGCCCGGCCTCATGGATCAGGTGCAGGTGCACGGGGAGGGCCTGCTTCTTGAGTGCCGCGTAGAGCAGCTGGCTTTGCGCGGGCGGGATCACGGTGTCGTTGACGCCCTGCACAATGAGAAAGGGCGGGGCGACCCCATCCAGATAGGTGAGCGGGTTGGATTTGCGGGCCTGGATTTTCTGGAGGTGCGGATCACCGCCGAGCAGTTTCACGATTTCATCCGCCTGGGGCGTCCGGGCTGCGCGGGAATACTCGTGCAGCTGGACCAGGTCGGTGGGGCCGAAAAAATCGCACACCGCCTGCACACCGCTGGACTGGCCGAGATGCTCGCCGATGTCGAACAGCTGCGTGGAATGGGTCACGCCCATCATGATCGCCAGAAATCCTCCCGCGGAGACGCCGGTCACGCCGATATGCTCGGGATCGATCCGGTAGCGCGGGGCGTGGTCGCGCAACCAGCGCACGGCGGCCTTGCCGTCCTCGAGTTGCGCCGGAAACAGCTCCTCGTCACTGAGCCGGTAGCCGATGCAGGCGACGGCGTAACCCTGGGCCACCATGCGGAAGGCGAACCGCCGGCCGTCGGCCTTGCTGCCCTTTTTCCACCCGCCGCCGTGGAGGTAGACAATCAGCGGGAGCGGATCCGCGGGCACCGGGGAAGGCAGGTAAAGGTCCAGCTTCTGCCGCGGGCTGCCGCCCTGGATATAGGCGAGGTCAGGATAGATCCGGACATTGGCGGGTTTCGGCGCGTTGATCGCCATGTCGGCGGCGACGTCCTGCGCGCGGGCCGGCGAAGGCGCCAGGCCCGCCGCGAGGGCGAGCAGGGCGAAACGACGGCAAAGGGAGGCGGAGTTCACCAGGCGTAGCTGCGCTTGATTTTCAGCGGTTCGTAGAGGTCGGTCGGGAGCTCGAGGATGAAACGGCTGGGCGTAAGCATCATCCCGCCGGGGCCGGCGCGCGAGGCGATTTTGGGGTAGCTCAGGTAGAGTTCGTTGCGGGCGCGCGTGACGGCGACATAGAACAGGCGGCGCTCCTCCTCGACGTCTCCGGCCTCGATGGAGCGGCGGCCGGGGAACTGGCCGTCGGCGAGGCCGATCAGGAAGACCACGTCGTACTCGAGGCCCTTGGCCTGATGCACGGTGGTGAGCTTGACTGCCTCGGCGTCGGGATCCACCTGGCGGTCGCTGGTCTCGGAGTTGAGCAGCATGATCTGAGCGAGAAAGTCCTGCATCTCCTCGAACCGGACGGCGAAACCGACCAGCGCCTTCAATTCATCCAGCCGGTCCACGTAGTCGGCGTAAGCCCCCTTGAGGTAGTCGCCATACCAGCCGTCCACGGCGGTCTCGACCACCTCGCTGGGCTTGCCGGTGCGCATCACCTCGGAGACCTGCTTCAGCGAATCGCAGAAGTTCTGCCAGTCCTCGCGCGCATCCTTGGCGACCTTGCTCTTCACGTCGTCGCTGGGGAGCACGTCGAGAAAGTCCTTCTGCAGCAGCCGCGCGTGGTCGGCCGCGGCGGCGTAGATCTTTTGCGCGCCCTTCTCGCCAATCTTCGGCAGGAGCACGGCGACGCGCGACCAGGCGGTGACGTCGGAGGGGTTGTACACGAACCGGAGCAGCGCGACGGCGTCGCGGATGTGCTGGCGCTCGAAGAACTTCACGCCGCTGGTGATGTGATAGGGAACGCCGGCGCGGGAGAGCGCGACCTGCACCTCGAGGGCGAGGAAGTGTGAGCGGTAGAGGATGGCGATCTCGTTCATGGCCACGCCCTCGTCCTCGACCAGCGCGCGGATGCGCTTGAGGATGAATTCGGCCTGCTCGCGGTCGTCCATCGTCTGCACGAGGAACGGCTTTTGCGCGTGGCCGCGGGCGGCGCGGAGTTCCTTGTCGAAATGGCGGCCTTTGGGCTGGGCGAGCAGGACGCCGTTGGCGAGGGCGAGGATCTCGGGCGTCGAGCGGTAATTCGTCTCGATGCGGTGGATGACGGTGCCTGGGTGGCGGTCCGGGAACGTCATAATGTTCTCGAAGTCCGCGCCGCGCCACGAGTAGATGCACTGCGCGTCGTCACCCACGGCCATGACGCAGTGGTGCGCGGCGAGCCGGTCCACGATCTGCGCCTGGATGGTGTTGGTGTCCTGGTACTCGTCCACCAACACGTGGCGGAAGCGGTGGGCGAAATACGCGGCGACCTCGGGGGCGTCGGTCAGGAGCTTGAGCCAGAGCTCGAGCAGGTCGTCGTAGTCCACGACGTTCTGCGTGCGCTTCTTCTTGGTGTAGGCGGCGTCGAAGGCCGGGAGCCGGTGGCTGATGTCGGCGTATTGCGAAAAGTTTCTGGTGACCGTCTCGGCGAGGGGAAGCTGCGTGTTGCGCGCGAGGGAGAGGACGTTGAAGAGCGGGCCGGGTCGGGGGTTGGTCTTGTCCTTGAAGAAGAGCTTATCCTCGGCCTCGACGGCCTGCTTGAGGAGGGACTCGGACTCGGTGGCGTCGAGGATGGTGAAATTTTTCGGCAGCCCGACCGCCTCGCCGTAGATCCGGAGCGCGCGGTGGCCGAGTGAGTGAAAGGTGCCGCCCCAGAAGCGCGCCGGCTCGATGCCGGTGAGGTCCTGCACGCGGTGCAGCATTTCCTTGGCGGCCTTGTTGGTGAAGGTGAGGAGGAGGATCTCCCCGGGCTTCACGCCCTGCGAGAGCAGGTAGGCGACGCGGTAGGTGAGGGTGCGGGTCTTGCCGGAGCCGGCGCCGGCCAGGACGAGCAGCGGGCCGGGGGCGGCGGTGACGGCGTTGAACTGCTCGTCGTTCAGCTGCGCGCGGAAATCAATCGGCGGGATGCCGTCGGGCGGGCGCGGGGCGTCGAGGGAAATCTCCATGAATCGCCCCAAGCTCGCGCAAAGCGGCGAAGGCGCAAAGCGAAAATCAGACCGGCCGCCAGATCATCCGGTAGTGCGTGGGAATTTCCTCGGCGGGGATTTCCCTGAAACCGACCCGCGCGTAGAGCTGGCGGGCCGGGTTGACCTTCATGACCTGCAGACGGACCGGCAGGTTGCGCGCCTGGGCGTCCGTCAGCAACTGGCGCAGGATGACGGTGCCGAGTCCGCGGTTCTGGAATTCCGGCGTCACCATGAGATTGAAGAGCTGGATCACGTCGGCGTCGTACCGGACGGCCGTGAAGGCGGCATCCCGGCCCCCGATGGCGAAGATCCGGATTTCCTCGGGGATGAACCCGGCGTCGAAGCGGGCCTGCTGGGTGTCCTCGTCCCATGCGCCATACGTCTGTTCAATGTAGGCCCGGAGGCACCGGGTCTTGGTGGCCCAGAGCCAATTGCAGTCGGCCGCCCCGGCCTGACGCACCGTGAAGTCCATCAAAGCAGCACGAGGTCGTTGCGGTGAATGACCTCGAGGCGTTTGCGGGCGGGATAGAGCGCCGCGACGGCGGGGCCCTGCAGGCCGGCGAGCGCGGGAATCTCGTCGCTGCCGAAGGCGGTTTGCCCGCGCGCGAAGACGATGCCGTCGGGTCCGGCGAGATTGACGATGTCCCCGGCGGCGAACTCGCCCCGGGAGCCGGTCACGCCGACGGCGAGCAAGCTGCGGCCCTGCTCGCGCAGGACGGGCACGGCACACTCGTTGAGGGTGAGGGTGCCGGCGGGGCGCTGGAAGTAGGCGAGCCAGCGTTTGCGCGCGACGAGCGGGAGGCCGCTCGGGACGAAGAACGTGCCCGGGCCCCGGCCGCAGAGCAGCTTGGCGAGGATCTCGGGCTCGGCGCCGCTGGCGATGAAGACGCCGCAGCCGGACTTGGTGGCGAGCCGGGCCGCGGCGATTTTGCTCACCATGCCGCCGGTGGCAGTCTCGCTCGTGGTGCCGCCGGCCATCGCCTCGATCTCGGGCGTGATGCGCTCGACGACGGGGATGATCTCCTTCGTGCCCTTCAGGTCGATGAGGCCCGGCGCGGTGGAAAGGATGATGAGGTGCTCGGCGCCGGTGAGGCTCGCGACCATCGCGGAGAGCATGTCGTTGTCGCCAAACTTGATCTCGGCGGCGCTGACAGTGTCGTTCTCGTTGATGACCGGGATCGTGCCGTAGCGGATGAGCTGGCGGAGCGTCTCCTGCACCCCGAGGTAGCGGGAGCGCAGGCGGAGATCGTCGTGGGTGAGCAGCACCTGCGCGACGGTGAGACCGTGCGGCGCGAAGCCGGCCTGCCACGTCTGCATGAGCAGGGACTGGCCGATGGCAGCGCAGGCCTGCTTCTTGGCGATCTCCTTCGGCTTTTTCTCGAGGCGGAGCCGGCCCATGCCGAGGCCGACGGCGCCGGACGACACGACGATAACCTCGGTGCCGCGGGCACGCAGGGCGGCGATGCCGGCGCAGACGGCGGCAATGCGCGCGGTGTTGAGCTCGCCAATGCCGGACGTGAGGACGCCGGTGCCGAGTTTGACGACGAGTCGCCGGGGGCGGCTGGTCGTCAAACGGGTCATGGGTGAGGGGTGAGAGGTCATGGGTATGATGGCCTTGGGGAAGGCGGATGGTCAGCAGCCTACGACCTATAACCCATGACCAATGACCAGCGTGCGCCGCACGCTCACACCGTGAGCAGATCCTTCTCCTTGTGCGCGAGGTGGTCGCCGATGTCCTTGATGGACTTGTCGGTGGCGGTCTGGATGTCCTTCTCGAGGCGCTTGGCCTCGTCCTCGGGCAGCTTCGCCTTCTTGAGGGACTCGAGGGAGTCGCGGCGGACATTGCGGACGTGTACGCGGCCGTCCTCGGCGAGCTTGTGACAGGTCTTGACGAATTCGAGCCGGCGCTCGCGGCTCATGTCGGGGAGGGGAATGCGGATGAGCTTGCCGTCCACGATGGGATTGAAGCCGAGGTTGGCCTCCTGGATCGCCTTGCCGATGGCCTTGGCCAGGCCGGCGTCCCACGGCTGGATCTGGATCATGCGCGGATCGGGCGTGCTGATGGCCGCACAGGATTTCAACGGCACCATGGAGCCATAGGCCTCGACCATCACGCCCTCGACGAGGGCGGGCGTGGCTTTGCCGGTGTGGATCGCGCTGAACTCATGCAGCGTGTAATCCACGGTTTTTTTCATCTTGGTCTGCGCGTCGGTGAGAATGGGGTGGGCCATGGGTTTGGGTGTTCGGTTTTAGGTGTTAAGTTTTAGGTTCGCCAAACGCGACGCGAAAATAAGCGGGGAGGATTCCAACGGCCTGGGGCCGAAACGTAAAACCTAACACTTAAAACGTAACCCGCGGTCCGCCGCTCAGTTCTTCACCAGCGTGCCGACCTTTTCGCCCATGACAGCCCGCTTGATGGCGTGCTCATCGGCCAGATCGAACACGAGGATGGGCACGTTATTGTCGAGGCAGAGGGAAAACGCGGTCGAGTCCATGACGTTGAGCCGCTGCTTGAGCGCGTCGATGAAGGTGAGCTCCTCGTACTTGACGGCGTCGGGGTGCTTCTTCGGGTCCTTGTTGTAGATACCGTCCACCTTCGTGGCCTTCATGATAATGTCGGCGTGCATCTCGGACGCGCGGAGGGCGGCGGTGGTGTCGGTTGAGAAGTAGGGATTGCCCGTGCCGGCGACGAAGATGACGACGCGCTGCTTCTCGAGGTGGCGCATGGCCCGGCGGAGGATGAACGGCTCGGCGATCTGGTTCATCGGGATGGCGCTCTGCACGCGGGTGCGGACGTCCATTTTCTCGAGGCAGTCCATCAGCGCGAGGCCGTTGATAACGGTGGCGAGCATGCCCATGTAGTCGCCCGTGGTGCGGTCCACGCCGCGCTTTTCGCCGTTCAGGCCGCGGAAGATGTTGCCGCCGCCGATGACGACACAGACCTCGACGCCGAGTTCATGGATCTCCTTCACCTGGAAACCGATCTTCTCGAGGGTCGCGGCATCGATGGGATCACCGGACGTGCCCCCGCGCAGGACCTCGCCGCTGAGCTTCAGGATGATGCGCTTGTATTTGACCCGGGGATCAACCGTCGAGGGGGCGTGCATGCCGAACAGGAAACGGGACGGTAAAATCCACGTCAATTCCGGAGATGCCCGGGGGAGGCGAAAGAAGGGCGGGACGGTGTTTTCCGGTGCCCGCAGCTAGGTTCTGGGAGGGCGATGGCGGGCCCGGGACGCGTCCCTCCACCCAAGCCGGCGTTCGTCGTAGGTCGGGCTTTACGCCCGATATGCCTTTCATTCGGACTGACGCCCGACCCTCAATCCCGGATAGCGGGGATAAACCCCGACCTATAACTCCTCCCCCAAGCACCCACTGGTCACGGGGGGGACCAGGTATTCGCCGTACAGCGGAATCGGTTGAAGCCCCGCGCCGCGATAGAGTGCCAGCGCCGCCAGTTGTCGGATGCCGGTTTTGAGCCCGAGCCGCTTGGCGCCCAGCGCCCGCGCCTCCGCCTCGAGCCAGCCACCAGTCGCTTCGAAAATCCATTTCCGCGCCCGGACGGCGCCACGTACATCCGCTTGAACTCGCCGGTCTCCGCATGGATGAGCGCGCACCGCGCCGCAACCGACCGGCGTGCCGTTGAGTAAGGCAACGAGAAATACACCGCTCTGACCGGACACCTGGGCGGGTTGAGGCCGAAGTGATTGGCGCCCGGCTCCGGATACATCGCGCTGAGCTCGGCATTCAGCGCGGCGAGGAGGGCCTGGCTGGGGGCGGCGCTCAGCTCGGCCCGGGCGATGGTGCGGGTTCCCGACTCAGCGGTCATGGCAGGCGGTGGGTGATAACTGCTGCTCCACTTGGGGTCAGTAACCTTGGGCTTTTGCCGCCCTGATCGCATGTCCGAGCGCCTCGATCTGCGGGCGGAAGGCTTCGTCCATCAGCCCGCTCACCTGGATCGGGGCGTCCCACGAGATCACGCCGCCCTTGCGGTTGAAATATTTTGTGTAGGCGATGACGAGCTCGTCGTCGAAACGCTTCGGGTGCTTGCCCCACCACTCGCCCATGATCGTGAGCACGTGCAACTGCGCGCCGTCGAGGTAGCGGCCGAAATTCGAAAGAAGCGAGTAGTCCGGCAGACAGCCTGGTGCCACCGGCAGGTCGCGCTCGATCTCGCCGGGGGTGAAGTCGTCGCACTCGGTGACCGAATAGAGCGGCAATCGCAGGCCGTTGTTGAACGCCACGAGGGAGTCGGGGTTGCCGGCCTTCAGCGCCGACGCGAAGCTGCGGTAGTTGGGCGCGTCGGGATGCGAGTAGGCTTCCTTGTTGTAGGGACCGTCGATCCACCAGCCGTGCACGTTTTTGCCCCAGCGTAGCGACCACTCGCGGCTGACGGCTTCCCAGTGCTCCTGGATCGTCGAGAGCCGCCCGTCCACGGGCTCCTCCAGCCTGGCCTTCGCCACGGCGTCGGCGGCGGGCGCGCCGCCGGGGAGATAGACCATCAGCCGGATGCCGTAGGGTTTGAACGCCGACGCGAGGTCGGCGATCAGGTCGCGTTTCGAGCACTTGCTCGGCTTGAGCCCGACGATCGTGTCGTAGGTGCTGTTGGGGCTGAGGTAGAACCCGGAATTCTGGCCGAGCGTGATGCAGAAATAGGGCACGCGGGCGTAGGCCAGCTGTTTGGCCAGCCCATCGACGTCGAACGCGTCGATGCGCCGGTTCCAGTCGTCGGCCGTCAGCGTGATCGGCTTCAGGTTGCTGGCCGAGTCGGCGAGGTAGTGGACGAACATCCCCCAGCGGGCGTCATGGAGCCAATCGGTGTTGGCGCGCTTCCAAGGCGTCGAGGCCGGAGGGGTGCTCACGGGCTCCTGTTTACCAGAGACGGCCCGTGAATCACGCGAATTTCCGTGAATGTAGCGCGGGATTGCTGATGCCGCCGTTTGTCATTGCGAGGTCCGGAGTCGCCGTCCTCGCGCTGACAATCACTAGGTCATCAGCGCCGTATCCCCCTTGCGCCAGCTGGTGGGGGTCACGCCGGTCTTCTGCTTGAAGATCTGGGAGAAATAATACGGATCCTGGAAACCCGTCTGCAGCGCCACCTGCTCCACGGGGAGATCCGAGTTCTTCAGTAGCAGCTTGGCCCGGCTGAGCCGGACCTGCAGCCGGTATTGGTGGAGCGACTGGCCCGTCTCCGACTTGAACGCCCGCCGCAGCCAGTGGTAGCCCGCACCGATTTTTTTGGAGAGTAATTCCAGGTCCAACTCCTGCTCGAGATGCTGGCCGAGCATCAGCTTGGCCTCGTGCACGAGGTGCTCTGTGCGCGTCGCGGCGGGGGGCGCGGCCACGGCACCCGTGGATAACTCGGCCAGAATTTGCCCCGCGAGCGATCCCAGCACGCGGGACGCGCCCGTCGAATGGTGACGCAGACAGCCCACCGCCTCGGTGAACAGCCGCAGCAGCGCACTGCTGTCCGACGGTGCAAACACCGGGTGTCCCGGAGTGAAAAAGTGCCTCGCCAAGAGCCGCTCGACGTATTCGCCCTTCAATCCGATCCAATATTCAAACCAGCCGGTCTGCTTCTGCGGCGCGTAGCGGTGCCACTCTCCCGGAAACAGTAAAAATGCGCTGCCCGCCGTGATTTTCTGCCGACGCCCGCCTTCTTTCCCCGATTCCAGCACGCCGCCGCCGCGCGTGATGAAGTGGATCTGCAGCTCGTCCAGCTTGCGGCCGTCTTCCCAGCGGAACGTATACTGCTTCGGGTGGCCCTCGGGCGGGTAGGGCGCACCGGGCGCAATGTCCACGTAGCCCGCCGAGGTGGCATAGATGCCCCAGTCGCGATCTTTCGAGTCGACCAGCAGGTAGCGGTGAAAACTTTTGGGGGCGTCGCTCAAGGGGTGGGCGCTCAAAAAACCTAGGTAAACGCTCAGACTGTCCATGTCACCGAAGCTGGCAATCCGCTAGTGTCAGGCCGCCCTCCAGCCCCGGTCCGTTGTCCCTTTCCCTTTTTTGTTTTCATGAAAGTCCCCGCCTTGCAGCGCCTGCGCGCGAAAATGAAGTCCGGTACGCCCGTGTATGGACTCTGGATCACGCTGGAATCGCCGAGCATCTGCGAGATGGCGGTCGGGCTGGGACTCGACTGGGTGACGATTGACGCCGAGCACGGCCACCTCGACTGGAAGGAAATCGTCGAGCACGTCCGCGCTGCGGTCCGCAGCGAAACCGTGGTGTTCGTTCGCCTGGCGGAAAACTCCCCCGCGCTGATCAAGCGCGCCCTCGATGTCGGCGCCGATGGCGTGGTCATCCCGTGGATCGAGACCGCCCTGCAACTCGAGGCTGCCATCGCCGCGGCGACGTATCCGCCCCGCGGCATCCGGGGCATCGGCGCCGAGCGGGCCACGTGCTGGGGCCAGTGCTTCATCGAGCATACGGGCGAGGCCGACCAGAACGTCATGGTCATCCCCATCATCGAGACGGTGCAAGCGGTGAAAAATATCGCCGAGCTCGCCACCGTGAAGGGCGCGGAACTCTATTTCTTCGGCCCCGCCGACCTGTCCTCCACCGCCGGTTTCCCCGGTCAGTGGGAGGGTCCCGGTGTTGGCGACATGATCGTCTCGGCCAAGGACGCGCTCCGCGCCGCCGGTAAGCACTGCGGCGTCGTCGCCACCGACAACGCCAATCTCACCAAGCGCAAGGAACAGGGTTTCGCCGCGATCGCGCTCGGGCTCGATGCCGGCCTGCTGATCCGGAGCCTGCATACGACCCTCGGCGTCGCCGGCCGCGACCGTCAGATGCGTGCCTCTTTCACCCTCGAGAACAACGCCGCCGCCCTTGCCGCCGAAACGCCGGTAAGCTGCGCTCCGCCGGAAATGAAGCCGGACCGCAATGAGGTCATGAACCAGCCCGGCCGCGGCCCGCAGTACGATATCACTCCCGGCGTGAAGTTCGACTGCCTCGTGGGCGCACACAATACGGCGCGCAATCTGACCACCGGCTACGTGACCTTCGCCCCGGGCGCCGTGCTGCCGTGTCACCGCCACACGTTTGGCGAATCCATCACGCTGCTGCGCGGCCGCGCCGTCATCGACGTGGAGGGCCGCTGCTATGAGGTCGGCCCGCTCGACAATGTCACCGTTCCGCGCGGGCTCGCGCACAAGGTCACCAATCTCTCCCGCACGAATCCCGCGGTGTTCCACATCGCGCTGGCCTCGGCCAAGCCGGACCGCGAGTTGGTGGACACGTTTTTTCCGAAGCACACCATGCCGGAGGCCACAGCGACGCGTCCCGGCGGCGAACGCGTGACTTACCAGAAGAAGGTCGAGCGCTACGCCCCGGGCAACGGCGCGGCGTTCGTGGATTTCTGCAACTCCGACCTCGTGCCCGGAATCGAAATGAGCGGCGGCTACGGGCTGTTCCAGCAGGGTGGGCGGCTGCCGGCGCACCTGCACGACTTCGACGAATCCATCAGCATCGTCGAAGGCTCCGCGACCTGCCTCGTCGAAGGCCGGCGCTACACGCTGGGCAACCTCGAGACCGCGCTGCAGCCGCGCGGCCGGGTGCATTATTTCATCAACGAGACGCCCGCGCCGATGGGCATGATCTGGTTCTACGCCGGCCCGATGCCCGAGCGCATCGTGGTGGATGAGACCTGCGCCACCGGGTCCAACGTCGCGATGCCGAGCGCGTGAAGACCATGAAAACCGATCGCATTTCCGAGGTAGGGCGCGACCGCGGGGCGCGCTTCGGGATGCCGGATTGCCAATGTGGGTTGCCCGCTCGCGGGCAACGTTGCGCGCGAGCGCGCAACCCACACAAAACGGCGCGCCCAGCGGGCGCGCCCTACCACCATGCCCTCGCCCTTTAACCTCAAGTTCACCGCCGACTTTTTCGATGCGGCCGGGAAGCCGAAGTATCAGGACATCGGCCTGTCCGTGCTGTCGGTTGCGCCCCACATCCAGCAGTCGCCGTTTGCCGGGCACAGCCCGGAGATTTCGTCCGATCAGCTCGCGGGCGCCAACGGCGTGATCGTGCTCACGCCCAAGGTGACGGCCCAATCGGTTTCCTCAGCGAATGACTTACTGGCCGTCGGTCGCTTCGGCGTGGGTTACGATTCCGTGGACGTGCCGGCCTGCACGGCGGCAGACGTCGCGGTGTTGATCACGAGCGGAGCCGTGGACCGCCCGGTGGCCGAGGCGGCGGTCGGCTGGATGATCGCCCTTACGCACCACATGCGGACGAAGGACCGCCTCGTGCGCACCGGGGAGTGGGAGGTGCGTTCGTGTTTCATGGGCCGCGAATTGCGCGACCGCACGCTCGGCGTGATCGGCCTCGGCGGCATTGCCCGCCACCTGATCAAACTTCTCGAAAACTGGGGCATGAAGCCGCCGCTGGCGTTTGACCCGTTCATCGACGATGCCGGCGCCGCCAAGGCGGGCGCGCGCAAGGTGAGCCTGGACGAGCTGTTGCGGGAAGCGGATTTTGTCTCCATTCACTGCCCGCTCACCGAGCAGACCCGCGGCCTGGTCGGCCCTGCGCAACTCGCACTAATGAAACCCGGCGCCTACCTGCTCAACACGGCGCGGGGCGGGCTGGTGGATGAGGACGCACTCTACGCCGCGCTCAAATCCAACCGCATCGCTGGTGCCGCGCTGGATTGCTTTGCGCAGGAGCCAGTCACGTCGCCCTCGCGGTTTGCCGACCTGGACAATGTCCTGCTCGCGCCGCACTGCATCGCGTGGACGCACGAGCTGTTCCGCGACATCGGCCGCACGGCCTGCCAGGGGATGATCGACCTGTCGCTCGGCCAGAAACCACGCGGTCTGGTTAACCCCGACGTGCTGGCCAAGCCGTCGTTCCAGGAGAAATGGAGGCGTATATGTCAGCTTTAAAGGGTAGGGCGCGCCCGCTGGGCGTGCCAAAAACATCCGTCAAACGTACCGGAAGCGCGTCCAGCGGTCGCGCCCTCCCTCAGACCGGCCGGCTGGCCGGTCGCGTCGCCTGGATCAGCGGCGCCACCTCCGGCATTGGCGAGGCGGCGGCGGAATTGTTTGCCCGCGAGGGCGCGAAGGTGGCGATCGTCGGCCGCCGGATCGAACTCGGCCAGGCCATTGCCCACCGTATCAACCGCACGGCGCCCGGCGCCGCGATTGCCCTGGCCTGCGACGTGAGCCTGGAGAGCGACGTGAAGGCCTCCATCGCCGCGACAGTGAAGCGCTTTGGCCGGCTCGATATCCTGGTCAACAACGCCGGCATGGTGGAGATCGGCGACCTGCACACCTACACCGAGTCCCAGTGGGACCGCGTGATGGGCGTGAACGTCAAATCGATGTTTTTCGCCTTCAAGCACGCCTTCCCGCACCTGCGGAAGGCGAAGCGCGGCTACGTCGTCAACGTCGGCTCGATCAGCAGCTTTGTCGGCCAGGCCCGCACCCCCGTCTACACGACGACGAAACACGCCATCCTCGGCCTCACCCGCTCCATCGCGCTCGACTACGCAGCGCACGGCGTGCGCTGCAATTGCGTGTGCCCGGGCATCACGGAAACGCCCATGCTGTGGGAGCACCTCAACGTCCGCCCCGATCCCAAGGCGGCGCTGGCCGAGCGCCTGCAGCGCGTGCCGATGGGCGTCTCGCTCTCGCCGCTCGATGTGGCGAAATCGATCCGGTATTTCAGCTGCGAGGATTCCGCCGGCATAACGGGCACGTCGCTCACGATAGACTGCGGCTACCTTACGGCGGCCGAGTGGCAGTGCACCGGCCCGACCTTGTTCCAGGAGAACGTCTAAAACCCCATGAAAGCAAAATTCGCCTGCGCCGACTTCACCTTTCCGCTGCTGAGCCATCCGCACGCGCTGGATCTGATCGCCAACCTCGGCTTCACCGGCGTCGACATCGGCCTGTTTGACCAGCGTTCACATCTCTGGCCGTCCAAGGAGTTCAAGAACGTCAAGGCCAGCGCGCGGAAGCTGAAGCGCGCCCTGGGCGACCGCGGCCTCGTCGCCGCCGACGTGTTCCTGCAGATGATGCCGGACTTCGCGCCCTACGCGATCAACCAGCCCAGCGCCGCCCGGCGCCGGAAGGCGCGGGACTGGTTCCTGCGCACGCTGGAGTACGCCGACGCCGTGGGGTGCGAGCACGTGACCACGCTGCCGGGCGTGGTGTTTGCGGAGGAGGGGAGGGATGCCTCGCTGGCGCGCTCCGCCGATGAACTCGGCTGGCGCGTCGAGGAAAGCCGCGCGGCCGGCTTGATCTTCGGCACGGAGGCGCATGTCGGCTCCATCGTCACGACTCCCGAGGAAACCGCGGACCTGATCCGGCGCGTGCCCGGCCTGACGCTGACGCTCGACTACACGCATTTCACGCGCGCCGGCATTTCCGACCGCAGCATCGAGCCCCTCGTGCCGCATGCCAGCCACTTCCACATGCGCGGCGCCTGCCGCGGCCGGCTGCAGTGCAACCTGAAGCAGAACACCATTGATTACCCCCGCATGCTCGCGGCGATGGCCAAGGCCGGCTACAAGCGCTGGATCGGCGTGGAGTACATCTGGATCGACTGGGAGCACTGCAACGAGAGCGACACCATTTCCGAAACCATTCAGCTCCGGGACCTGATCCGCCAGACGGCGGCGAAGCTCTGATCATGCCCGATGTCCGCCCCGACGCTCAGACCCCCTGCACTCGCGCTCCTCGAGGTTTACTCGCTCGGGGCCGCGCTGGTGGTGCTCGACCGGATCGAGAAGGCCGCGCTCGTGCGTGTGCTGCAGGCGGAGCTGAACGATTACTACGGGCTGTTTCTCAAGCTCTCGGGCGATTCCGCCTCGGTGCGGATCGCGATCGAGACGGCGCGGGCCATCACCACGGAAATGAAGGTTGCGCTCACCGCGAAAGCACTCGACGCGCCGGATGCGGAGGCATGGTCCGTGATCGAGAGTCCGCCGGAGTACCAGCCGCTGCTGGAGCAGGAAGTCGTTTTCATCCCCCAACCCACGAAAGTTTCTATGAGTGATAAATCCAAAGTTCCCGAGGCCATCGGCTTGCTTGAAACGCAGGGCTTCACCGCCGTCACCGCCGCCACCGACGCCGCCTGCAAGGCCGCCGGTGTGCGCGTCATCGCCAAGGAAAAACTCGGCGGTGGCTATGTCACGGTGATCTTCGAGGGCGAGGTCGCCGCTGTCACCGCCGCCGTTGCCGCCGGCCGCGCCGCCGCCGAGGCCGTCGGCAAGCTCATCTCCGCCCATGTCATCCCGCGCCCCAGTGAGGGCGTCGGCCAGATCCTCACCCGCCTCTGAGTCCATTTACCCAGCATCAATCAACCCATCAACATCATGAACGAATCCATCGGAATGGTAGAAACCCGCGGCTACGTCGGCAGCATCGAGGCGACCGACGCCATGGTTAAGGCCGCCAACGTCACCCTCAGCCGGCAGATCCAGATCGGCGGCGGCTTTGTCACCGTCGTCGTCAAGGGCGACGTCGGCAGCGTCAAGGCCGCGGTCGACGCCGGCGCCGACGCCGCCCAGCGCGTCGGCGAGCTCGTCTGCTCCCACGTCATCGCCCGTCCGCACCCCGAGCTCCTCAAGCAGGTCGGGCTGTAATCCCATCACCCATCGCCCATCACCTCTTACCCATTACTCCAATGTCCCACGAAGCACTCGGCATGATTGAAACGAAGGGCCTCTGCGCCCTTCTCGAGGCCACCGACGCCGCCCTCAAGGCCGCCAGCGTCACCATGACCGGCTGGGAGCCGATCGGCGCAGGCTACGTCACCGCATTCTTCCGCGGCGATGTCGCCGCCGTGAAGGCCGCCATCGACGCCGGCGCCGAGGCCGCGGCCAAGGTCGGCGAGGTCATCAGCGTTCAGGTCATCCCGCGTCCCCACGACGAACTCATCGGCCTCGGCAAATGGATTGGGGCTGCGGCGCAGGGCTAAGGGATGAGGTCTTGTTGTGAGCCAACCGCACTCAACTTTACCGCACCTTTCCTCTCTCCCTCCTCTATCCTCTCTCCCTCCTCCCTCCGCCCTCTCTCATTCCCGTATTCCCTCATCCCTTCCTCCCATGTCTAAAGCCATTGGTCTGCTCGAAACCCGGGGCCTCGCGGCCCTCGTCGCTGGCACGGACGCCATGCTGAAGTCAGCCAACGTCACCCTCGCCGGTCCCATGAAACAGGTCGGCCATGGCCTCGTCTCCGCCGTCGTGGTGGGTGACGTCGCCGCGGTCAAGGCCGCCACCGACGCCGGTGCCCAGGCGGCCCGCGCCGTCGGCGAGGTCGTCAGCGTGCAGGTGATCCCGCGCCCCCACGACGAGGTCGCATCCATCCTGCCGAAATCCGGCAAGGCCAAATAATCCCATGCTCCTCGCACGCGTCATCGGCACCGTCGTCTCGACCCAGAAGGACGACGCCCTGCAGGGGCGGAAGCTCCTGCTGCTTCGCCCGCTCCTCGTGGACGAGGCCGGCCAGTTTCGTCCGGGTCCGTCCACCATCGTCGCCGTCGATTCGCTCGGCGCCGGCCAAGGTGAGACGGTCCTGTTCTGCCAAGGCAGTTCCGCCCGCCAGGCCGCCGGTATGGCCACGGTGCCCGTCGACGCCGTCGTCACCGGCATCGTGGACAACGTGGACGTGAACAACCGCACGATCTATCCCGAGCCCAAGGCTGCGAAATAACCTCCCATGATCCTCGCCCGCGTTGATGGAGTGATGGTTTCGACCGTTTGCCACCCGAGTTTGCGGGGCTGCCGGACCGTCATTTGCCAGCCGCTCAACGAGCACGGCGCCGCCGAGGGCACGCCGGTGCTCGCGCTCGATGCCCACGGCGCCGGCCAGCACCAGCGCGTGCTGGTTTCCACCGACGGTGCGGCGGCCCGGGCCCAGGTCGGCGATCCGAAATCGCCCCTCCGCAACACCATCATCGCGATCCTCGACGCCTCCTCCTGAAATGCGCCTCGGCCACGTCATCGGCAAAGTCACCCTCAGCCGGCAGGACCCGTCCTACCGGGGCGGCCGTTTCCTGCTCGTGCGCCCGTGGGCGCCCTCCTTCGCCCAGGCTACGGAGGGCAGGTCCCAGAACCAAACCGCGGGCCCGACCCTCGTGGTCTACGACAACCTCGGCGCCGGGCTGGGCCACCTGATCGGTTTCACCGAGGGCTCCGAGGCCTCCAAGCCATTCGCCGAGGCCACGCCGGTGGACGCGTACAACGCCGCCATCGCCGACGAGATTTTCCACCAGCCACCCCAATAAATTTATGCGCAAGGTCATCACCGCCGCCGATGTCGAACGGATGCTCTGTGCGGGCGAGAGCTTCGCCACGATTCCAGCTGACGCCATCATCACCCCGTCCGCCCGCGATCTCATGCGCAGCCGCAAGCTGCCCGCCCGGCCCTTCTTCGCCAAGGCTTCCGCTGTCGCCAAGGCTATGGCGGACAAGCCGGACGGCAGGCCGGCGAATTCCGCCGCCTCTGCTGCTCCGCACTCCTGCGACTGCAGCCAGTCGATCGACCTAAAGAATCCGGCGGCGATCCAGAAATTTTTCACCTCCCCCGCGGTTGAGGCGGTCAAGGCCCAGATGTGCGACATCGGCCGGCGGATGTGGGAGAAGGACTACGTGGACGGCAACGGCGGCAACATCACCGTGCGCGTCGCCGAAAACCTCGTGCTCTGCACGCCGACGCTGATCTCGAAGGGCTTCATGAAGCCCTGTGACATGTGCCTGATCGACCTGGACGGCAACCAGATGGCCGGCACGAAGAAGCGCACGAGCGAGGCGCTGACCCATCTCGGCATCATGAAACGCCAGCCGAAGGCCCGCGCGTGCATCCATGCACACCCGGTGCACGCAACGGCGTTCGCGGTGGCGTCGGTCATTCCGCCCTCCTGTCTCATCCCCGAGGCGGAGGTGTTCTTGGGCGAGATTGGCATGGCGGAGTACCAAACCCCGGGCACGCCGGCCAACGGCAAGGCGGTCGGCGAGGTGGGCGTGAATCATCAGGTGGTCCTCATGCAGAACCACGGCGTGATCACATGGGGCGACAACGTCGAGGACGCGCACTGGAAGATGGAGAACATCGACGCCTACTGCCGCACCGTCTGGATCGCCTCGCAGCTCGGCAGCCCGCTGCACTCGTTTGGCGCGGACAAGCTGAAGGAGCTGATCGCCATCCGCCAAAAACTCGGAATGTCCGACCAGCGGCTCGGCACGAAAGACTGTAAGCTCTGCGACCCGGGTGATTTCCGCGCCGCGCCGGTGAGCCAGCCACCGAAGACGTAACGGTAGGGCGGGACCGCTGGGCCCGCCGGTTCGGGAAGGGCAATATTTTCATGGCGGGCCCAGCGGTCCCGCTCTACCACCAATCAAACTGCCCATGAAATCCCCCATCAAGTCCGTGGCCGGCCAGGCCGGCTGGAGTTTCAATAGCAACCGCGTGCAGGGTTTTCTCACCCGCACGGGCGGTCATCTTGCGCCGGTGGTGTTCAAGCTGGGCCGCAAGTCAGTGCAGCCGTTTTCCATCACGCCCTGGGCAAAGGAGCTGCTGCCGGCCGAAATGCCGACCATGCTGCGGGTGGCCCGGGGTGACTTTTTCTGCGCGCCCTTTGGCGGCAATGCCGCGCCGTACCGTGGGGAGCAGCACCCGGCGCACGGTGAAACCGCCAACCGCGACTGGACCTTTGAGTCGCTCGACTGTGCCGACGGCACCACGACCCTGCATACCTCGCTGAAGACTCGCGTGCGCCGCGGGCGCGTGGACAAGCGGCTGATCCTGCGCGACGGCCATGCCGCGGTGTATTCCGAGCATGTGCTCTCCGGCATGACCGGCCCGATGACGATCGGGACGCACCCGATGCTGCTATTCCCGGATCGGCCGGGTGCCGGTACGCTCACGATGAGTGCGTTTAAAAAAGGCTTTGTGGTGCCGGGCGCCTGGGAAACGCCGGCGGCCAAGGGCTACTCGCTGCTCAAGCTCGGCGCGCCGTTCTCGTCCCTCGAGCGCGTGCCGGCGGCCGCGGGCGGCACGATTGACCTCACGCGCTATCCGGCCCGCCGCGGGTTTGAGGAGCTGGTGGAGGTGATCAGCGATGCGCGCCTGCCGTTTGCGTGGAACGCCGTGACGTTCCCAGGCGAGGGGCAGGTTTTTTTCACGCTGAAGAATCCGCGCGTCCTGCGCGAGACGGTGCTGTGGTTCTCCAATGGCGGCCGCCATTACCCACCGTGGAACGGGCGGCACCTCAATGTCGTCGGCCTCGAGGACGTGACGGCGTATTTCCATCTCGGTCTGGCGGAGTCGGCGAAACCCAACCGGCTCACCCGCGCCGGCGGCCCGACCGCGGTGCAGCTCCGGCCCGACCGGCCGCTGCGGGTGGCGCACATCATGGCGATGGCGGCGATCCCACGCGGCTTCGATGCGGTGAAGAGCATTGTCCCGGCTAAGGGCGGGGTGACGCTTGTGTCGCGCAGCGGGCGGAAGGTGTTCGCGCCGTTGGACCTGAATTTTGTGCAGTAGCAAAAGCGTCGCCTGCGCTACCTGCTATTTTGCCCGTGGTGGCACCACTTCCGGGGTCCCGACGTTCACGTGACCCTCGGGCATGGGTCGGTAGAAATCGAGCTCCGGCTTCTTGAGCGATTTGTCGAAGTACGGCGCCCCGACCTCGATCATCTGCGCGGCAATGGCGTTCAGGTCGCGGTGATCGGGGTCATCGGCCACGATGACGGTTTTCCAGAGCATCTTCGCCTTCGCCTTGGGGTCGGGGTTGTACTCCCAAGCGGTCACGCGGATGAAGAGCTTCTCAAAACTGGCCTTCTGCAGGTTCGCCTCATAGCCGGGCGTCTTCTCATCCATGATCTGCTGGGCAAACGCCCCGCTGATCCTGGACTCCGGCGTGCCGTCCATCGTGGGCGTCTCACCCTGGTCGCGGATGTACGGATTCTTCATGCTGCCGCGGCCGTAGCTCACGGTGAGGAGGATGTCGGGCTTCGTGCCCTTCGCGAACGGGTGAAACCCGTTCAGCTCCAGCTGGTGCAAGAGCTGGCGCAGGATCGCCTCCTGATCCACCGGCTTCACGAGCTTCTGGTCCGATTTCACCAGATCAATGGCGAAGAGGGCGAAGCTCTTGCCGTGGCCGCCCTCGTCGGGCGCGCTGGTCTGGTGGGACCACTGGAGGGACTTGTCTACGACGGTGGACCGCACCCCGATGTCCACGTCCTGCGCGCGCCCGGCGGGAACCAGCAGGGCCAGGACCGCCGCCGTCAGGAACCAGGCTCGCGCCGGCGCGGGGCGCGGGGCGGACGACACAAGGCGGGAGCGAAGGGTTTTCATAGAGGAAAGTAGGCCCGGGATGCCGGAGTGAGGCAACGGGCGGGCGGGGGGATGAGGGCCGCGCCGCTCAGAATTTTTTGGCCGGCACCACTTCGGGGGTGCCGACGTTCACGTGGCCCTCGGGCAGCGCCTCGTAGACGTCCACTTCCGGCTCTGTGATGTCGTGGTCGAAATACGCCCCGCCAGCCTTGAGCATTTTTTCCATGACCCCGTTCAGATCGCGGTGATCGGGATCATCCACGACCATGGTCGTGTTCCAGAGCTGCCGGGCCCGCGACTTCGGGTCGGAGGGGTAGGCCCACGCCGCGACCCGGATGTAGAGTTTTTCGAAACCGGCTTTCTGTAACTTGGCTTCGTAGCCGTTGCCCTTCTCCTTGAAGAGCTGGGTGGGCATGCCGGTGATGGCGATCGAAGGGGCGCCCAGCGTCTGGCCGCCGCTGGAGGTGACCGAGGAGGCCCCGTCCGTCGTCTCCGTGCGGCCACCCTCAACCTGGTAGGGATTGCTCAGGAAACCGCGGCCGTAATAGACGGTGAGCACGATCTCGGGGTCCTGCCCGGGCGCCACCAGCGTATAGCCGTGGGTGTTGAGCTCGGTGCTGAGCAGCTGGAGAATGGCGGATTCATCCACCGGCTTTACCAGTTTGTCCTGTGATTTGACCTGTTTCACGAGCACGATGCCGTAGATTTTTCCGTGGGGCTTGGCGGCCTGCAGCGCCGACTTCACCCGGCCAAAGGGCTTGTCCACCACCGTGGAGCGCACGCCGACATCGAGCTGGTCCTGGGCGCGCGCGGCGGGGCCGGCGAAGGCGGCGACGGCCAGGAGTACGCGGCTGAGGAGCAGGACCGGGATTGGATTAATTGGCTTCATTTTGCTCGATGATTCGGAGGGCGATGATTCAGCGCAGGGCCACCAAGGCCATGCTGGCCCATACGATTGATGCCCGCTTTCTTTTCCACGCGCTCAACGAATTCACCGTCGCCCCAATCAGCAGCCCGGTGGCGAACGTGAGGGTGGTATCGACCCCGTAGCGGCTGACTATGGCAGCGCCCACGAAAAGGCAAAGGAGGTCCCAGAGTAAAAGCCGGACGCTCCGCGGGCCCATGGGTCGGCTGGCGTCGAGTTGGGCTTCCGTGCGGGTCATGGGCGGTCAGGAGAAGGAGAGGAGCTCAGGCCTTCGTCAGCACGCGATTAATGGCGGTGGTGAGTCGCGCCCAATGTCCGGTCTCGGCGGCCAGCTGTTTACGGCCCGCGGCGGTCAGCTTGTAGAAGCGCGCCTTGCGGTTGTTCTCCGAGACGCCCCATTCGGCGGCGATCCAGCCCTGCGCTTCGAGGCGGTAGAGGGCGGGATAGAGGGAGCCCTGTTCGACGCGCAGCACCTCGTCGGACATCAGTTGGATTTGGCTGGCGATGCCCAAACCATGCATGGGCTCATGCTGGAGCGACTTCAAAATCAGCATGTCGAGCGTGCCGTAGACCAGGTCGTTTTTTGCTTTGGTCATGATGCGAGGCTTTCGCCGCGGCGGGAGTGGCCTGAAGCCAATTTGTTTCCCCTAGACTGTCAAATGAAGAAGCGCCGGGTGACGGCGCGCGGGCGGGTACACCGTGGC
>QQNC01000001.1 GCA_003402695.1 Verrucomicrobiota bacterium | reverse complement strand
GATGGCCATGGGAGGCGCCTAGGGTCGGTGAAACCCGCCCCAACGCAAAGTTTTTTGCGCGCCTTCAAGAAGCCTGGGTCGTTTGCACTTATTAAGTGAAAACGACATGGGCGGAGAGAGGGGGATTGAGTGGTCCGGCGAGGGAGGAGTGTTCCGCCGGACCCCGGATCGGTTCTCCGGATCGGTCTGTGGGGCGGGCCTTTCGATCTCCTGGGCCAGCGCAAGGGATTGGCCTTGGGCCGGCGCTAGCGGAGCGAAGAAAACTCCGGGAGGGCCCCCGCGGAGCACAAAAGCTTCATGGCCCGGGCCTCGGCGCGGCGCATCTGGCGTTTTTTGGCCGGCAGGAGGTCGTCGAAGCCGGCGAGATGAAGCCAGCCGTGGACGAGGTACAGCGTGAGTTCGGCGGAAAAGTCGCGGCGGGGCCCGACTTCGCGGATGGCGGCGTCAACGGAGACGCAGATTTCGCCGGCGGTGCCTTGGGTGGGATCGCCTTCGAAGGTGATGACGTCCGTGGGCGTCGGGTCGGCGAGAAAGTCGGCGTGGAGCTGGGCGAGGGCGGGGTCGGTGAGGAACACCACCGACAGTTCGGTGGTGGGCGATGGGTGATGGGCGATGGGCGATGGTTTCTTTTTCGGCGAGGCGGCGATTCCCTTCGGGCGAAAAGCCGCCGAGTTCGCGTCCAGCGTGTGGATCACGCGGGCCACGGCGCGGCGGTTGAGGCGCAGGCGGGGATGGCGGTTGGCGATGAGGATTTCGCGGGGCATTGGAGGCGGATATTTGGCCCGCGAATCACGCGAAATGACGCGAAACAGCAGAAGACGCCGGAGTGACCGTTTCAGAATTCGCGTTCATTCGCGTGTTTCGCGGGCCACATCAATCGGGTTCAGGCCTTGGCTTCGGTCGTGGTCGTTTGCTCGCCGGCGGGATAGGCGACGCGGGCGTGGAGCATGTTGAGCAGCGTGAACTGGAAGCTGTTCTTCACCTTGTTCAATTCCTCGAAGGTGAGCGGGGCCTCGTCCAGCTGGCCGTCGGCGATGCGGTCGCCGACGATGCGGTCGATGAGCGGGACGAGCTGGCCGGCGCTGACGGAGCGGAGCGAGCGCGTGGCGGCCTCGACGCCGTCGGCGAGTGAGATGATGGCGCTCTCCTTGAACTGCGGTTTGGGGCCGTCGTAGCGGTAGGCCGCCTCCACCGGGGGCGCGAGCAGCGGGATCGGGTGCGGGAGGTTCTTGACCGGGAAAGGCACCCGGGACTGCTCGACGGCGCGCAGGTAAAACGAGCGCACGAGGGTGGTGCCGTGGTGCTGCTGGATGACGTCAATCGCGGCGCGGGGCAGGCGGTGCCGGTTGGCGAGTTCCACGCCGTCGGTCACGTGCGCCTTGATGATTTGCGCGGAGGCCATCGGCGTGAGGCCGTCGTGCGGGTTGAGACTTTCCCGCTGGTTCTCGGTGAAATAGGCGGCGTGGGGCGTCTTGCCGATGTCGTGGAACAGCGCGCAAACCCGGGCGAGTAGCGGGTTGGCGCCGATGGCGTTGGCGGCGTTTTCGGCGAGTTGGGCGACAACGAGCGAGTGGTGGTAGGTGCCGGGGGCCTCAAGCTGCTGCTGGCGGAGCAGCGGGTGGTTGTAGTCGGTGAGCTCAAGCAGGGTGATGTCGGTGGTGCGCTTGAAGAGCGACTCCAGCACGGGCAACACGCCGACGACGGCCATGCCGGTGAGCAGGCCGGTGGCGACGGCGGCAGTCATCTGGCGGGCGAGCGTGGCGAACGGCACCTGGTCGGCGAAACCGATGGGCAGGGCAAAGAGCGCGAGCGTGAGCCCGCCGGCGGCGGCGGCGCGGACGACGCGCCCGCGCTTGTGCACGACCCGGCAGCCGAAGATGGCGACGAGCGAGGCGAGGAAAGTAAGCACCACGAGGTCGAGCCGGTTGCCGTAGATGACCCCGGTGAAGATCGAGATGAGCAGCGCCATGAAGATGGCCGAGCCGGCGTCGATCAGGATGGCGACGATGAGCGGGGCGAGCGCGGTGGGGGCGACGTACGGCAGGGTCGAGGCCCAGGAGCCGTCGTGGATGAAGAAATCGAGACCGCCGATGGAGTAGACCAGCCGCACGAGTGCGAGGTTGAAGATCGTGACGAGCGCGAGGAGGCCCAGCCGGCCGTTGCGCTGGAGGGTTTCGGCGTCCTCGAGCCGGATGTAGAGCACGCTGGCGATGACCATCGCGAGCACGAGCAGGATGCGGCCAAAGAGCGTGAGGCCCTCTTCAAAGGCCGTGTCGGTGTGTTCGCGCAGGAAGCGGCGGTAGGCCATGAGCATCTCGAACTGCCCGGGCGAGACGCGTTCGCCGGGCTCGATGATGGTCTGGCCGCGGGCGACGCTGACGAGCACGGGTTTCACCTGGCGGCGGGCTTCGGCTTCGCGGGCCTGCGTGGCGTCACGGTCGAAGGCCAGGTTGGCTTTTAGGCCGGTGCGAAAGAAGCGGAAGAGCGCGAGCGCGGTCGGGCGCGGCACGCCCTCGACGTCAAGGCTGACGCGGAGAAAGGTCATGGCTTCCTCCATTGATTGAACCGGTCGGAGGGCGATCACACCGGTCGGCCGCATGACTTGGAAAACGGTGACATTGCCCGGGGCGGAGACGCCGAGATCGTCGTCATGCACGCCTTCGGCGGCGACGTCACGGAGGGCGGCGAGTCCGGTGTCGAAGAGGGCGGCGCGCGCCTTGGCATCACCCGCGGCGAGCACGGCGGCGACATCCTCCGCGTTGGCGTGATAGGGGCCCCGGGCATTGAACGCCTCCACCAGCGTGGCGAATTCGGCCCGGGGATCATTGAGCCGGAGGGCGTTGGCCGGATGGGTGCGTTCGAAGCCCTCCAACTGCACGAGCAGGGCCCGGGCATCGGCGTCGAAGCGTCGGGACGTCTCCAGGTCGAGCCGGTAAACGGGTGGCAGGCGGTTGACGACCTGCTCGCCCGCGGCGGTGGTCTGCTCGAGACTGAGGTAGGTGAACGGCGTCACCGCCACGACCCGGACAGTGGCGAGCTGGTGAGGAAGGACGGGGACGTTGAGGGTGGTGAGGCCGGCCGAGCTGATGAGCACGATGGCGGTGACCGTGACGACGAAGATGAGCATCGCGACCAGGGGGCTGCGATCGAAGAACTCCTGGGTGGCGGAGTGGGCCGTCGCGGGGCGTCCGGCGCGGCGCGCGCTGAGGCCGCCGACGAGAAGCTTGAGCTGGTTGCGAACGGACATGGACGGAAGGGAAAAGGGATGAGGGAAGAGTGACGAAGCCGGTAGATTTACGATTTCCGAATAGCGATTTTCGACTTCTGCACGGTAACGGCCGGTTAGGATTTTCCGGGGGTCGCCGCGTCCTGGGTCATCGGGTTCCGGTATTGGTCGTAGGCCTCGATGATCTTCTGGACGAGCGGGTGACGGACGACGTCGGCGCCACTGAAGGTGTGGAAGTCGATGCCGGGAATGTCGGTGAGGATGTGGCGGACCTCGAGGAGGCCGCTGGCCTTGGAGCGCGGGAGGTCGATCTGGGTGATGTCGCCGGTCACGACCATCCGCGAGTCCTCGCCGAGGCGGGTGAGGAACATCATCATCTGCTCGGCGGTGGCGTTCTGGGCCTCGTCGAGGATGATGAACGAATGGGAGAGGGTGCGGCCGCGCATATAGGCGAGCGGGGCGATCTCGATGACGCCTTTCTCGGTGAGCCGGGCGGTGTCCTCGGGGTCGAGCATGTCACCGAGCGCGTCGTAGAGCGGGCGGAGGTAGGGCAGGATCTTTTCGCGCAGGTCGCCGGGGAGGAAGCCGAGGGTCTCTCCGGCCTCGACGGCGGGGCGGGTGAGGATGATGCGCTCGACCTCGTTGCGCAGGAGGGCGGAGACGGCGGCGGCCATGGCGAGGTAGGTCTTGCCCGTGCCGGCGGGGCCGATGCCGAAGACGACCGGGTGGGCGAGCATCGACTGGAGGTAGAGTTTCTGGCCGAGGGTTTTCGGAACGATGCTCTTGCGGTTGGTGGCGATGACCAGCGGCTCGTCAATGAGGGCGCGCATCTGCTCGCCCTCGCCACGGGCGAACCCGTCGGCGATGCGGTGGAAGTCCGGTGTGCGGATGGTCATGCCCTGGCCGCGGGCCTCGTTGAGGAAGTTGAACAGGGCCTCGGTGCGGGCGATGGGCCCGGCGGCCTCGGTGGCGGATGCGCCATGGGCGGGCTCGATTTTCAGCCAGCCCTCACGCGTGATCAGCTTCACGCCGAGGGTGCGCTCGGCGTGGGCGAGGTTTTCCTCGCGGCCGGCGTACAGCGCGGACAGGTGGCGGGGGCTGGGAAAATGGAGGGTTTTGACGGGCACTGGCTGAAAGTGAGAAGGCAGAGGGAAGAAGGAAGAAGTGGCCGGAACAGAAGAGGGCGGAACGATTACTTCTTCCCTCTACCTTTTGCTTTCTTCCTTAATTTTTCGGCGGCGGCGGAGAGTTTTTCCCAGGCGCGCTCGAGGGATTCGGGAAGGATGCGGGTCTGGCCGAGGACGGGCATGAAGTTGTTGTCGCCGTTCCAGCGCGGGACGATGTGGCCGTGGAGGTGGGCGATGCTACCGCCGGCGGCGGAGCCGAGATTGAAGCCGAGATTGTAGCCGTCGGGCTTGAGCGTGGCGCCGAGTAGGCGCTTGGCGAACGTCATGGTCTCCATCAGGTCGGCGCGTCCGGCCGGGGTCAGTTGATCCAGATCGGACACCTCGCGAAACGGGACCGCGAGCAGATGGCCGGGGTTGTAGGGATAGCGGTTGAGGACGAGATAGGACAGGCGGCTCCGGTATACGATGAGCGCAGCCCGGTCATCGCCCATGGCGGGCAAGTCCGTGAAGGGGCGCTTCAACGCAGCGGGATAACGCGGCGCCTGAATGTATTCCATGCGCCAATAGGCGTGCAGCTGCTGCATTTTCAAAGGGCGGCGAGCAAAACGAGCGGTGCCGGCAAAGTCAAAGAAAGGTCGGGCTGGGCGGGGAATTGGGCGTGAGGGAGTCAGACGCCGCGGGTGGGGTCGGGACCGCTGGGTGGTGGCGACCCAAGGGACACAGGGGTCTTATAAGACTAATATTATAAATAGAATAGGTAATTTATGACGATGGCTTGAGCGACTGGCCGGCCGTGATTTTGCGCTGGCGGACCTTAGCAAAGACTAGGGCTTGCCATTTGGTATGACGCTCGTCATTTAAACGCCTCCGATGCGCTATCCCCCTGCTCACAAGCATGCCACGCGTCGCCGCATTGTCGCGGCGGCGAGTGCGGCGTTTCGTGAGCGTGGGGTGGAGGGCGTCGGCGTGGACGAGGTCATGCGGCGGGCGGGGCTGACGCACGGCGGGTTTTATGCGCATTTCCGAGACAAGACCGAGCTGGTCGCGGAGGCCTGCGCCGAGGCGTTCGACGAGGCGGTGGTGAACCTGGACCGCATCGCGGCCCAGCCCACGGCGGCCCGGCGCGCGCGGCTCCTGATCGACAGTTATCTTTCCACCCACCACCGCGACAACCGCGGCTCGGGCTGCCTCGTGGTCGCGGTCGGCGCCGACATGGCGCGGCTCAGCGGCCCGGCGCGCGGGGACTATGCGCGGGGCTTTGTGCGTCACATCGACCGGCTGTGTGAGGCGTTGCGCCTCGCGCGCGACCCCGGCGAAAACCGCGATCGCGTCACCCACCTGATGAGTTCGCTTGTCGGCGCCCTGATTTTTGCCCGGGCCACGGACGACCCGGCGCGCAGCGATGCGCTGCTGTCGTCCTCCCGGCGCATGCTCCGCAAAACCTTCGCTTTCGTCCCATGAATCCTGCCTCCATTCCCGCCCGCCGCGTGGTCATCACCGGTATCGGCGCCGTCACTCCCTGCGGCAATTCCGCCCCCGAAACCTGGGCGGCGCTCATCGCCGGCCGCAGCGGCATCGGGCGGATCACGCGCTTTGATCCCACCGGCTGCACCGCGCACATCGCGGGCGAGGTGAGAAACTTTGATCCCGCGCGGCCGTTGCCGGCGCCGCTGCACCCGCGCGGTCCCGGGTCCGATCCGATGACGCAGGCGATCACGCCGAAGGATGTGAAGAAATTCGGCCGCTTCACGCATCTCGGCGCGGCGGCGGCGGTCGAGGCGTACGCCGACTCCGGTCTCGATGCGCACCGGGCCACGCTCGATCCCGAGCGGATGGGCGTGAACCTCGGCGTCGGCCTCGGCGGCCTGCCCGAGATGGAGGCGATGCACGACACGTGGAAGGCGGGCGGCTTCCGAAAAATCTCCCCGTTCTTCATCATTCAGATCGCCCCCAACCTCTTGGCTGGCCAGGTGAGCCTGCTGCTCGACTGTCGCGGGCCGAACATGAGCGTCGCCTCGGCGTGCGCCACGAGCGGCCACGCGCTGGGCGAGGCGGCGGCGGCGATTGTGCGCGGCGACGCCGATGTGATGATTGCGGGCGGCGCCGAATCGACGGTGACGCCGCTGGGCATCGGCGCGTTTGCGCAGATGCGGGCACTCTCGACGCGCAACGACGCGCCGGAACAGGCCTCGCGGCCGTACGAGAAGGACCGCGACGGCTTTGTGCTGTCGGAGGGCGGCGTGGTCTTTGTGCTCGAGGAATACGAGCAGGCCCTGAAACGCGGCGCGAAAATCTACGCCGAGCTCCGCGGTTATGGCGCGACGGCGGATGCCTATCACCTGTCCTCGCTCGCGCCCGGCGCCGAGGGCTCGGCCCGGGCGATGCGGCTCGCATTGAAGCGCGCCGGTCTGGCGCCCACGGAAATCGACTATGTCTCGGCCCACGCGACCTCAACCCCGGGTGGTGACGGCGAGGAAGCCGCGGCGATCGCGACCGTGTTTGCCGACAACAAGGCGAACCTGCACGTGAGCGGCGTGAAATCCATGATCGGCCACCTGCTCGGCGGCGCGGGCGCGATGGGCGCGTTTGCCGCGGTGCTGGCGATTCGCGACGGCATCGTGCCTCCGACGATCAACCTGACGAACCTGGATCCCGTGTGCGCGGCGACCGGCCTGAACTTCACGCCCAACACGGCGGTGCGGAAGCCAGTGCGCGCCGCGCTGGCGAACAGCTTCGGGTTCGGCGGCACAAACGCGTCGCTGGTGTTCAGCCAAGTCTGACCGGGATCGTCACCGCACAGACCGCCATCCCCCGTCGTCCCGCACTGGCGGTGCCGCTGCTGCGTCGGGGGCACGATTGTTCACTGACAAAGATGCTGGCGCGCGGGAGGTGAACCGGGCGAGAAAATCCGCCCCGCACGGGCGACACAAATGTCTCGGCAAATCGCCGGGGGCGATTTGAACTGGCCGGGATCATCCTGATCCCCTTTTCGATGCTCTGGCTTTATCGCTTCCTCTTTCTTCCGGTGCTTCTGGTCTCGTCCCCGGCCTATCTGCGGCGCATGCGGCGGCGCGGCGGCTACGGCGGGCATTTTCCCCACCGGTTTGGCGCGCATTCCGGCCTGCCGGCGAAGCGCGCGGGGGTCCGGCGGATCTGGCTGCAGGCGGTGAGCGTCGGCGAGATGCTGGCGATCGCGCCAATGCTGGAGGGGCTGACGGCGGACGGGAAGGTGGAGATCTACCTGACCACCACGACGAGCACCGGCTTCAAACTGGCGCAGGAGCGCTATAAAAAATTCACCGTCGGCATCGGTTACTTCCCGCTCGACTGGTGGCTGTTCTCGCGGCGCGCCTGGCAGCGGATCGCGCCCGATCTGGTGATCCTGACGGAAGGTGAACGCTGGCCGGAGCACATCCACCAGGCGGCGGCGCGCGGGGTGCCGGTGCTGAGCATTAATGCGCGGGTGTCGGACCGCAGTTACCGCCGGTTGATGCTATATCCCCCGGCGGCGCGGATCACCCTGGACGGGATCACGCGATTGCTCCCGTGCTCGACGCAGGACGAGGAACGGTTTGTGGCCCTCGGCTTTCCGCGCGAACGCCTGCAGACGACGGGCAACATCAAGCTCGACGTGGACATCCCGTTGCTCAGCGCCGGTGGAAAAAGCGGTTTGCGCCGCGAACTCGGGCTGCCGGCGGGACTCGTGCTGATGGGTTCGTCCACGTGGCCGGGGGAGGAGGCGGCGCTGCTCGACGCGCTGCGGTCACTCCGGTCCAGCGGCACGGCGAGCGCACTCCTCATTGTCCCGCGCCATGCCGAGCGCCGGCCGGAAATCGAAACCCTGCTGGCGGGGTCCGGGTTGCGCTACCATTTCCGCACGAGCGGCGCCGCGCCGGGCGAGGTGGATGTGGCCGTGGCCGACACGACCGGCGAGATGCGCGCCCTGCTGCAGCTGGCGGACCTGGTGTTTGTCGGCAAGAGTCTGCCGCCGCACACGGAAGGGCAGACCCCGGTCGAGGCGGCCGCATTGGAAAAACCGATCCTGCTGGGCCCCGGCATGGGAAATTTCCGGGTGATCGCGCACGATCTCCTGGAGCGGCACGCGGCGATCGAGGTGGCGGACGCGGCGGCCCTGGCGGCGACGGCCACCGCGCTGCTGCCCGCTGCGGCGCGGCGCGCGGAAATTGCGGCGGCGGCCGGGCAGTGGCACCGCGAGAACAAGGGCGCGGTGGAGCGGACGCTGGCGGTGATCCGCGAGGAACTGGGAAAGCTCGGGCGTGTTTAACCGCAAATGGACGCGAACGGACGCCACTCCGGAAAGCGCGGGAAGTGATCCGATCTGAATTCGCGGCTAGCGGCGTCTATTCGCGGTTTGAAACCACTTTACACCTCGAGCTCGGACGCCTCGACGTGAGTTTCCTCGCCGGTTTCCAGTTCGACCGGTTCGTCCAGGGGAAATTCGCGGCGGAATTTCGTGAAGTCCACAAGTTCGTAGCGGCCGTCGTGATGCTCGACAATGGCGGTGAGGGATTCGACCCAGTCGCCGGAATTGAGGTAGTGGATGCCGCCCATCATCTTGTCTGCGGCGGTGTGGATGTGGCCGCACATGACCCCGGTGCAGCCCCGCTCGCGGGCGAGTTGAACGATGTGATCCTCGAAGTTTGAGATATGGCTGACGGCTTCCTTGACGCGGGCCTTGATCGCCTTGCTGAGCGACCAGTATTCCTTCCCGCGCCAGGCGCGCCACGCGCTGTAGGCGCGGTTGATTTTCAGCAGCAGGCTGTAGCCCCAGTCGCCGAGGTGGGCGAGGAAGACGAAGTTCTTGGTGACCGTGTCGAATACGTCGCCATGCAGCACGAGGTAGCGGCCGGCCGGGCCCTCGTGGATGTAGTCCTCGACGATGCGGAGATTCTCGAAATCGAGCGGCAGGAACGTCGCGAGGATGTCGTCGTGGTTGCCGCGGAGGTAGATGACCTCGGTGTCACGCTTCTCCATTTTTTTGAGGACGATGCGGATGAAGCGCGTATGGGCCTTGGTCCACTGGCCGCCGCGGCGGAGCTGCCAGCCGTCGATGATGTCGCCGTTGAGGATGAGCTTGTCGCAGCGGACGTGGCGGAGGAAATGGTTTACCTCGCGGATTTTGCAGTCGGACGTGCCAAGGTGCACATCGGAGAGGATGACGGTGCGGACGCGGAGGGTAGACTTCATGGGAAGGGGAGGGCGAAATCCGGGGCGGGGACGGGGTCCGCGTTGGAGACGCGGCTGTGCACGGGCACGATGAGGCGGAGGCTGCGGGGGTGGACCTTGACCTCGACGAGGGCGCCGGTCTCGTGGGTTTCGCCATCGGTGTGGAGGAGGCCGGGGCCGGATCGCACGATCAGAAAACGCGCGCTGCGGAGCCGGAACACCCCCGGGCTGGAGGAGAATTTGCCGAGGAACAGCCGGGCGATGAGCGGGACCGCGCTGGCGAAGCCGACGGGTCGCACGGCGACAAGGTCGAGCTGGCCGTCGTCCACGCGGGCGCCGGGGGCGATGCAGGCGTGGTTGCCATACTGGTCGGAGTTGGCGACGGCCACGAGCAGGGTGAGCAGCGCCTTGGTCTGGCCGGCGCCGTGGATCACGACCCATTCGGAGCGGCGCGAGCGGAAGGCGGAGAGGCCGATGCGGGCGTACGCCGCGAGGCCGCGGCGGGTGAGGCGGTTGAAGCGGCGGCTGATCTCGGCGTCGAAGCCGCAGCCCATGGCGTTGAAAAACGGCCGGCCGTTGGCGGCCCCGGTGTCGATCGCGGCGATGCGCGCGGCCGGATCGGCGGCGAGGGCGAGCGCCTCGTTGAGCTGGGTGGGAATGCCGAGGTGCAAAGCCAGGCCGTTGCCCGAGCCGCAGGGCACGAGACCGAGGGCGGCCGGCGAGTAGAGCAGGGCCTGGGCGATTTCGTTCATCGTGCCATCGCCGCCGACGGCGATGACGCGGGTGCAACCAGCGGCGAGGGCGGCCGACGCCAGCGCGGTGGCGTGCTGCGGACCCGTGGTCGTGACGAGCGTGGCGTCGAGGCCGCGTGCGGCGATGAACTCGCGGATGTGGCCCGTGAGCCACGGCCGGCGGGCATTGCGGCCGGAGCGGGGGTTGAGGATGAAACAGAGTTTCATGGGCGGGCTGCGGCGGTGACCGGTTCGCCGGCGGCGAGCACGTGCTGCGCGATGTCGCGGGCGGCCGTGGGATGGGCGAGGGGGGAAAGCGCGGCCCGCCATTCGCCGAGGACGCGGCCGCGGTCGGCAAAGGCGAGCTTCAGGGCGGCGATGACGGCATCGGGTGACTCGGCCAGCATCCCGGCGCCGTGGCGGCGGAGGAGCTCGTAGTTGCCCTCCTCCTGGCCGGGCACGACCTGGCTCACAACCATGGGGCAGAGCGCGTTGATGGCCTCCTGGGTGGTTGCGCCGCCGGCTTTGCTGACGACGACGTGATGCGTCATCAGCAGCTGTGGTACTTCCTTCGTCCAACCGAGGATAGTGGCGGGGCGTCGTCGGCCGGCCGCGAGGGCGGTGAGTTGGCGGAGGAGGCTTTCATTGCGGCCGACGGCGCAGGTGACTTCCCAATCCTGCTCGGCGAGGAGCCGGCGCGCGGTCTCGGCGGCGTGGCGGGTGCCGGAGTTGATGATGTGCAGTACGCGCGGGGCGGCACCGGAGTTGAGGTCGGGTGGCGTGAGCACGCCGGCCTGCTCGGAGAAAATGGCGGGGACGGGAAAACCGGAGACGTGGACGAGGGCCGGGTTGAGGCCGGCGCGCAGGACGACGGCGGCGGAGTCCTCGTTGGGCACAAACCAGCCGTCGCATGCGCCGCGGCACCAGAGCGAGTGGATGCTGATGGAGTCGGTGACGATGTTGTAGCGCGGCAGCCTGGGCCCGCCGGTGCGGGCGAGGTGCTCGAGCAGGAGCGTGGCGACAGGAAACGTGCAGCAGACGGCGTCGGGTTTTTCGCGGGCGAGAATCTGCCGGAGCACGCGAAGTTCGCGGAAGAACAGCGCCGGGGTGTTTGCCACCAGCGACGAGCGGTCGCTCCAGCGGTAGAACCGGATCCAAAGCTTGGGCGCGCGGTTGATGAGGGAGAGGTAGCTGCGGCGGACGAGCTCGTTGTAGCGCGGGGCGGCGAGGGCGAAGATGTCCTCGGTGACGGCGGTACCGGGGCCGGCCTCGCGGTCAATCGCGGCGGCGAGGGCGCGGGCGGCGGCATTGTGGCCCTCGCCGAAGCTGGCGGTGAGAATGAGAATTTTGCTCATGAGAGGCGGTGGGCGGCGACGATGCCGAGCAGGTCGGCTTCGAAGCGCGCAATGACATTAGCCCAGGATTGGGGCTCGATGGTGACGCGGGCGGCGCCGGCGAGCCGGGTGCGCAGGTCGGTGTCGGTGGCGAGGCGGACGGCGGCGGCGATCAGCGCGGCGGGCTGGTCACTGGGCACGACCAGGCCGTTTTCGCCGTCGCGGACAAACTGGCGGGCGGCGGCGTAGTTGAAGCCCGCGACGGCGACTCCGCTCGCCATCGCTTCGGTGAGAACGTTGCCAAAGGTCTCGGTGAGGCTCGCGTGGACGTAGATGTCGGCCGAGGCGTAATGCCGGGCGAGTTCCTCGCGGGGGATGAAGCCGGTGAAAAGGCAGTCCGGGTGCGCGCGGGAAAGTTTGGACCGCAGGGGGCCGTCGCCCACCATGACAAAGCGGCAGCGGGGATTCGCGGCGCGCATGGCGGCGAAGGTGCGGAAGAGGAGCGGGTAATTTTTTTCAGCGGCCATGCGGCCGGCGTGCAGAACGACCGGGTCGGCGGTGGCGGCGCCCCACGCGGTGCGCAGGGCGGGCGAGCGCTTCAGGGGGGTGAACTGTTCGATATCGACGCCGCGTGACAGCAGTCCGAGCCCGGTGAACCCAAGCGCCGTCAACTCCGCGCAGAGTTCCGCGGTCGGCGCGAACGTGCGGAGGGTGCGGTTGTGCACGCGTCGCAGCCAGCCGAGGGCGGCGTGCTGGAGCGGGGCGAAGCCGTAGTGTTTCGTGTAGGTGTGAAAATTAGTGTGGAAACTCGACGTCACGGGCAGGCCGAGCGTCCGGGCCGCGCTGACGGCGGAGGAGCCCAAGGGGCCCTCGGTCACGACGTGAACGAGATCGGGGCGATCGGCGCGCCAGCGCCGGCGGAGGGTGCCGCCGGCCGGCAGACCGAAACGGAGCAAGGGATAACCCGGAATGGGCAGGCCGGGCAGGGACACCGTGTGGAACCCGCCCTGCGCGGCCCCGATGGAGAGATCGTCCCGCCGCGGATGGCACACCGTCACCTGGTGACCACGCCGTCCGAGTTCCCGCGCGATGTGGCCAAAGGTCATGGCCACGCCGTTGATTTCGGGCGGGAAGGTTTCGGTGACAATGGTTAGCTTCACATCAGGCGTAAATTAGGTGGCAGGGAATACCCATAAAGTGACCGAAGTGTGTGCCGGACGCGTGACGTCCACGTTACGATTCAGGGAATTCAACTGCGGGCGTGGGAGTTGCCGGTCCGGTGTAAGCGGCCGTAAATTTCGTGAAAAAATCGCGGGCCAGAAATGTAAGATTTTGATTGCGGGCACTTGGTTGGAACCTACGGTCCAATCTTTTAGCGGATGCAATCGCACGGACCGAAGCGCGTTTACACTCCTCATTCCCTCGAGTCCTGGTTCGACCGGCTTGAAAATGACTGGTCTGCCGCGTTTAGCGATTCACAGCTCGAAGAAGGCCGGCGCATCTATCGCGATGGCGAGGTCCGCGAGTTGGAACTGACGGCCAAGGACGCCATCATCCACCGCCGGGTGGAGAAAAAGGACGAGTATGTCGTGATTGAATGGGAGGAGGGCGGTCTGGCGGTACGCTCCTCGACGACGGATCTCGACATCGCGCACGCGTTGGCGGTCGCGGGTTTACATGAGATCGAGGAGCTGGTGGCTGACGAGATCTCGCCCCTGCCGGGCGAGCCTGCGCACTCCCCGCGCCTGGCGGCCCCGGCCGCGTCCAACGGCCACAGCCATGGCTTCAACGGGCACGGCCACTCCCACGCGCATCCCCCGGCGGCGCCGGTCAAGCCGGCCGGGATGGCCGCCTCCGCCGGCTCCGCGCCCCCGGTGGCCGCCCCCGGCGTTTCACGGCCCCTGCTGCTGGTCTTCAAAACGAAGACGGCCGGGCTGACCTTTCAAGCGTACTGGTCCGAAGCCGACGGCGAGACCCGGAACCCGGCGCTGGGCAATGTCGCGCATGTGAACGGCAACGGCCATGTCACCTCCGGCGAGCGGGCGAAGCTCATCGGCCTCGCGGCCTACGCGCGCAAGGCGCACTTTCATTATCATCAGGACACGGGCCTGTACGTGCTCGAGTCGCTGGTGGAGATCCCGAATTTCCTCAAGACCACGCTGCCGGCCTGGCGCCGGATGTTCACGGTGGAGCTCGACGAGCGCGCGGCGAACCTGCTCAAGGGCACGCGCATCATCGAGATTGAGGCCGTGGCGGAGCGCCGGGCGGGGGCCGGCGGCGCGAATGACGGCGCGGGTCTGAACCTCCGCTGGATTTTCCGCGCGGGCGAGCGGATGCTCACGGACTCCGAGGTCAACACGCTCCTCAAGCGCGGCGGCTCACCGGTGATCCTGCCGAACCTGGGCATCGTGGCGCTGCAGGGCGAAAAGTGGGAGTCGTTCAGCGCGTGGCGGCACAACATCGCGGAGACGCACGCCGACGGCACGCTTTCGCCCTACCTGATTTTCTCCCTGTTCAACGATGCGCGGCTGAAGCTCACGCTCGCGCCCGAGATTGAGGCCTGGCGCCAGCAGGTGCTCGCGCCGCCGCCGGAACCGCCGTCGCTGCCGGAAATCCTGCGGCCGTACCAGCGCCGCGGCGTGGAATGGATGGCGCACCTGTGCGACGTCGGCTGCCACGGCCTGCTGGCGGACGAGATGGGCCTGGGCAAGACGCTGCAAGTGCTGACGATGCTGGCTACGCGCCGCGTGGCGGACAAACCCACGCTGATCGTCTGCCCCGCGAGCGTGGTCCCGGTCTGGCGCGAGGAGATCGCGAAATTTTATCCTGAGCTCGCGGTGGACGTGCTCAAGACCGGCCACGATTTCACGCAGCGCCCGGACCCGTGCATCTGGCTCGCGAGCTACACGCAGCTGCGCAAGCACCGCCACCTGCTCGACGGGCAGGAGTTCGGCTATGCGATCCTCGACGAGGGACAGTTCATCAAGAACCCCGACGCCAAGATCACGCAGACCTGCTTCGCGGTGCGGGCGCGGCACCGGATGGTGCTGACCGGCACGCCGCTGGAGAACCGCCAGCTCGACCTGTGGAGCATCTTCCGCTTTCTCCTGCCGGGCCTGCTCGGCTCGCGCACGGGCTTCGAGTCGGCGCTGAATGCCGACCGCGTCGTCACCCTGGAGCGCCTGCGCGCCCAGCTGGCGCCGTTCATCCTCCGTCGCACCAAGAACGAGGTGGCGACGGAGCTGCCGCAGAAGGTGGAGATGGACCTGCTCTGCCCGATGACCGACGTGCAGCGCGCGGAGTATGCGCGCATCTGCACCGAGGGCCTCGCGCGCCTCGGCGACGACGTCGGCACGGCGATGCGGGAAAAATCCTTCGGCTTCCTCGCCCTGCTCACGCGCCTGCGCCAGACCTGCTGCGACCCCGACATGCTGCCCTGGCTCAAGTCGCCGCTCAGCGACTCGGGCAAGATCAACCTGCTCGTCGAGAAACTCGCCGAGGTGGTCGGCAGCGGGCACAAGGTCGTGATCTTCTCGCAGTTCGTGATGCTGCTCGACCGCGTGCGTGAAGCGCTGATCAAGAATTTTCCCGACCTGCCGCGCTACGAGCTGACGGGCATGACGCTCGACCGGCTGAAGCCCGTGCAGTCGTTCCAGGGCGCGACCGGCGCGGCGGTGATGCTGGTGTCGCTGAAGGCGGCCGGCACAGGCATCACGCTGCATGCGGCCGACTACGTCTTCCTGCTCGACCCCTGGTGGAACCCGGCCGTGGAGGCGCAGGCCGTGGACCGCGTGCACCGCATCGGGCAGAAGAGCACGGTATTCGTTTACCGCATGGTCACGGCCGGCACCATCGAGGAGCGGATCCAGGCGCTGAAGGCGTCGAAGAAGGACCTGTTTGACAAGCTCATCGGCGGCCTGGGCGGCGACTTTGACCTGAGCCAGCATTTCACCTCGTTGCGCGGGCTGGTGCAGCTGACGGCGCAGGTCGTGGCGGAAGTGCCGGTGGAGCCGGTCGAAGTGCCGGCGCCAGCAGCTGCCGTGTCTGCGCCCTTGAGTGGGGCGACGGAGCCAGCAGCCGCTGAGCCGGCTGAATCCGATCCGGTGGCGTGAGCAAAATCCCACGCGAATCCGGCGGAATTTTTACCACGGCTAACGCGGAGGACACGGATCAATCCTAATTCCTGCAGAAGTTTGGCCGCAAAACGGCACAAAGGGATTGGGGCTACGAAAAAATCGCCATTGCGCCCATAGGCGCGCGGAAGCGTGTTTTGCAGCCTTGGATTTTTTTGCGCCTCTTCGTGGTCAACCGGCCTTAAATTCTGAACCGTGTTCATCCGAGCTATCCGTGGTCAAAATCCTGAAGTCCGGTCCGGCCAGCTCGGAGGATTTATCACGATAAATTTGCCGAGCGCGGGCTTGTTTCGCCGCGTCGTGCGGCTAGGGTGATGGCGACGTGGACTTGCCAACCTCATTACTCGCCCGACCGGACGCGCTGATGCTGGATCTGGCGGTGAATTCGCGCGAGGCGGCGATCTGTGCGCTGCATGCGTCGCTGGCGCAGAGCCCGGCGGTCAAGGATGCGCCGCAGTTTTTGCACGGCCTGCTGGAGCGTGCGATGCTCGCGCCGGTGTGCATCGCGCTCGACGTGGCGCTGCCGCATGCCCGCACGGACGCGGTGGAACGCGCGGTGATCGGCGTGGCGCGGGTGGCGGCGCCGGGGGTGGGGTTTGATGCGGAGCACCCGGCGGTGCGGCTGATCTTCATGGTCGGCACGCCCAAGCCGCAGGTGGAGGAGTATCTCCTGACGGTGGCGGCGATCACCCGGACGCTGAAGGCGCCGGGGGTGCACGACGGCCTGCTGGCGGCGAAGTCTGAGGCGGAGTTCACCGCGCTGCTGGCGCGCGGGGCGAAGCGATGAGCACGACGGTACCCGCGACCACGACCGAGCTGTTGCAGCGGCTGCAACGGCTGTTGCGCTGGCGGCTCTGGATTCGGGAGAAAATCCAGCTGACGGAGTGGCAGGTCACGCTGCTGTGGGCGGCGCTCGCCGGTTTCCTCGGCGCGATGGCCTCGATGATTTTTTCCGTGCTGGCGGAGGGGGTGCACGAATTCATGACGGGCCGCACGAGCGGCGTCGTCGAGTCGATGCGGCAGTTGCCCTGGTGGGGCTGCCTGCTGGTGCCGACGCTGGGCGGCGCGGCGGCGGGCCTGGTACTGCTGTACGGCTCGCGGCTCACGCGCTCGGAAAGCTCGACCGACTACATGGAGGCGATCGTGATCGGCAACGGCCGGGTGCCGGTGCGGTCGAGCCTGGTGAAGACCACGGCGGCGCTCTTTTCGATCGGCTCGGGCGGTTCGATCGGGCGGGAAGGCCCGATGGTGCAGATCTCGTCGGTGGTGGCCTCGCTGGTCGGCCGGTGGCGGAATTTCACGGGGCCGCAGCTGCGGCTGCTGGTGGCCTGCGGCGCGTCGGCGGGTATTGCCTCGGCCTACAATGCGCCGATTGCCGGGTCGTTTTTCGTGGCGGAGATCATTCTCGGGACCATTGCGATGGAGAGCCTCGGTCCGCTGGCGGTCTCGGCGGTCGTGGCGACGCTGACGATCCGCGTGCTCACGGCGGCGCAGGTCCTGTATAAGGTGCCGCCGTTCCAGCTCAATTCGCCCTGGGAGATGGGCCCGTACGTGCTCCTCGGCCTCCTGGCGGGCGGCCTCGCACCGGTGTTCCTGCGCTCGCTGAAGCAGGCGGAAGAATTTTTCATCTCACTGCGGCTGCCGTTGGTCGCGCGCCTGGCGCTCGGCGGCCTGCTGGTGGGCGTCATTGCGATCAACGTCCCGGAAGTCTGCGGCAACGGCTACACGGTGGTGGTGGACATCCTCAACGGCCGGCTGCTCTGGACGGTGCTGCTGGGCATCTTCGCCTGCAAGTGGCTCGCGACGATGTCGTCGTTCGGGTCGGGCGCACCGGGCGGCGTGTTCACGCCGTCGCTGTTCATGGGGGCGAGCCTGGGTTACCTGTTTGGCATCGGGGTGCACCGGATCTGGCCGGCGGCGGCGGTGGACCCGGGGGCGTTTGCGCTGGTCGGCATGGGGGCGTTCCTCTCGGCGGCGAGCCGCGCGCCGGTCATGGCGGTCATCATGCTGTTCGAAATGACGCTGAGCTATGACATCATTCTGCCGCTGATGCTCTGCAACGTGATCGCGTATTACACCGCGAAGGGCGTGGCGGGGGAGTCGCTGTACAGCGCCTCGCTGCGGCGCAAGGCCGCCGCGGAACCGGCGGCCACGCTGGCTGCGGCCCGCGTGTCGGACCTGATACGGGCCGATCCGCCGACGATCCCGCCCGGCGCGCATTTTGCCGAGATCGCGGAAAAGTTCCTCTCCGTGCGGGTGAACAACCTTTACGTGTGCGAGGCTGACGGGAAATTTCTCGGTGCGGTGTCGCTGCACGACATCAAGCCGTATCTCGGCCAACTCGACCTGGCGGAGCTGGTCATTGCGCGCGACATCATGCGCGAGGACTTCCCGCGGATCGGGCCGGACCAGTCGCTGAGCGAAGCGCTCGGCCGGTTCCTTGGGCTGACGTCCGAGCGGTTGCCCGTGGTGGGGCCGGAGACCGGCCGGCTCATGGGCAGCCTAGCCAAGGGCGACCTGCTGCTGGCGCTGGTGGAAAAGCGACGCCGGCCCGCGGCGTGAGCGCGGCGGGAGGTGAAAGTTGCGAGGGGAAAAAGTGTGGCCGGAGAGACGTCCGCTGAGGCGGATCCACTGGTTTCAACCGTCAATTTCCTCCGTGCAACCGCCCCGCTGGAGCGGGACAGGGCAGGGTGGATTTTCACCGGTTTGTCACGCAAACGCCGCACGTTTGTAACAATCTGACGGCATCATAGGCTGTTGCTATAACCCAACATTGAAAGAACACATCACCATGTTACACCTGAAATCAAAATGGCTCGCGCTGCTCGGCGGCGCTCTCATCGCCACTGGCTCTGCCTTCGCGCAGGACAGCGGCCCGCTCATCGATATCCTCGTTAAAAAGGGCATCGTCACCGACCAGGAGGCCGAAGAACTCCGCGTCGACCTCGTCAAGGACTTTGTGGCCAACACGTCCGCCGGAAAACTTAACCTCAGCTCCTCGATCAGCGAACTGAAGTTCTCCGGTGACCTCCGCATGCGCTATGAGTACAACGCGCAGGTGCCGGAACTCGCCACCGGCGCCGCCGCCGTCGCGAACGAAACCTCCCGCCAGCGCTTCCGCCTCCGGTTCAACACGGACGTGCTCCTGCAAAAGGGTTTCAGCGCCGGCTTCGCGCTCGAGACCGGCCAGGGGTCCGATTCCGCCAACCAGACCTTCACCGGTGCGGCGGATGATTACGGCGTCTTTGTGGCCAAGGCCTACATCGGCTGGTCGCCCAACCTGAACTGGGCCTTCGTGCTCGGGAAGCAGAAGAACATCATGTACACGACGGATCTGCGCTGGGATGCCGACATCAATCCCCAGGGCGCGAGCGAAATCTACAAGTCATTCCTCACCGGGAAGGACACGTTTGAAGTCCGCGCGATGCAGCACGCCATGCAGGACAATAATGAGCAGGTGACCGGGGCCGCCCACCGCGATGCCTGGCTGTTCGAACAGCAGGCGGTTTACACGCACTGGTTTGGCAAGGACAACCTGAGCAGCCTGATCGTGGCAGCCGGCTACTCCGCCTACAACCAGTCGGTGATCCCGACGGGGGCTCTTAACTCCGCGGCCTTTATCGGCACGGTCCGCGCGCAGAACTACGGCACCTTCGCCGGCGAGGCGAACCTGGCCAACGTCAACGGTGCAGGCACCGCGTTCAAGTTCTACTGGGACTCATCCTATAACTTCGAAGCCAGCAACCGTGCGTACCAAGTTTATGGCCTCAATCCCGCGCTCTTCAGCAAGGGCGCCAGCGCCTGGTTGGCCGGCGTCGGTTACAGCTACGGCACGGGCAAGGTCATGGGCGACTACAGCCTCAAGCTCGACTACCGCAGTGTCGGCGTGGCCGCGGTTGACCCGAACATGAACGACTCCGACTGGGGCTTCAGCAAGACCAACCAGAAGGGCTTCAAGCTGGCTCTGTCCTATAACTTGACCGATTTCGCCAACTTCAACGTCACCTACTTCGACACGCAGATCATCCAACACGGCATGACGTTTTCCCTCGGCAACCTCGACAAGTCGCACGAAGTCCTCGTCGACCTCGTCGTGAAATTCTAACGCAACCCAGTCCCGACCCATCAATCACATGAAAAAGCTTATCCTCCTCCTCGCCGCCCTCACGGCGGTCGCCAGCGCCTCGGCGCAGAAACTCGTTATCAAGGGTTCCGACACCCTGGGCGCCAAGCTCGTCCCGACTCTGGCCGAGGAATACAAGGCCAAGAATCCCGGCGTCTCGTTCGAGATCGCCGCCGAGGGTTCCACCACCGGCATTGCCGCCATCATCGATGGCACCGCACAGATCGGCATGTCCTCCCGCCGCGCCAAGCCGACCGAGGTGTCGGCTGCGTCGGCGAAGGGCGTGACCATGAAGCCCACGATCGTGGCCTTCGACGGCATCGCGATCATCGTCAATGCCGCCAGCCCGATCACCGGCCTGACCAAGCGCCAGGTGGAGCAGATCTTCGCCGGTGACATCACCGACTGGTCCGCCGTCGGCGGCACGCCGGGCGCGATTTCGATCTACACCCGCAACACGTCGTCGGGCACGTACTCGGACTTCAAGGACCTCGCGATGAAGAAGCGTGACTACGCCTCCTCCTCGCAGAAGATGGCCGGTAACGAGCAGATCGTTTCCGAGGTGGCCAAGAACCCGAGCGGCATCGGCTACGTGGGCCTCGCCTACACCACCGAGCCCGGGATCAAGGTGATCCCGGTGGACGGCTCCAGGCCCAGCAAGGAGTCCGTGCTGGCCAAGAAGTATCCCTACGCCCGCCCGACCTTCTATTACACTAATGGCGAGCCCACCGGCGAAGCGGCGAAGTTCGTGGACTTCACCCTGAGCGACGCCGGCCAGAAGATCGTTTCCCGGATCGGGTTCGTGCCGATCCGCTAATTCGTTGCAAGAATGGCACTCTAGCCCGCTTGACCAAAAGTCAGCGGGCTTTTGTTTCGCCTCACGCTTGTGCTTAGTGCAGCAATCATTCCTGTCCCCATATGGCTTCCTCCGCTCCCGCCGATGACAGGCACTTTATCGCCTATAAGGGAAGCTTCCGCCTGTTCGGTCTCACGCTCGATGACTGCATCCGGGTTTTCTTCGGTGGCAATGCGGTGGTCTCGATCATCGTTCTCGCGCTGATCACCTATTTCCTGTTCCGCGAGGGCTCGGGGTTCTTCGGCCAGAACCGGGACAACCTCACCGTCTACCGGCACGCCGGGCTGGAATATGTGGATTTCATCCGGACGCAGCAGGACGACCACGCGGCGTTGACGCGCTATCTGTCCGACCTGCGGGTACGGCAGTTCAACTATTCCACGACGGACAAGAGGCTGTCCCTGGCCGCCGCCAACGCCGCGCTGGCGGGCTTCGATGACTTCGCCGGCCAGTATGGCGACTCAGTTGAGCCCATCCGGACCCTGGTCTCGGACCTCACCGAGCAGACCACCGCCATCAAGGAAAGGTTCACCGTGATGGAAGACAAGAAGGTCGAGCGGACCCAGTTGCTCGCCGTGGGCAAGGAAGCCGAGGCTGCCGCGGTGAGGATTGTGCCCATTGATTTTGTCGCGGAGCTCAAACCCATCCTCGGCACCCTGCCAGCCTACCGTGAGGCCAGCGCGGATTTCGCCAAGCGACTCACGGCCGTCCTGGCGGAGGCACCGGCCATGCCGGCGCCGGAGTTGCAGACCCGGATGGACCGCTTTCAGCAGCTCAATGCGGAGTACATGGCGGGTTTTCCCGCCGTCACACGGAACCTGGAGACCTGGGATTATAACAAGCCCGTGCCGGTCACGCAGGCCTTCTCCTCGTTTCTGTTCGGCCGGCAGTGGCTGACGGCCAGTTTCTGGCAGGATTGGTACGGCGTAATCCCGCTCGTGGTCGGCTCGGTCATGGTCTCCCTCGTCGCCCTCATCATCGCCGTGCCGCTCGGCGTGGGTTCAGCGATCTACATCAACCAGATCGCCAGCCCGCTGGAGCAGAAGTTCATCAAGCCCTGCATTGAGTTCATCTCAGCCATTCCGTCGGTCGTGCTCGGATTTTTCGGCATCGCCGTGCTGGGCCAGGCGCTGCGGGCCCTGTCGCAGGTGGCGTGGCTTTCGTGGGTGCCGGGCTTCCCGTACAGCGAGCGGCTGAACATCCTGACGGCGGGGTGCCTCCTCGCGCTGATCGCAGTGCCGACGATTTTCACGCTGGCGGAGGACGCGCTGAATAACGTGCCGCGCGCCTTCAAGGAGGCCTCCTTTGCTCTCGGGGCCACGCGCCTGCAGACCATCATCCGCATCATCGTGCCGGCCTCGCTTTCCGGAATCATTTCCGCGGTGCTCCTCGGCCTCGGCCGCGTCATCGGTGAGACGATGGTGGTGCTCCTCTGCGCCGGCAACCGCATCGCCATCCCGGACTTCACGGCGGGCCTCGCCGTGATCACGCAGCCGGTGCACACCATGACCGGCATCATCGCCCAGGAAATGGGCGAGGTGGTCCACGGCAGCATCCATTACCGCGCGCTGTTCGTTGTCGGCATGCTGCTCTTCTTTCTTTCCCTCGCCATCAACTACGCCGCGCAGCGCATCGTGCGCCGCTACCGCATCTCCATCGGCTGACCATGAGCGCCGCCACCACCCATCCGTTCCAGACCCAGCCCTCCGCCGCGCGCCGCTCGGAGTCCGTCATCTTCTGGCTGTTCCGTGGCGCCACGTACTTTGTGCTGCTCTGCGGCGCGGTCGTGTTCCTGAACATCTTCGTCAAGGGCTCGCGGACGGTCTTCCAGACCAAGGCGCCCTTTGTGAACACCGCCTTCTTCACCGAGTCGCCCGAGTCGCTGTATGTCTTCCAGTGGCAGGGACAGAAAATGGAACTCGGGGACAAGGAGTTCCGGACTTTCAAGGAAAAGAACCCCGCGGCCGCCAATGTGAAGGCCGAGAGCTATGTCTACTGCGCCGGCGGCATCTTTCCCTGCATCGTGGGTACCGTGCTGCTCGTCGTCGGCTCGATGGCCATCGCGCTAACCCTGGGCGTCAGCGCCGCCGTGTATCTCAACGAATACGCGCGGGACGGAACCTTCATCCGCTTTGTGCGCCTCGCGATCCTCAACCTCGCCGGCGTGCCCTCGATAGTGTTTGGCCTCTTTGGTTTCGGGATGTTCGTGATCTTCTTTGGCTGGAACGTCTCGCTGCTGGCGGGGTGGTTCACCCTCGCATTTATGGTCCTGCCCGTGGTCATCACGGCGAGTGAGGAATCGCTCAAGGCTGTCCCGAAGGGTTTCCGCGAGGGCTCGCTCGCGCTGGGCGCCACCAAGTGGCAGACCATCTACAAGAACGTCGTCCCGTACGCCCTGCCGGGCATCCTGACCTCGTCCATCCTCGGCATCGCGCGCGTGGCCGGGGAGACGGCGCCGATCATGTTCACCGCCGCCTACGTCGTCCGCGACAAGCTGCCGTGGCAGGTGGACCATTTCTCGGACTTTTTCTTCCAGGGGGTGATGGCCCTGCCGTACCACATCTACGTGGTCAGCTCCAAGATCCCCCAGAACGAATACACCGAGCGCGTGCAATACGGCACCGCCTTCGTCTTTCTGTTCATCGTCGCCCTCATCGCGACCGCCTCGATTGTGCTCCGTTCCAAGCTCCGCAACCGCTACAAATGGTAGCCGCCTCCCTCATGGACACCCTTGCCCCCGCGCCCACGCTCCGCCCGCCGTCCGCGCCCGCCGCCGCCTCCTCGGCGCCTGGCTCCGGTCCCGCGCCCGCGGCCGAGACCCTCATTGAGATCGACCACGTTGATTTCTTCTACGGCGCCGTGCAGGCGCTCCATGACATCAGCCTCTCGATCCAGGACAAGAAGGTCACGGCCTTCATCGGGCCATCCGGCTGCGGCAAGTCCACGCTGCTGCGCTGTTTCAACCGGATGAACGACCTGATCGACGGCACCCGCATCGCGAAGGGCTCGATCAAGATCCGGGGGATCGACATCCACCGGCCCGACGTGGATGTGATTGAGCTCCGCAAGCGCGTCGGCATGGTGTTCCAGAAATCGAACCCCTTCCCGAAGTCCATCTACGAGAACATCACCTACGGCCTGAAGCTGCAGGGCGTCAGCAACAAGGCCCGGCTCGACGAGGTCGTGGAAAAATCGCTCCGGGGTGCCGCGCTCTGGGAAGAGGTCAAGGACCGCCTCCACACCAGCGGCCTGGGCCTCTCCGGCGGCCAGCAGCAGCGCCTGTGCATCGCGCGCGCCATCGCCGTCGAGCCCGAGATTATCCTGATGGACGAGCCGTGCTCGGCGCTCGACCCGGTGGCCACGGCCAAGGTCGAAGAACTGATCCAGACCCTGCGCACCCGCTTCACCATCGTGATTGTGACCCACAACATGCAGCAGGCCGCGCGCTGCTCGGACAAGACGGCTTTTTTCTACATGGGGAAACTCATCGAGTATGCTGATACCCGGAATATCTTCATGAACCCCGCCAATCCCCAGACCGAGGCCTACGTCTCGGGCCGGTTTGGCTGAAATTTTACCCATCATGACACACTTCACCGAAGAAATGACCAAGCTGAAGGAGACCATCCTCGCGATGGCCAGCCATTCCGAGTCGGCGGTCGCCCGGTCCATGCGCGCGCTCGTCGAGCGTGACGACGCCCTCGCCCTCAAGGTGCAGGAGGACGACAACATCATCGACCAGTTTGAGATCGAGGTTGACGACATCGCCATTCACCTGCTGGCCAAGGCGCCCCTCGCCACGGAGCTTCGCCTCATCACCGTGGCGATGAAGATCTCCCAGAACCTCGAGCGCGTGGGCGATGAGGCCTGCACGATCGCCCGCCGCGCCCATGACCTCAATGCCGAGCCGCAGCTCAAGCCCTACGTCGACCTGCCGCGCATGACCACGATGGCGCTGGAGATGCTGCGGGAGGCGCTGACCGCCTTCATCGAGCGCCAGCCCGACAAGGCCCGCGCCGTCATCCCCCGCGACAAGGATGTGGACGACCTGAACCGCCAGTTGCACCGCGAGCTCTCGAGCTACATGGTGGAGCGTCCCACCACGATCAGCCGCTGCCTCAACCTCATGGTGATTTCCAAGTGCCTCGAGCGCATTGCCGACCACGCGACCAACGTCGCCGAGGAAGTCGTCTACCTCTACGAGGCCAAGGATATCCGTCACGCCGCCCAGCAGAAGCCGAATGAAGCCTAAAATCCTCGTTGTTGATGATGAACTCGATGCCCTGGAAGTCCTTGGCTTCAAGCTGCGCGAGGCCGGCTTCACGCCGATCTTTGCCACGGATGGGCTGAAGGCGCTGGCCGCCATCCGGGCCGAGCGGCCCGACTTGGTCGTGCTCGACCTCATGCTGCCCGAGCTCGACGGACTCGAGGTCTGCAAGCTCATGCGGCGCGATCCCGCGACCGCGGGCATTCCCGTGCTCATGCTCACCGCGAAGGCGGCGGAGATGGACCGCGTCGTCGGTCTCGAGCTGGGGGCGGACGACTACGTCACCAAGCCCTACAGCCCGCGCGAGCTCGTGCTGCGCATCCGCAAGCTATTGAAGCGAATGAAGTCGGGGGATGACCCAGGCGATCATTTGCGCATCGGTGTGCTGGAGATCGATATTTCCCATCATGCGGCAAGTGTCGATGGCAAGGCCGTGACGCTGACCGCGACCGAATTCAACCTGCTCGCGTTGCTGGCCAAGCGGCGCGGCCGGGTGCAGACCCGCGAAAGGCTGTTACAGGATGTTTGGGGCTACGAGACCGCGATCGACACCCGCACGGTCGACACGCACATGCGCCGGTTACGCGAAAAAATCGGGACGGCGGCTGACTATCTCGAAACGATCCGCGGGGTCGGCTATCGATTCAAGGCTGACTCCTGACTTTGGCGTGTTTTTACTTGGCTCACGTGACCGTCCTATTCGCCCTGCTTGCCGCCGTCGCCCTAGTTGCGTACTGGCATTTGCGGCGCCGGCGTGCGAAGGAAAAGGCCCGGCACGTGAGGGAGATCAGCGAGTTAAGAATCCATCATGCCGAAGACCTCGCGGCCCACGAGCAGCGGTTGGAAACTTTGCTGGATAGCATGATTGATGGACTGATTGTGCTTGATGCCGGCGGCCGGATCGTGCTCTCCAACCGCGCCGCGGAATCGACCTTTGGGTTCACGCGGCAGATGATTGGCGGCACGCTGCTGGAGGCGGTCCGCAATCACGAAGTCGCCGCCCTGGCCAGCCGCCTCGGCGCGGAATCGAAGATCCTCGACCACGAACTCCGGCTCGAGGTGTCGCCGACGCGCGATCTGCAGGTCAATGCGATCACCCTCCGCGACACCAATCACGCGGCCGTGGGGGCCATGCTGGTGTTCCATGACATTACCAGGCTCCGCGAACTGGAAGGCGCGCGGCAGGAATTTGTGGCCAATGTCAGCCACGAGCTACGGACCCCGCTGTCGCTGATTAAGAGCGCTGCTGAAACTCTGCTCGATGGCGCCAAGGCCGATGCCTCTGCGCTCGACCGGCTCCTGCAGATCATCGACCGCCATGCCGACCGGCTTACCTTGCTGATCGACGACCTGTTGCTGCTCGCCCAGTTGGATTCGGGACGGCTCCTTGTCTCTCCCCAGCCGGTGGCCCTGCGGGCCGCTGTCCAGGAAGTATTTGAGGACCTGGCCCTGCGGGCCCAAGTGCGAGAAGTCCGCCTGGAAAACGGCATTCCCCCCGGGCTCGTGGCCTCGGCCGATCCCGACCGCTTGCGGCAGGTATTTTCTAATCTCGTGGACAATGGCATCAAATATGGCCGCTCCGGGGGCCATCTCACCGTGACCGCCGCCCCGGTGCCCGGCAACAAGGTGGAAGTCTGTGTGCATGACGACGGCCCAGGCATCCCACGCGAGGCACAAAGTCGGGTCTTTGAGCGCTTTTACCGCGTGGACAAGGCCCGCTCGCGGGAACAGGGCGGCACCGGCCTTGGACTGGCGATTGTGAAACACGCGGTTCAGGCGCATGGCGGCGAGGTTCGGGTGGAAAGCGAGCCAGGCCAGGGCTCGGCATTCTATTTCACCCTGCCGGCGGCCGGAACGGACCACTAGATCTTACCCTGAAGTTTCGCCCAGGCCGTGCCTAGGCGCTCGTAAATGGCCCAGTTGCTCTGCTCGAGGCCGGAGAGATCGAACAGCCAGTCGCTGGCGTGGGTTTCGCCGTTGGCCCGCGAGATAAAACCCGCCGGGCAGGGCAGCGGGGCCAGGCCGGCCCGCCGCATGAGTCCCATCGCCCGAGGCATGTGCCAGGCAGACGTCACTAGCGCGAAGGGGATGTGGTCGCCCAGACGCTGTTTCACGGCCTGGACCTCGTCATCGGTGTCCCGGGCGGTGTCGATCTGCACGATCCGCCGCGGGTCAATCCCGAGCGAAACCGCCGCAGCGGCGAGCACGGAGGCATGGGTGGGGCTGTTTTTAACCGAGCGAGGGCCGGAGACGATCAGGGTGGCGTCGGGCAGCAACCGCGCGAGGCGCACCCCCTCGGCGAGCCGGAAGAGGGAGGAGGAGCTGAGCTGGTTGAGGGCGGACAGGCCGGCCTGGTCCGAGTGCCCGCCGCCGAGCACCACAATGGCCTGGCAGGCGGCGAGCCGGGCCGGCAGGGGTTGGCCGGAGGATAGTTCCGGTTGCGCGGCATATTGGCTTTCCAGCGGGCGCAGCAGGGCCTGTCCGACCTGCTTATTGCTCAGGACAAAGAGCAGGAGGAACCCAGTGATCAGCAGCCGGCGGCCGGCTCGGGGCCAGCGGGTGGAGCGTAGCAGCAACAGGCCGGCGGCCATTAGCGCGACGCTCAGGGGGAGGGGCATCAGCCAAAATGAGACCGCTTTTTTGAGCCAGAACAGCATTTCAATTGGGGGTGTCAGGGAGTTCGATGAGACTGACTCGTCATCCATGGAGGCATGGCTCCGGCGAGTGACAAGCGAACTTCGCACCCAATTTCCATGCGTTTCCACCGCGAGCAATACCTCGATCTCATGACCAGTGCATCCGCCCCGCGGCCGATGTTTGTCGAACTCTTCGGCCCGCTGATCGGGCTGGAGGACGAATGGCGGGCGCAGGGCGCGACGGAGGACGAGATCAACTTAACGGCCTTCGACTGGGATTTTGTGCCGATCGTGGATTTTGGGGGCTACCCACTGCCCCGGGGCGCGGCGCCCGTGACCTTGGAGGAAACGGAAGAGAAGCGGGTGCAGCGGGACTTTCTCGGGCGCACGCTCCTGCTGCTGAAGAAAACCGCCACGCACGCGCTGCCGATGGATTTTCCGGTGCAGACGATGGATGACTGGCTGCGGGTGAAGCCGTTTTACGTGTTCACTCCCGACCGCATCAACTGGGACGAAGTGGCGGCGGCGAAACGGGCGCGGGAGGAAGGGGCGCTGATCCGCGCGTACATGCCGGGCGCGTTTGACATGCCCCGCGACCTCATGGGCGAGGAAATCGCCTGCCTCGCGTACTACGAGCAGCCGGAGCTGATGGCGGATATCATGGCGACGCTGCAGGACACGATGCGGCGGGTGCTCGAGCCGATCGCCGCAGAAGTGCAGATTGACCAGCTCTCGGTGCACGAGGACTTCGCCGGCAAGTCGGGCCCGCTGGTGGGTCCGCGGCAGATCCAGGAACACTTCCGGCCGTACTACCGCGCGATTTGGGAGCCGCTGGCGGAGCGTGGCGCGAAGATCTTCCAGATGGACACGGACGGGAACATTAACTCGGTGATTCCGGCGCTCCTGGACTGCGGCATCACCTGTCTTTACCCGATGGAACCGGCCGCGGGCATGGACATGGTGGCGGTGCGGAAGCAATACGGGAAAAAACTCCAGATGCTCGGGGGCATCGACAAGCACGTGCTCCGTGAGGACCAGGCGGCGATCCGCCGCGAGCTCGAGTACAAGCTGCAGCCCCTGATGCGGGAAGGCGGGTGCGTGTTCGGGTTGGATCACCAGATTCCCAACGGCACCTCGATTGAAAACTACCGGTATTACGTGGACCTCGGCCGCGAGATGCTCGGTTTGCCGCCGCGCGACTCGAGCCGGAAAGGCTGGGAGCGGATGGGGATGTGACTTTCCCTGATGGAGGCCGACGGCTTACAGGGGCTGGCCCTTGGGTCCGGGCATCGACCCGGTATCATGTTTACTTTCGTAGATACCCACACTGCGGGCACTATCGCTCCAGAGTGGTAGGTCCTGGCCCCGCTGGGCGACCGACTCGTCGATCCGTACCCGGCAATAGGGCTCCCGGACGTGGCTCATTGAACAGCTGAGAGCGCCATAGGCCATGTCCTGAACGGTGAGACCCAATTCCTTGGCGCGGCGCTCGACGGCGGCTAGCTCCTCCTGCTCCAGATGAATTTTGATGGATGCCATAAATGACTCCTTTTGGTTGGCCCAAAATAGCAGAAAGGAGCGCTTTGTCTGCGCATCGCTTGGTATTAGTTCCTCAGCGATTGCCCCGAGCGGTGGGTTTTTGCGGGAAGTTTCCGTCTGGAGACCCTTGTGGGGCCGAATTCCAGGCTGCGGGGCTTGGCTCGAGGGAAATCGCTTGCGGCGATCTAAAATGGGGCGGCCAACGGGACTCGAACCCGCGACCCCTAGATTCACAATCTAGTGCTCTAACCAACTGAGCTATGACCGCCGTAAAGAGCCGGGGAACTTCACGAGCCGCTCCGACACTGTCAATCCCATCTTCCCCGGCTTTGCCGTTGCCCCATTTCCGGCGCATTTCAGGCTGGTGAGAGTTCCATGCCCCGCCTGCGTCTCCTCACCTTCAACATCGCACATGGGCGGGGGTTGAATCCCATCCAGGGGCTCACGTCGGCGCAGAAGCTGAAGAACAACCTGCGCAAGATCGCGAAGCTGATTGAGCAGCAGCAGCCGGACATCGTGGCGCTGCAGGAAATCGACGAGCGTTCGCGCTGGGCGGGAAATTTCGACCATCTCGAGTACCTGCGGCTGCACGCCGGCTTTCCCCACGCCGTCTTCGGCATCAACACCCGGCGGAAGGGGCTGCTCAACCTCTGCTACGGCAACGCGCTGCTGTCCCGACACCCGATTTTGGCGACCGAAACCGTGGTCTTCGGGTTGCGCACGGTGGGCGAAAAGGGGTTCCTCTTTGCGGAGTTCGACGTCGGCGGGCGGATCGTACCGATCGTCAACATCCACCTGCACTTCAGCTCGCGCGAGCATCGCATCCGGCAGATCGGCCGGCTGCTGGCGTGGCTGCGCGAGAAACTCCGCGAGCGCGGGCCCCATTGGGACCTGCCGCCGATCATCTGCGGGGACTTCAACAACCCCGGGCACAGCCCCGACGCGACCGCGGCGCTGCTCAGCCATCTCTCGGATTACGCCGACTACGTGTTGCATCCCCGCAGAGGGAAGACGTTCCCCTCGCCGCTGCCACAGCGCCTGCTTGATTTCGTGTTGCTGCCGCCGCCCTGCGGCGAGGTGCACAGCGAGGTCCTGCGCGTGATGCTGTCGGACCACCGGCCGGTGCTGGTGGACTTCGACCTGGTGTAGGCCGGTGGTGTTTTCAAACCCGTGTCACCGCGGACATGGAGAATTTACGGCGCTTGCCAGTTGGCGGAGCTTATTCGCGGAAAACCCCCGTTGGGTTTCGAGGGTGAGACGGATCTGAAAACGACAATTGCACCGCGGCGCGAATGCCTCTGAGCTAAACCCTCGCATGTCCCGCCTCGCCTCCGCTTTTGCCCGGGCCAAAGCCCAAAACCGCGCCGCCTTCATTGGCTACGTGTGCGCCGGCGACCCCGATTTTGACACCTCGCTCGCCGTCTGCCGCACGCTGCTCGGCCGGGGGGTGGACATTCTTGAGCTCGGCGTGCCGTTTTCCGATCCACTGGCGGATGGCCTGACCAACCAGCTGGCTGCCCAGCGGGCGCTGGAGGGCGGCATGAACGCCGCGCGCGTCCTCGAGCTGGTGCGCCGCCTGCGCGCCGAGTTTCCCGACGCGCCGCTCGTGTTCTACACGTATTACAACCTGGTGTTCGCGAACGGCGTGGACGCCTATGTCCGGGCCGCGGTGGCCGCCGGTTTGGACGGGATGCTGACCCTGGATCTCCCGCCGGAGGAGGCGGGTGAGGTGATGACAGCGGCAAAAAAACACGGGCTCGACACAGTGTTCATCATTGCGCCGACCACGCCGGATGCGCGCATCCCGGTGATTGCGGCGGCCACGACCGGTTTCATCTATTACGTCTCGCGCGAGGGGGTCACCGGCGTGCGGAAAGAGGCGGCGGCGAACATTCCCGAGGCCGTGGCCCGCATCCGGGCGCACACGCAGCTGCCCGTCGCGGTCGGGTTTGGTATCTCCACCCGGGCGCAGGTCGCGCAGGTCGCCGCGCAGGCGGACGGCGTCGTCGTGGGCAGCGCCTTGGTCAACTGCATCCGGGAAAACCTCGGGGCGCCGGATAAAATGACCGCCCGGCTTGCCGCGGTGACGGCCGACCTCGCCGCGGGGACACACCGCTGACATGACTGCTTGCCCCCTCCGAACGGGGCGCTAACCCTGCCCACCATGGCCAAAATCCTCGTCACGGGTGCCGCCGGCTTCATCGGCAGCCACACGACCGATTACCTCCTGGGCGAGGGACATAAGGTGGTCGGCGTGGATAATTTCCGCACCGGGCGGAAGGAAAATCTCGCGACCGCGCTGCGTTCGCCGGCGTTTGCCCTGCAGGTGAAGGACGTTGCCGCGCCCGGGGTGCTCGCGGACCTGGTGGCTGCGGAACGGCCCGACGCCATCATCCATCTGGCGGCGCTGGTGAGCGTGCAGGAGAGCATCGCCAACCCGGAGCTGAATTTCTCCCTCAACGTCCTGGCCAGCCAACTCGTCGCCGAGGCCGCGCGGCTGCACGGCGTGGGCCGGGTGGTTTTCGCCTCTTCGGCTGCGATCTACGGTGATGCGGCCGAGCGGCCGATCCGCGAGTCGGCGGAAAAACGCCCGGTCAGTCCCTACGGCGCGGCGAAGCTCGCGTCCGAGGACCTGCTGCTCGGACACGGCGCCTGCTACGGCTTCACCGTGCGCTGCCAGCGGTACTTCAATGTCTTCGGGGCGCGGCAGGATCCCGCCTCACCGTACTCGGGCGTCATCTCGATCTTTGCGCGTAATTACCGCGAGGGGAAATCCGTGACGCTTTACGGCGACGGCCGCCAGACGCGTGATTTCATTGCGGTGGGTGACGTGGCCCGCGCGAATGCGCTGGCGGCGACCCGGCCCGGGCTCACCTCCGGCGCCGCGAACATCTGCACCGGCCGGGCGACCTCGCTCCTGGACCTGGCCGGGATCTTTGCCGCCGCCCATCCGGGCGTGGGCGCACCCGTGCACCGGGCGGCACGGGCTGGGGACATCCTGCATTCGCTGGGCGATCCCGCGGCGGCGGCGGTAGCGCTGGGTTTCACGGCGCGCACCGGCGTCGCCGCGGGGCTGGCTGAACTCATTTCCGGGCAACCGGTCCCCGTGCTCCCATGAAACGGCGCATCCTGCTCATTGACGACGACCGGCTGCAATTCCGGCTCACGCAGGCGCATTTCAAGAATTTCCGCGGGGAGTCGTTCGACCTCGACTGGGCCGAGACGTACGAGGAGGGGCTGGCCCAGCTGCTTGCGGGCAAACACGCCGCGTGCCTGTTGGATTACCAGCTCGGGGAGCGCAACGGCTTGGCACTCATCCGCGAGGCGGTGGCGGGCGGCTCACACACGCCGATCGTTTTCCTGACCGCGGAGTCCTCCGAGCGGATCGATATTGAGGCGATGAACGCCGGCGCGCTCGACTATCTCGTGAAGGACGAAATTTCCTCGCACAGCCTGGAGCGTTCGCTGCGTTACGCCCTGAAACTGGCCGAGACACTCGAGGCGCTGCGGCAGCTGGCGACGCGCGACCAGCTGACCGGCATGCTGAACCGCCGCGAGTTTGACCGCATCCTCGCAGAGGAAGAGGAGCGTTCCCGGCGATTCGGGTACCCGTTCTCGCTGGTGATGCTGGACATCGACCATTTCAAATCCGTCAACGACACGCACGGCCACCAGGTGGGCGACCTCGTGCTGCAGGCGGTGGCCGCCCGGATATCGGGCGGGCTGCGCACGGTGGACCGCGTGGCGCGCTTCGGCGGCGAGGAATTTGCGTTGATCCTCATGCAGGCGGACGGCTCGGCCGTCATGGAGACGGCGAAGCGCGCGTGTGCCGCGGTGGCCGCCGAACCGATTCCGATCGGGCCGGACCAATCGCTCAAAATCACGGTCAGCGTGGGTTCGGCCGAGATGCCGGCCAATGCCACCACCGGCGCCGAGCTGGTGGCGGCGGCGGACAAGGCGCTGTACGCGGCCAAATCGCGCGGGCGGAACCGCGCGGTGGCCTTCAGCGACCTGTGACCGGGGCCGGCGCGAGCACGCGCCGGCTGGCTGGCCGGATAAGGAATTCAACTCGCCGACCCGCAGGGTGGGTCTCGCCGTCGGAGTGGATGAGCCCGGGCGCGGGCCGCTCGACCACAAACCGCTCCGCGCGCAGGCGCAGCACATTCCAGGCGTGACCGAATGAGCCGGTAAACAGACGGGTGATCATGGGGCCGGCCGGCCTGACTGAGGCTGGAGGGAGCACCGCGAGATCGAGCAGGCCGTCGTCCACGCGGGCACCCCGGGCGGCGGCCAAGGCCTGCGCGCGGGGGATGACCCGGGCCGCGCGGCCGGAGCGGGGATTGCCGATGAAAAGGGTCCTCACGCGCCGGCAGAAAAAAAGGTGGCCGGCCGCCAGGGTGGGCACCGAGCGGATTGTTCGACTCGCGCGGCGGGGTAAAGATGTTTTGGGTGAGGCATGATGAAACCCACGATTCAGGTCCTGACCGGCTGCACCGCCGTCGGAAAAACGGAATGGGCCCTGCGCTGGGCGGAGGCGCGGGGCGCCGAGATTGTGTCGTGCGACTCGCTGCTGTTTTACCGCGGCATGAGCCTCGGCACCGCGAAACCGACGGCCGCGGAGCAGGTGCGCGTGCCGCACCACCTGATCGACATTTGCGGCGTGGGTGAACGGATGGATGTCACGCATTACGTGACGAAGGCGCGGACGGCGGTGGAGGGGATTTTGTCGCGCGGGCGGCCGGTGCTGGTGGTGGGCGGCAGTGGATTTTACCTGAAGAGCTTTTTCGCCCCTGTGGCGGACGAGGTGGCGGTGTCCGCGGCGTTGCGGGCGGAAGTGGCCTCGCTGGGTCTGGCGGCGGCGGTGGCCCGGCTGCACTCGCTCAACCCGGCGGGGCTCGGCGCGCTGGACACGGCGAATCCGCGGCGGGTTACCCGCGCGCTGGAGCGCTGCCTCGCGTCGGGCCAGACGCTGGCGGCCCTGGCCGAGGAGTTTGCCCGGCTGCCCGGGCCGTTCGCCGGCTGGGCGGTGGAACTGACCCGGATTGAGCGGCCGCCAGCGGAATTGGACCTACGGATCGAACTCCGGGTGGCGGCGATGCTGCGCGACGGGCTGGTGGCGGAAGTGAAGCAGCTCAGCGCGGACGGATTGCGCGATAACCCGAGTGCGTCCCGGGCGATTGGCTACCGGGAGACGATTGATTTTCTCGACGGAAAACTGGCGGAGTCGGAGCTGGCGGGCGTGATTGCGCAGAATACGCGGGCGCTGGTGAAAAAGCAGCGCACGTGGTTTCGTACCCAGCTGCCGCTCCACCGGGAGGTGAAGGCGGATGGTCTCACGCTGGACCGGTTGTTCCGAGCGTGAGGACTGGGGGCGGGACGGGGACTTGCCCCGTCTCAGCACCGTTTTTCCCGTGGTGGGTCGGCCCGCCCGCGTGACGACCGGCCCGCCGCGCTGTCTGGGATCCATGCGGGACCCGGGACGTGCCCGGGCGCCGCTCAGTCGGCGAGGGCGATGTGGAAGCGATCGATTGAGGAGCCGTCCAGCTGATGCAGGTTGGCGACGGCGATGCGCAGATTGACCTTGGCGGAGAGCTCGTTGACGCGGGCGGTCTCGAGGTCGGTCTGGGACTGCAGTACGTCGCGGCTGGTGGAGAGGCCGGCGTCGAACTTGGCCTTCTGGAGCTCGTACTGTTTCGTGGCGAGCTCGGTGGTCTTGGCGGAAATCTGGACACTCTCGATGTTGGTGGAGACGGCGAGGACGGCGGCGCGGACCTGCACGAGCAGGTTCTGCTCAATGGACTGGAGCTGGGCCTGTTCTTGGTGCAGGTTGTTGAGGGCGATGCGGGCGCGGGCGCGGTCGGCGCGCAGGCCCCACGGCACGCTGAGGGAAAGGTCGGCCTGCCAGTTGTAATTGTCCCCCGCCTTGAGGTTCTCGATCGAGCTGTTGGTCGAGCGGTCGGTGCCGTTGAAGCCGAGGGCGACATCGGCGTTCAGCGTCGGGAGCCGGCCGTTGTTGGCGACATAGACGGCGAGCTCGAGCTGCTTGATGGTGGACTGGGCGGCGACGTAGGTGGGCTGCAGGTCGCGGGCATGCTTGAACGCCTCGTCGATAGTTGGGGCGGGATCGAGGTAGGCGCTGAAGCTGACCGGCCCGGGAGGCGTGCTGAATTCGAACTGGCCCGTCAGGGCGAGGAGGTTGTCCTCGCTGTTACGCACCTGCTGCTGGGCGAGCACGACGCCGTTTTGGGCGGTGCCGACGCCGACCTCGGCGGTGAGCACGTCCAGGTCGGTGGCGACGCCGGTGTTCTTCTTGACCTTGTTCTCGTCGTACAGCTTTTGCGCGAGCTCGAGGCTGCGCTGCTTGACGGCCAGCTGGCCGCGGGCAAAGGCGAGGGTGTAGTAGGCGGCCTCGGTGTCGCGGACCGCCTGGAGGACGCTGCCCTTGTAGTAGAGGTTCGCGATGGTGATGCCGAGTTTGGCATTCTCGATCGTGGCCCGGTTGACCTTGGTGCCGGCGCCTTTGAGCAGGGGCTGGGTGACAGAGAGGGAGACGTCGCTATTGTAGGAAGGGTTGAGAGTGCTCGCCGCCACATTGTTGCCGGAACGGAGGACGCTCGCGCTCAGGCTGACGGCCGCACCGGTCTGGATGGTCTGGTTGACGCCGACGCGGATGTCGGTGGTGTCCTGGCGGTAATCCGAACTCGTGGTGGTGCCGAGGGAGGTGTTGAAAGAGGTGACGCCCTGCGTGTGGGTGCGCTGGCCGAGGGCGGTGAAGGTCGGATCAAAGCCGGCCTTCGAGATCACGAGGTTTTCCTGGGCGTTGGCGGTGTTGAAGCCCTGGACGCGGAGGTTGAAGTTTTTCTGGAGGACCCGGTTGATGCACTCCTCGAGGGTCAGGTCCGGCCCGGCGACGACCGGGGCAGGTTCGGTGCCCGGGGCGGTTTCCTTGGCCGGGGCGGGGGTCGCGGCGGGGAGGTCGGCTGGGGTGGACGAGGGGGCCGGTTCCTGGGCCGGCAAGCGGGTGAGCGCGGCTAGGCAGAGAGAGGACAGGAGGACGCGGGCGGTGAGGCGGGACATGATGGAGAGGGCGTGGTCGGGAAGTGAACAGAAGAACACGACAAGTGTCGAAAAGTTACGGCAATTCAAACCGTTGGGTCAGCCGGAGCCCGGCTGAGCCGTGAGACGGGCGGCGGTCGCCAAAGTTTCCCCGGCCGGAAGGAATGGGGGACGGGACGGATGGCGCCATGGCGCGTTGAACTACCGGTCGCCGGACGGCAGTTCGAGGCGAATCGAGTCGAGCGGTCCGCGGCGGGGATGAACGGTTGGCGCGCGACGGCGCCAAGGGTTCACTTGACCGGCGGCGGCTCGGACTTCTTGAGTTCCTGCTCGACCATCGCAGCCAGATAGGAACTGGTGCCGATGCGGGCGTTGACGGCGGCAAGCTGGGTCCGCATCGCGGCGAAGGCGGAGCCGGACTCGCTGAGGTCGGGTAGTTTCTTGTCCACGGCGTAGATGAGGACGCCCTGGTCCTTGACGATGCTCATGTCCGAGACCTGGCCCTTGGCCAGACGGTCAAGCGTACCGAGGACGGAGCTATCGGCATCCTTCGGGGGGGTGCGGCGGGAAAACGGCGGGAGGATCTTGGCGGTGAGCTGGGTGGAAGTCGCGCTGCCGGCGGCGGCCACGGCGGCCTCGAAGGTGGCGCCTGCCTTGATCCGGGCTTCAATCTGGCTGCGGATGAGGCGGCCGGTCTCGACGAAGCGGTTGCGCTTCTCGTTGTCGGTGAAGTCGGCGGCGACCTTGGCGCGCACCTCGGTGAGCGCGGGCTGGCGCGGGGGCAGCGTGCCCTTCCAGAACAGCACCACGGCGCCATTGGGCGCGCCGAGGGCATCCGAGTAGGAGCGACTTTCGCCGAGCTTGAACGCCTCGGCGGCGATCTCGGGTGAGCCGCCGAATTCGGCGGGGCCTTCCTCGCGGGTGAACGGGGCGAGCGGCTTCAGGGTGATGTGCTGGGCGGTCAGGACCGCGTTGAAGGCGGGTGAGCCGGGGGCGATCTTGCCCTCGTAGAGCGCGAACGAGAGGTCGGATGCAACCTTGGCGGCGATGCGCTGGGCGCGCTCGAGTTTCAGGACCAGCTCCACCTGCGGGCGGACGGCGGCGTAGTCGGCGGCCGGGTCGGCCTTGGCGCCGGCCTTGGCCGCGGGATTGGGCCAACGGGCGGGATTGGCGGCGTAGGCGGAACGGACCTCGGCCTCGGTCACGCTGACATTGCTGGTGTAGGCCGTGGAGGGAAAGAAGGCGGCGGAGACAGAAATGCGGGCCGGGATGGTGTAGCGGAAGGAGTTTTCCTCGTAAAACTTGGCGAGGGCCAGGTCCGAGACCGGGACGGAGGGGGCGTAGCTCGCGTAGTCGGCGGTGACGACCCCGAGGGTCCAGATGGAGTCGGCGCGATCGAGCTGGGTCTTGACGTCGGCCGGCAGCACGTAGCCCGGGCCTGCGATGACCTGCTTAACCTTTTCGGCGCGGACATCGTCGGCAAGCACGCGGCGGACGACGGCCTCGGTGAGGCGGGGGTTGGCCTTGAGGGAGTCACGGAAGGATTCGTAGCGCTTGGCGTCAAACTGGCCGTCTTCGCCCGCGAAGGCGCGGAGGCTTTTGATGAAATCGGTGATTTCCTGGCTGCTCGTGGCTGGGAGGCGGAACTGGTCGGCGAGAGCGAGGGCGGCGGCGCGCTGGAGCGCGTAGTTCTGGAGATCGGCGTTATCGAGGGAGCTGTAGCCGGTCTGGAGGGTGGCGCTCAGGTTGGCGTCGCCAAAGAGGCGGGCTTGGTCCTCCGAGGAGCCCAGGTTGTAGCCAAAGAACTCCCGGGTGAGGGCGGCCCGCTGGCCGGTGCCACGGCCGACGTTCGAGCCGGAGAAGGCGATGATGAACGAGATAATCGTGGCGAGCAGCACCAGGCCGAAAACGATGCGGAAATGGTGCTGAAAGTAGCGTTGAATCCAGGAGATCATGGAGGGAAAACCGGCGACGCTAGGACGCCGGCGGTGTGAGGCAAGGGCGAAGTGGCCCCTTAGCGGCGCGGCGGTTCGCCCATGGCGAACGGCGGCCGCGAGTCCTCGAACGCATGCTCCGCAAAAAGCTGTTCCAGACTCTTCTGGAAAAACTCCTGCTGACCCAGCTGGTCCAGCGTCGCATTGTAGTGCGGCAGGATGGGGTCGATGCGCTCCAGAACCGGGCCCAGCGGATCGTCGCCGATATGGTCCTCGAGGCGCTTGAAGTCGTGCAAGGTGATATGGCTCAGCGGCCGGCTGGGCTGGTAAACGGGGTCGGTGACGGGTGCGCCGGGGGTCGGACGCAGGGCCGTGATGAGATGCATGTCGGCCAGGCGGTTGAGGCACTCGTTGAGCAACTGGGCCGGGACCTTCACAAAGGTGCTGAGCTGGGAGGCGGAGATGGGCGGCAGGCAGGCGTGAAACCGCCGGCAGATGGTGAGGAACACGACGAGCGAAAGGCGCTCGCGCATCGCGTCGGTGAGGTTTTTCCACGCGGCCTGGCTGTTGCGAAACTGCACATTCTGCAGGGCATAGGTGAGCGCGCCGCCAATCAGCACGTAAAACCAGAAGATATAGAGGCCGAACATCAGGACGGGCAGGATGCCGAGCGACCCGTAGAGGCTTTTTTCCAGGTAGACGCGGCGCACATAGATGAGGGCGACGAAATTGTTCACCATGAGCAGCGTCGCGACGAGCAGGGCGCCGGTGAAGGCCACCCGCCAGAGGACCCGGGTGTGGGGGATCACGCGGTAAAACACCGTCAGCACCACGACCAGCAGGGTGAACGAAAACGCCGGCAGCGACCAGCGCAGCACCCGCAGCAGCTCGGTGCCGCCGGGGAGTTTTTCCATGAAGACGTTGATGAAGGCCCCGGCGCCCAACAGGGCCACCGCGGCAAAAAACAGGACCGCGCCGAGGGTCAGGATCGTCCAATAGAAGACCACGCGCATCAGGAGCGAGCGACCGAGGCGCACGCCCCAGATGTCATTGAAGGCGTCCTCGATCGACTTGAAGAGGAACAGGACGATCGCGATGAGGGTGAGCGCGCCGTACACGCCGGCCGAGCTGGAGTGGGCGCCGGAAATGATGCCGTTGATGAGGTCGACCAGCTTGGGGTCGACGGCGATCTGGGCTGAGGGCGTACCATGACCGGTCGAGGCGTGGGCCGCGTCCGCGGCCTGCTGGCTGTTGAGGGTTTCCAGCTGGGCGAGCTGCGGGGCGGCGAGCTTGATCAGGTCGCTGAGCTTGTTGGCGACCAGGTGGGGGTCGTTGTTCTGACCCAGCATGAAGCCACCGACGAGTACGCCGATGGCGATAAGCGGGCCGAGGCCTAAGAGGGAGCTGAAGCTGAGCGCGGCGGCGCGGCTGGCGGCCTTGTTCTCGTTGAAGACGGTCCAGGTGATCGAGCTGACGCGCAGGGTGGCGTAGAGCCAGCCGCGGGGCGAACGGTCCTTCAGGTGGGCGGTGGCCCAGATCTCCTTGCGGAAAAAATGGGCGATTGAGTGCCGGTGCTCGGCAAGGCTGGCCATGGACGCGCGGCGGGACTCAGGAGATCAGGAACCAAGAGACGGCGCCCAAGCCCGCCAGCCCGAGTGCGGCCGCCAGAAACACCGGCATGTAACTCACAAAGATAGTGCAGGTGTAGAGGCCGAGCGAACCGCCGGCAAGGTAGAGGAGCGGCATCACCTGGCCATTGGTCCAGAAGATGAAGCCGATGAAACCCAGGCCGAGCGCGGCGCGGAAGCGGACAAAAGGATAAAGGCTGACGACGCCGAGCCCGAGCAGGGTGGCGAGCGCCAGGTCAATCGCTCCGATGAGCACCATCGGATAGGACAGGAGCTTCATCGGGTCCATCGCCATGACCGCATCTGACGCGGGGAGCAGTTCGCCGACGGCGCAGACCAAAAACATGAAAATGACCGCCCAGCGGCCAATGGCGGCGGCGCGGGCCATCGCGATGGTCGGATCCTGCCGGCCCGCGGTTTCCGCGGTGCGGCCCTCGGCGGCGGCGAGCATCTCGTCCACCGTGATGGGGGGGGAGCTGTCGCCCTCCTCGTTCAACAGAATGACCTTGGCCTTGCTCTTGATCTTGAATTTTTTCCGCTGGGGCAGGATCTGGCCCATGAGCTCCTCGCTGGAGCCGATGGCGCACCACTGTTCCGTGGTGGCGTCGTAAAAGAGGGTCTCGGCGGTCACCTGGCCGGTGTCTGCGAGCGAGACCAGCTGCTCCAGATTGAACGGACCGCGGGCCTCGGTCTCGGATTCGCTGCGGATGTAAATTTCCTCCATGGCCATGGCGCGGAATGTGGCGGTGGTCCGGAGGCGCAGCAAGAGTTTATTGGGCGCGATGTTGCGTGGTTGATTGGTGAATGGATGGATGGCCGCGGCATCCCCCGAGCGGGATACCTCGCAATGACAATCACGCGCGCGTTGCGCGGTTACATGCGCGTGAGCGTGCGCAGGCCGAGCAGGTTCAGACCGGTCTCGAGCACCAGCAGTGTTCGCGCGCAAAGCAGCAGCCGGCGGGCGCGCACGGCGGGGTCGTCAACGGCGACCTTGTCGGCGCTGTAGAACGCGCTGAATTCGCCGGCCAGCTCGTAGAGGTAGAGGCTGAGGAAGTGGGGGCGGAGCGTCTCGGTGGCGATGCGGATGGCGTCGGCGAACTTCACGAGCTTGCGGGCGAGCATGAGCTCGGCGGGCGTCTCCAGCGGGCTGGCCGCGGCCTCGGTGGTCGCCTCGCCCGGGGTGACCCCGAGCTTGCGGAAGATCGAGTGGATGCGCGCGCCGGCGTAGAGCAGGTAGGCGGCGGTGTTGCCCTCGAGGGAGATCATCTTGTCCCAGGCGAAGACATAGTCGCTGGAGCGGTTCTGGGAGAGGTCGGCGTATTGGACCGAGGCCACGCCGACGGTCTGCGCGATTTGGGCGCGCTCCCCGGCGGGGATGTCCGAGCTCCGTTCGCCGACCAGCGCGAGGGCCCGGGCCTCCGCTTCGTCGAGGAGTTGCTTGAGGCGGATGGTGCCGCCGTCGCGGGTGCGGAGGGCCTTGCCGTCCTCGCCGGTCACCGCGCCGAAGGTCACGTGGTGGAGTTCCGGCAGCCGGTAATGTTTCGCGGCGAACCATTTTCCCACGGTCAGGAAGAGCTGCTCGAAGTGGTCGGCTTGGCGGTAGTCGGTGACAACGACGATGCCATCGGCCTGAAAATGTTCGAGCCGGTAGAGGGCGGTCGCCAGGTCCGTGGTGGCGTAATTGCTCGCGCCATCGGCCTTCCGCATGATGAACGGCTGGGTCTTGAAGCGCGGGTGTTCCGGGTGAAAGACGACGAGTGCGCCCTGGCTTTCCTGGGCGATTCCGCTGTCCGTGAGTTCGCGGTAAATGCGCTCGACCTGGTCGTTGTAGAAACTTTCTCCGTGCATCACGTCGAACTTGATGCCGAGCTGGTCGTAAATCACCTGGAACGCGGCGAGCGAGTCGCCGTTGATCTGCCGCCAGATGGCCAGGTTTTCCGGATCGCCGTTCTGCAGTTTGACGAGTTCCGCCCGGGCCTGATCCATGATGGCGGGATCGGCGTCGGCCGCCTCATTGCCCACCTTGTAAAGCCGCTCAAATTCCTCGAGGGGGTCCAGTGCGATGGCCGACTTGAGGGCGGCTTCATCCCGGGCGCGCGCCTGCTTGCAGGCCCAGATCAGTTTGCCGAACTGGGTGCCCCAGTCGCCCACGTGGTTGTCGCGGACGACCTTGGCGCCGTTGAAGTCCAACAGGCGGCAAATGGCCTCGCCGATCACGGCTGAGCGGAGGTGGCCGACGTGCATCTGCTTCGCGGTGTTGGGCGAGCTGTAGTCCACGACCCAGATCTGGCCTGACTTGGCGGTCCCGGCGCCGGCTTTCAGGTGGGCGGTCGAGTCGTAGGTGCGCAGCCAGTGGAGCAGGACGGCGGGTTTGAGGGTGAAATTGATGAAGCCGGGGCCGGCAATGGCGACGTCGTAGGCGCCGGTGACCGCGGCGGGGAGGGCGGCCACGAGCTTTTCGGCAATGACGCGGGGGTTGAGTTTGCGGGCCTTCGCGTAGCCGAGTACGCCGTTCGCCTGGAAATCACCATGCCGGGGATCGGCGGTGCGGACGTCACCCACAAAACCGGGAACGTCCAGCCCGGCGGCCGATGCCGCAGTGAGCAGCACCGCTTCGAGATCCAAAGCGAGATTGAAGGCGACGTTCATCGGCACACATTCCGGGCGGGGGCGGGGAGCGCGCAAGCGCGGAGTTCGGCGGAGCGGCAGGTTCCAACCGCGGCGGCTCGCGCCCGCTGGAGACCGTTTCCAATTTGAACCGGATTTTTTCACCCGAAGGTCGCAAAGGCCACGAAGACGCCGGCGGATTCAGGCCGAACACCCTTCGCGACCTTTGCGGTCTTCGTGTAAAAGCTTGGTCCCAGCTCTCCTATTGGCCTTCGCGAGGCCTGCCGACCGGGGCAATTTTGGCTCGACAAATTCCCGGGGGCAGGTGTGATGGCAAACTTTTCCGCGCCGCGGTCCCCACCCATGGCAAACTCCTTACCTTCATGAGCAAACGCAATATTCCCACCCGCCGGTTCGTTAAACCTACCTTTGAGTTTCTGATCGAAAAGAAGCGCGACGGCGGTGAGTTTACCCAGGAGGAGATTCGCTATATCATTGATAGCACGCTGGATGGCGAAATGCCCCAGCACCAGCTGTCGGCCCTGATGATGGCCATCTACTTTTCCAACATGTCGGCCCAGGAAACGGCTGACTTGACCGAGGAAATGATGCTTTCCGGCGAGGTCATCGACCTTTCGCATATCGCGAAGCCGAAGATCGACAAGTATTCCACCGGCGGCGTCGGCGATAAAACGTCGCTCGTCCTCGTGCCTCTGGCCATGGCCAGCGGTGTCGTGGTCCCGATGATGTGCGGCGTCGAGCACGACTACGTCATCAACACCCTCGACAAGCTCGGCTGCTTCCACGGTTTCAAGAGCCACCAGACCATCGAGCAGTTCACGTCCCAGCTTGCCCGCATCGGCGGCGCGATCGTCGCCCAGAGCGAGGCCCTGGCTCCGGCGGACGCCAAGTTCTACGCCCTCCGCAAGGAAACCGGCACCATCCCCAGCCTCCCGCTCATCACCGGCTCCGTGCTTTCCAAGAAGCTCGCCGAGGGCTCCGAGGGTCTCGTGATCGACGTGAAGTGGGGCAACGGCTCCTTCATCAAGGATCTCGAGCAGGCCAAGCAGCTCGCCCGCTCCATGACCCGCGTCGGCCGCTCCATGAAGCGCCGCTGCGTCGCGCTCGTGACGGACATGAACCAGCCGCTCGGTGACACCGTCGGCACCGCGCTCGAGGTCAAGGAAGCCATTGCGCTCCTCCAAGGCGGTGGCCCTGAGGATATGAAGGAACTCGTGCTGAAGCTCGGCATGGAGATTGTCCGTCTTGCCGGCGTTGCGGGCTCGACCCTCTCGGCCAAGCAGACCGTGCAGCGTCACCTGACCGATGGCTCGGCCCTCGCGAAGTTCAAGGACCTCGTGAAGGCGCAGGGCGGCGACACCACCTTCATCGACCACCCGGACAAGTTCCCGGTGGCGAAACACATTCGCAAGCTCCCGGCCCCGAAGCGCGGCTACGTGCACACCATCAACGCGGCGATGATCGCGCGCGGCGTGCACCTGCTCGGCGCCGGCCGGGAGAACCCGCATGACAAGCTCGACTACTCCGTCGGCGTTTCCGAGATCAAGAAGGTCGGCACGCAGGTGAAGCAGGGCGAGCCGCTCATGATGATTCATTACAACGACGAGGCGAAGCTCGAGCAGGCGCTCGACCACTTCAAGAACGCCTACCGTCTCGCGCCGAAGCGCCCGACGCCCCCGCCGCTCATCGTCGAGCGCGTGGCTTAAGGCCCGCGTCGCAAAAATTCAGCCCCGACCGCAAGGCCGGGGCTTTTTTGTGTCCGGATCAAGCGGGGTTCGCTCTCACGCGCAGTTTCACCGCGACGCGCAGCGTCCCGCTCGTGCCGCGCTGGCGGAGGGTGAGGCGGGGCTGGGTGTCGGCATGGCCGAGGCCGAAGCGGACGATTTCGCGGCGCTGTTGGTCTATCGCGCGGCGGCCGGCGTTGATGAGCGGGAGCTGCTCGATGATGGCCTCGGTGCCGGTGGGAATAGTGATTTCGACGGTGCCGCGGCGGCCCTCGATGATCACCTTGTCGCCTTCGCGGCGCATGGGGAGAGGGGTCGTCCAGTGGAAGATCACGCCTTCTCCTTTTTCCACGGCCCACTCATCGGTGATGACGAGCGTGTCGGGCGTGGGTGAGTCCCAGGTGCGAACCCATTTTTTGTACCAGCCTTCCCAGCCGGCGGTGGCATCCATCGTGGCGTGGAACGACGTGGCGTCGCCGCGGCCTTGGGCGCGGATGTCGGACTTGATGGGATTGACCGGGTGTGGACGCAGGCCGGCGGACCACGGCGTGAGCATGTTGTGGCGCTGGGCGGTCTTCAGTTCCTCGACGAGCGGATTGCTGTAGTCCACCACGCCGAAATCGAGTGCAAAGCTGTCGCCGGCGAACTCGAGGACGAAGTTGCCCTTGTCCTCGTGCGTGTGTCCGGCGCCGGCCTTGTTGCCCATGAGGAAGAGTTTCACGGTCTCCTGCTGCAGCTGGCGCACGCAGCACATCATGCCGGTGTCGGGCATGTCCACGAACGCCCGCAGCGCCGGACCTTGGGCGGGAATCGTGTCGGCGAGGCTCATCGCGAGCAGCGAGGGCGCGGCGCCGGCGCCGGGGCGGTTCACCTGCTTGTGATACATCGTGACCCAGTGGCTGTCGGGCATGAAGGCCGCGAGGTAGGCGAGCGCCTCGGGGAAGATGTACATCGCGTCGCAGATCAATATCGCGTCCTGCCCGTCGTTGGTCGAGTAGAGCATCTCGGCCAGCAGCGAGGTCTTCTTCATTTGCGCGGGCATGAGTTCCTGCAGGGATTTGCCGCGGGCGCGGGCGTAGAGGTGCAAGGCCACGAAGGCCTGGCGCGCGACCCACGTGAAGTACGTCGGGCCCTCGACGTAGCCGCCGTCGGGCTGGAGGCAGCGGTTGAGGTTTTCGAGCAGGTCGTTGACGGCGAGTTCCGTGTACGGGGCGACCCGCGAGGGCACGGGCCGGGGATAGTTCTCGTGGCGGGCGGGCATCGTCTGCTCGAGCAGCAGGTAGCCGAGGATGCGGCCGGGGGCGAACCACGCGACCTGGTTGCAATGGAAGATATACTCCCACCACCAGACGCCGAAGTTCATGTTGCCGATGCCCTCCTCGGCGATGCGGCGGAGGATGAGCTGGCGGCCGACCTCGGTGAACCACTCGCCGCAGAGGTCGAGGATGAGGGCCGTCTCGAATACGCAGACGCTCTGCACGAAGCCGCGCTGTTCCCACGTGCTGCCGGGCATGTTGCAGATGAAGGAGTCGTCCCACTTGCCGCTGTGCGCGAGGCTGAGGGCGAAGCGTGCGGCGAGCCGGCAGAGGGCCTTGTCCTTGAGCAGCATGCCGGCCTGGGCGGCGTTGGCGCCGTGGATGGTGATGACCTTGCCGTGGTCGCGCTCGCGGCGAAGGGAGTTGGAATTCCAGAAATAAACGTTTTCCCCGATGAGTGACTCGGGGCGGATGGCCCGGGCGTCCGCGGCGGCGTCGCGCATGGCGTCGGCCATGGAGGTGGCGGCGAACCGGGCGCGGACGGAGTCGAGTTCCGCGGCCGTGAGCAGCAGCCCGTGGGTGGGTTTGAAGGTGGGCTCGAAGCTCTCGGGCTGCAGGTATTTCTCCCAGCGCTCGTCGTAGCCGGCCCATTGCGCGAGGTGCGCCGGCAAACGGGCCGTGCACTGCAGTGCCATCCAATAGATCCAGCCGTTGCCAGCGCCACCGGGTGGAAAGTGGGCCTCGATCGTCAGCGCGGTGATGCGCTGGGCGCCGTCGAGCGGCAGCCATTCCTCGCGCTTGGTGGCGCCCATGGGCTCGCCGCGGCGGGTGCGCGGGCCGGCGTCGGTCTCGGCGCGAATTTCAAAATACCCGCCTTCGGGCATGGCCGTGCAGAAGATGAGGCGGTCGTAGGCGGAGCAGTCGAGGTCGTAGGTGCGGTGAAAGCGCACGAGGCGACCGTCGGGGGCGGGCTTTTCCCAGGCCCACTGGACCCAGATCCAGTTCTGCCAGAACTTGAAGCCGGGAACGCCTTCGCCGGTGACGGACCACTGGCTGAGTTCGCTGATCTGGGGGTCGTGGAACGCCTCGAAGACGGCCTCGGCGCTGTTGATGGGGGTCAGTTTCATGGGGAAAACGGGTGGTGGGTCAGAATAATTTCACGCAGGGACAGGGAGGTGCAGAGACGGAGGCAGAACCTGCAAAGAGAGGGTAAAGATCAGATCCGAAAAACCATTCAGATCCCTCGGCGTCTCGGCGTGAGTTCATCAGGTGGTGATGGGCGATGGGTGATGGGCGGGAAGTCTCCTCGTTTGTCATTCTGAGCGGAGCGAAGAATCCAGTGGGAGTGCGCTGCGGGCTTCGAGGTAAACCAACTGGATTCTTCACTTCGTTCAGAATGACAATCCCGGAACTCCCGGTTTCGCCGCCGCGTCGAGCTTGGTTTCCATGAGATACAGGTGGAGTTCGTTGAGGTGCTGGCTGGATTGCTGGCGAACGCTCTCGGTCTGCTCGGTGGGGCCGAGGAAGGAGAGGGCGGCGAGGGCGGTGTCGCGGCGGCGCAGGTTCTCGCGCTGGATGTGGATCTGCTTGCGCAGATCCGATGCCACGATTTCGCGGATCTGGCGCTCGAGTACGCGGGTGTAGGCCTCCACGCCGCCATCGGGGGCGTAGAGCACGTGGAGGTTGGTCTCGAAGAGTTGCGTGTAGGCCGCGCCGGGGCCGTTGATCAGCTGGGGGCCGTTTTGCACGTCCGTGATGATGTAGCCGTGGTTGTTCTGCTGGAAGGGCTGCAGCTCCGGCGCGATCGCCACGCCCTCGACCGAGGGCATGCAGTGGCTGGCCTGCGAGAAGAGCCGGTTGCCTTCCATGCTCGTCACGTAGCGCAGGAAATCGATGGCGGCCTCCGGGTGGCGGCTTTGGCGGGCGAGGTAGAGCGGCAAGGCGGTCCCGGCGCCCCCGTCGGAAACCGGCAGCAGCGCATAGCCGCCGTATTGGGCATCATCCGGGCCGGGCAGGGGCAGGCGGAACGCGCCGATCTGGAACTTGGCCGCTTCCCGCATCGTGGGATAATCCCAGGTGCCGTTGGGCAGCGACAGGGCCTCGCCGCGCAGGAATGCCCGCATGGCACTGTCGCGGTCGAGTTGGAGGAATCCCGGCGTCATCTCCGCGCCGAACGCGCGCATGATGCGCAGCGAGGTTTGCAGCGGCGGACTCCGCAGATCCCAGCGGCCCGCGAGCATGTCGCCGAACAGGTCGAACCCCGTGGTCGCGAAGCGCAGCTCGTGGTCGCCCGTGAGGATCCACTTGGCCATCGCCTGGTTGATGAGGGTCGGCATCAACCAGATGGTGTTGTCGTGCGCGCCGGCCACGTGGATGAGCCCCGGGCGATGGGTGCGGACTTTTTGGCCGAGCTCCAGCCAGCTGCGGAAATCCGCGGGCGGAGCGTCGCGGCCGGTGATTTCACGCAGCAGGTCCTTGTTGTAGAAAATCCGCATGGAGTGCGAACTCAGGCCGACGGCGTAATAGTTGCGGTACTGGTCGATGTACGTGGCGCGGTTCCGCCCGCCATCGATAAACGTCAGGCGCCACGGCACGCCGGCGAGTTTTGTGCCGGCATTGTAAGGGTTGGGCTCGTCCATCCAGCGCGTGATGGCGGAGAAATTCCGCGGCAGCTGCGCGACATCGGACTGGTCGGTGGAGTTGAAGCAGACCAGGTCCGGGACCGTGCCGGCGGCCAGCTGGGTGCTGAGCCACTGGCGGTAGACGCGGCCGGGCACGGCGAACTGCTCGACGCGCACATCCGGGTGCAGCGCCATGTAGCGGTGGGCGATGAGGTCGAAGGCCTCGCGCATGCCGGACTCGAGCTGCCAGTGGGCGAAGCGGATCACCAGCCGCGGCGGACCATGGGGGTTGGTGGCCGTCCGCCGCAGGTGCACGATATAAAACACCGAGGCCAGGTAGGCGGCGCCGAGCAGACCGAGGGCGACCAGGAGATGCAGGCGGCGGTTCATGGCGGGAAGGGACCGTCGAGATGGGCCAGGGCCGCGCCGACCGTGAAGGCGCGGCGCTCCTTCGGGTAGTCCTGGAGAAACCGTTCGTAGTGTTCCTTCGCCGTCGTGCGGTCGCCGAGCAGGCTGGCCAGCCGCGCAACCTGGATGAGCAGGTCGGCGCGCATCGTATCCGCCTCGCGTGTGGTCGCGAGGGCCGCCCGCAGGTGGCCGAGGGTGGAGGCGTCGTAGAGTTCGTGATTCAGCCGGGCCTCGGCGAGGACGAGGTGCAGGTCGTGCTGTGTCGCGGGATCGGCGGTGTGGGCCAGCAACGGCTCGACCGCAGCGAGTTGCGCGGGAAGGGAGCCGGCCGCGGGCAGGACGGTGAGCCGCAGGATCGCGAGTTTGACCAAGGCGAGCCGGCACCAGGTGTCATCCGCCCGCGTCGCGATCAGGTGCTCATATTCCTGCGCGGCAGCGGCGGGATCCGGTTTCATCGGGTGGATCTGCCGCAACCGGCCGAGGAAGTAGCGCGCGGCGTGGCTGGTGATGTCAGTGCCGGCGGCCAGCTCCGCCAGCTGGTGCTCGGCCTCCGCGAGCGAAGAGGGGCTGACCGGCGGGCGGTTGAGCTGGGCCAGGGCGCGGCCGAGCGAGGTTTCACGGGATTTGGCCGTGGCGGTGAACTGGTCGCTCGCGTCGGAGTAAAATCCGATGGAAAGCGTCTGCCACGCGTCGGTGAGCGAGGGTGGGAGGGTCTTTTCCGTCGCCGAAGCCGCCCCCGCGGCCAGCAGGCCGGCGGTGAGCCAGGACAGCGGGCGGCGGGCGGCGAAGCTCATGGCGGTGGATTCAGGAACAGCTGCACCACGACGCGCAAAGTGCCGGACTGGCCGCGCTGCCGCAGCGTGAGTCGGGGCTGGGTCTCGGCTTGCGCCCAGCCGAACTGGATCATTTCGCGCCGTTGCTCGTCGGTCGCGCGGCGGCGCGGATCCATCAGCGGGAGCTGCTCAATCACGGCCTCGACCCCCTCGGGCAATTGCAGCTCGGCGCGGGCGCGGCGGCCCGGGATGATGACCTTGCGGCCCTCGAGCCGGATCGGCAGGCGGGTGGTCCAGTGGAAGAGGGCGCCTTCGCCCTGCGCCATCGCCCACTCGTCCGTGATGACGAGCGTGTTGGGCGCGGGCGAATCCCAGGTCCGCTGCCACTTCGTGAACCAGCCCTCCCAGCCGGGAGTGCAATCCATCGTGGCGTGGAATTTTTGGGCGTCGCCGGCGCCGCGGGGTTTCACGTCGGTACGGAGGGGGTTATCCGGCCGGGGCCGTTCCGTCTCGCACCACGGCGTGAGCATGTTGTGGCGCTGGCACTGTTTCATCAGGGTGGTGACGGGATTGGCGTAGTCCATGACGCCAAAGTCGAAGGCGAAGCTGTCGCCCGCGCACTCGAGGATGAAGCTGCCCTTGTCCTCGTGCTGGTGGTCACCGCCGGCCTTGTTGCCGAGGATGAACAGCTTCACGAGCTCGGGGCCTAATTTCCGCACGGAGGCCATGTAGCCGAGGTCGGGCATCTCGAGGAAGGGCGCGAGCGCGGGACCGGCCGCAGGAATTTCCCGGTCGAGGCGCAGCGCCATGAGCATCGCGGCGGCGCCGGCGCGCCGGAGGGACTTGCGGTAAATCGTGACCCAGTGCGACGTCGGCATTAGCCAGGCGAGGAAGGCGAGGCTCTCGCCGGTGCAATAGCAGGCGTCGCCGGTGAGCAGCATGTCCTGGCCGTCATCCGTTGAATACAGCATCTCGGCCAGCCGGTCCGTCTTGAACAGCTGGGGCGGGACGAGCTGGCGCGCATCGCGGTTGCGCCCGCGCCCGTAAAGCAGGGCGGACAGGGCCGCCTGCCGGGCGACCCAGGTGAAATAGGTCGCGCCCTCGACGTAACCTCCGTCGGACAGCAGGGCCTTGCTGAGGTTGTCCTGCAGATCGGCCCAGGCGATGTCCGTGTGCGGCGCCACGCGCGATGCCGCAGGCCGCGGGTAGTTCTCGTGGAACGCGGGCATGGTCTGCTCGAGGATCAGCAGGCCGTAGATGCGGGCCGGCGTGATCCAGGCCATCTGGTTGGTGTGGTACATGTACTCCCACCACCACGAGGCATGGCACATCGCGCCGTGGCCCTCGGTCGCGATGCGGCGCAAGATGAGGTTGCGGCCCAGCGGCGTGAACCACTCGCCGCACAGGTCGAGAATGATGGCGCAATCAATCACGCCGATGGACTGCACGAAGCCGCGCTGGTCCCAGTTGGCGCCGCGCATCCAGGCGAAAAACACGTCCTCCCAGTGGTCGCAGTGCACGATGCTCAGCGCGAACCGCGCGGCGAGGCGGCACAGCGCCTTGTCCTTCCAGAGCACGCCGGCCTGGGCGGCGAACGGACCGTGGTGCATGGTCAGCGTGCCGTCCATGTCGCGCTCGCGTCGGAAGCCGGTGAAATTCCAGAAATTGATGTTCTCGCGGATGAGACTCTCGGGCCGGATCTTCTGCGCCATGTTCGCGACGGTGCGCAGCTCGCGTGTGACGTCGGAGCCGGCGAAGTCGCGCCGCACCGCGGCGAGCTCCTCCGCGTTGATCATCAGCCCGTAGGTCGGCTCGAAGGTGGGCTCGAATTCCGGCGGCTGGAGATATTGGTCCCATTTTTCGTCGTAGCCCTGCCACTGGGCGAGGTGGAAGGGGAGCCGCGCCGTGCTCTGCAGGCCGAACCAGAGCAGCCAGCCGGAGCCGGCGGTAGGGTGCGGACTGCGCACCTCCACGGTCAGCGCGTCGATCCGCTTCGCGCCGTCGAGCGCGAGCCATTCCTCGTGACGCGTGGCGCCGCACGGCGTGCCGGTGCGGGCGCGCGGGCCGGCGTCGGTTTCGGCGGCGATGGAAATGACACTGTCCTCGGGCAGGTTGATCGTGATGAGCACCCGGTCGTAGGCGGCGCAATCGAGGGCGTCGAAACGCCGGTGGAGGCGGAGCACGAGCCCGTCGGCGGCCGGCCGCTCCCAATTGATGATGACGAAGGCCCAGCTCTGGGTAAGCTTGAGCCCGAGGGCGCCCGGGGCGTCGGCGGTCCAGCGCGGGAGTTCGGCCAGGCGTTCGTCAAAAAAGGGCGCGAAGACGGCTTCGGCGCTATTGATGGGGGTAAGGCGCATACCAGTCGACAGGAGACCCGGAACACGGGGGCAGGACAAGCCCTACCTCGCGTTTCTTGGGAGCCAGCGCGGCTGGGGGAACACGATTGCAGGCATGCACACCAGTCTTGGCTACTTCCTCTCCACTCTTTGGTTTATCCTGTGGGTCGTAGCCATCTTCGACTGTGCCAAGAGCGACCATCCCAACAAAATCGGTTGGATCGTTGTAATCATCCTGCTGCCGTTCCTCGGCTCGATCCTGTACTTCATCTTTGGCCGCCGGAACACCCGGGCGTGAGTCCCGGTAGGGCGGGTCTTTGACCCGCCATTCCGGGTGGGTTGCCCGCTGGCAGGCAACATTTCGCGTCAGCGCGCAGAACCCACCGGCGGGGTTCGGCGAATCCGCCCGACATCGGACTCGACCCGAACACGGGTGGCGCTTTGCTCGCGGCATGGTTTCACTCCGCTTGTCCGCTGCGTTGGGTCTGGGATTGCTGGCAGTGGTGAAGGCCGCGGCGGCCCCGGTGAGCGGCACGGTATTTGAGGACCGCAATGCGAACGGCCTCCACGACGTTGGCGAACTCGGTTTGGCCGGCGTGGCGGTCTCCGACGGCACGGCGGTGGCACTGAGTGATGCGGCCGGGCACTACCAACTGGCCGCGGCGGACGGCGCCATGATTTTCGTCATCAAGCCGAGGGACTGGCATCCGGCCGTGAACCTGCAGCAACTCCCGCAGTTCTACCGGCGGCGGGAGCCGGCCGCGGCGGCGGCGGTGGATTTTCCGTTGATCGCGGGTGCGGAGCCGGACCGGTTTCGCGCGCTGATTTTCACGGACCCGCAGCCCGCCTCGGGGAAAGAAGTCGGTTACCTCGAGCGCACGCTGGTGGGCCGGCTGGCGGGGACGAAGGACTACGCGTTTGGCGTGACTCTCGGCGACGTGGTGTACGACCGGCATGATTTGTTCGCGCCGCTCAACGCGGTGATGGGCCGGATCGGTGTCCCGTGGTACAACCTCAACGGCAACCATGACCTCGATCTGGACACGCCTGACGATCGCGGCGCCAGTGCGAGCTTCGAGGCGGTCTACGGCCCGTCCACCTATGCGTTTCACTACGGCCGGGTGCTGTTTGTCGCGCTCAATGACGTGCGCTTCATGGGCGGACCGCGGTACGTCGGCGGATTGCGGGCGGACCAGCTGACGTTTCTGGAGAACCTGCTGCGCGTGACGCCGCGCGACGAACCCGTGGTGCTGATGATGCATATCCCGTGGTTTACCCCGAGCGTGTCGAGCGGGTTTTATCCGAACCCGTCGAACGCCGAGACCTTCCGGCTCGCCGACCGGGCGCGGCTCTTTGCGCTGCTGCAGAACCGGCCGCACAATTTCTGGCTGTCCGGCCACACGCATTACCAGCGGCACGTGTTCTACGGCACCGCCGACGGCTGGAAGGGTGCTTCGCCGCTGCACGAGTATAACGTGGCCGCCGCCTGCGGTGGTTTCTGGGGCGGTCCACCCGATGCCAGCGGCATCCCGGTCGCCACGATGTGGGATGGTACGCCGCACGGTTATGCCGTGCTCATCGTGGAGGGAGACAAGATCAGCGCGGACTACCGCGCGGCCCGCGAACCCGCCAGTCACCAGATTGGCCTGCATGCCCCGGAAGCGGTGAAAGCCCGGCTCGGCTACGTTTCTTATTTCGCCAACGTTTTCAACGGCCACGACAGCTGGAAGGTCGAGTCGCGCCTCGACAGCCGGACCTTCAACGCGATGAAGCATGTGCTCGAATGGGATCCATCCTACGCCCAGCGCTACCTCGCGCAGGATGCCGCCACCGCGCCGCTGACGGAAAAGCGGCTGCCCGATCCGACCGTCTGCTACCACCTTTGGCGTGCGTACCTGCCGGCCGACCTGTCGGCGGGGGAGCACACAATCGAGGTGCGTGCGACCGATACGGAGGGTGGGGTGTTTACCGCCACACAGACGATAAAGGTAGTCGGACCGGAACACTGATTTTTACAGAAGATCGCAAAGGACGCGAAGAAAGCCTGATTTCCGACCTTTGCTTCCTTTGCGACCTTCTGTAAATCGATCGAATTGGTAATCGTTGAAGGATGAAAGCCCCGCGTAAATACCGGCTCAAGACCCTCGCGCAGGCCCAGGCGTTTGTGGTGGCGGTGGGTAAGTGCGCGATCTTCGCCGACCGGAAAAAGCCCGGACCGAACCTTTGGGATGCCGTGGATCTGCCGGAGAAACAGCCGGGTGAAAAAGGCTGGGGCAAGAAAATCGGCGCCGTGTGGAGCTGGAAAAACCAGCTGCCGGCGGAGTTTCCGGACGAGATTTTCTACGGCAAGGACGAGCACGGGAAGGCCGCGCTGATGACCCTCGAATACCTGGCGAAGACGCATTACCCGAAGGTGCATCAGCCGGTGGAGGAGTGCAGCGTGATGGCGCGAAAGATTTACTCGCTGGTGAAGGTGGAGCCGGTCACGACCACGGTGCTGCGGAACACGGTGGCGGGGAAGGACAAGGCCCTGCGTGCGGCGTTCGCCAAGGCGATGCTCGAGCTGCAGGTGACGCTGAACATCGTGCGGTCCAACGCGCCGGAGCTCGAGAGCGACACCTGGCTGCGGTTTGCGGAGCTGTACCCGGGGATTGGTCGGATGTAGGTCGGGCTTTACGCCCGACATCAGACAAGGCACGTCGGGCGTGCAGCCCGACCTACGACCGGCGAGCCGCGCACAATCTAAAGGGTTGCGAGCGCGGCCGGGGCAAAGCAAGGTGCAGGCCGAGTCTCGAACCCCGCCTCCGCGAGAATTTCCCATGCACGCAACGTTACCCCGGATCCTGGCCAAAGGCCACGCCTTGGACCTGACGGAAAGCTCGTTTGGCGAACTGCGCCGCTCGGATGACGTGCTGACGGACTTCGCGGCGCTGCGGCAGCGGTTCGACGAGGACGGCTACCTGTTCATTCCCGGTTTCTTCGCGCGGGCCGACATCCTTGAGGCGCGGCGGCACATCACCCAAAAACTCGCGGAGCAGGGCTTGCTAGATCCGGCCTATCCGGCGATCGAGGCGGTGAAAAAGACCGGCGCCGACATGAGTTTCCTTGCGGATCCACGTCCCGCGGTGGAGTTCATGAATTCGCTGGCGAAACCCAATGCCGCGATGCAACGGCTGCTGTACTCGGGGAAAATCATCGGTCTGTTCGAGGGTTTCTTTGGTGAGAGCATCCGGCACTTCGATTTCACCTGGGTGCGCACGATGGGGAAGGGCTTTGGCACGGATCCGCACTGCGACAACGTTTACATGGGTCGGGGTAGCTCCCGGCTTTGTTCCCTGTGGGTGCCGTACGGCGACATCAGCTATGACATCGGTGGGCTGATGGTGCTGGAGGGCTCGCACCGCCAAGCGGAGCGGTTGAAGAATTATCTCAACCGCGACGTGGACACCTACTGCGAAAACCGGCCCGAGGGGCCGAAGATCAAGGCCGGCGAAATTCCCTGGAAGTGGGGCGGGGTGCTCTCGAACAACCCCTACAGCTTGCGCGAACACCTGGGCGGCCGCTGGCTGAGCACGGAGTACCGGATGGGCGACTTGCTGATCTTCGGCATGCGCACGGTGCACGCCAGCCTCGACAACCAGACGCACTTTTTCCGGTTCTCGACCGACACGCGCTACCAGCCGGCCTCCGAGCCGATCGACGACCGCTGGATCGGAGAGAACCCCATCGGCCACGGGGTCGCGGCGAAGCGCGGGATGATCTGCTGAGCCCGGCGCCTGGGGCAGAGCTCAGAGCGCCTTGTGCGAGCCGTCGCAGAACGGGCCGTTCTTCGAGTGCTTGCAGGCGCACCACGCCACGGTCTTGGTCTCGGTCAGCTCCGTCTTGTGCGGGGTGAAGCCGGTGCCCTTGTGCCCGCCGTCGCAGAACGGCTGATTCTTGGAATTGCCGCAGGTGCACCACCAATAGGTGCCGGGAGGCATTTCCTTAACGATGGGCGACTTTTGCGGGATGTTGGGCGTGGGCATAAAAGAGGAATTTTACAGGAGGGTACGGAGGGAACGGAGTTTCGGAATATTGATTCCGGATTACCTCAGTTTTCTCCGTAATCGCCTGCAAATACAGATTTCGGATTACTTCACCGCGGCCCAGACGCGCTGGACGTCGTCGTGGTCTTCGATGGCTTGGAGGAATTCGCCGACGTCGGCGCGATCGGCATCGCTCAGTTCGGGGAAGGTCTTGGCGAGGTGGCCGATTTCGCTCGTGATGACGGTCCAGCCGTTCTTCGCGAGCCAGACCGAAACCGAGTGCACGGCCGTGCGGTCGCAAATGAAGCGCGCCCCGGCGCGGCCTTCGGGAAGGTCATCGTTCTGCTCGTGGGAGATCGCCTCGACCTCGTTGGCGCCCGCCTCGATGGCGGCGGCCTCGCGGTCGATGGCCAGGTCGGCGTGGTGCGCTTCCACGAGGCCCACGTGTTCAAACAGGAACTTGTTGCTGCCGGCGTGGCCGAGGATGCCGCGGCGGAAGAGTTGGCGGATGTCGGGGGCGGTGCGCTGGTGGTTGTCGGTGTACACCTCGACGATGACCGGCACCTTGTGCGGCGCGTAGCCCTCGAAGATGACGTGCTCGAGGGCGCTCTTGTCGCTGCTCGTGCCGGCGCCCTTGGCGATGGCGCGCTCGATCGCATCCCGGGTGACGCTCGCCTTGCGGGCCTTTTCGACCACGGCGAAGAGCCGGGCGTTGCCACCCAGATCGGCGCCGCCAAGCTTGGCCGCGACGGTGATTTCCTTGACCAGTTTGCCGACCGTCTGGCCTTTCTTGAGGTTGACGATCGCGCGTTTCGCGTGGAGCCACTGACGTCCCATAAGGTCGCCCAGTGTGCCGGGCGACTTGGCGTGGGCAATGCAGAAACCGCCGCATTTTTAGCGCTCGTTCAAGGCCCTCAGATACGGCTCGGGACGTGTCCGACCACCGCCGGCCTCCTAGCCGTGCCATTTTATGGGTTAAATGACCGGGCAACTGCCCGGGATTCGGGGTGGACAATTACCACAGGGTTTCGAGCATGCGACACGCATGGACACGTTGCCGCATCTGTTTAAGCAGAATCAGGATTGGGCCGACGCCATCCGGAAGAAGGATCCGCAGTTCTTCGAGAAACTCTCCCGCCAGCAGAACCCGGAACACCTCTGGATCGGCTGCTCGGACAGCCGGGTGCCGGCGAACGAGATCATCGGCCTGCTGCCCGGCGAGGTCTTCGTGCATCGCAACATCGCCAACGTCGTGGTGCACACCGACTTGAACTGCCTTTCCGTGATCCAGTTCGCCGTGGATCTGCTCAAGGTAAAGCACATCATGGTGGTGGGCCATTACGGCTGCGGCGGCGTGCGGGCGGTGGTCCGCTGCGAGCGGGTGGGGCTGGCCGACAACTGGCTGCGCCATGTGCAGGACGTGTCGGAGAAGCACCAGGGGTGCCTCTGCCAGCTGGAGGAGACCGCCCGCAGTGCGCGGCTCTGCGAATTCAACGTGATCGAGCAAGTGGCCAACGTCTGGCAAACCTCCATCGTGCGCGACGCCTGGGCCCGCGGCCAGGAGCTGACGGTGCACGGCTGGATCTACGGGCTGCGGGACGGCCGGATGCACGACCTCGCTTGCTCCGCGAACAACCTCAAGGATGCGGCCGCGAACTACGCGAGCGCCGTGGCGGCGCTTTCGAAGTAATTTAGAATTCCGATTTAGGAATTAAGAAGGCCGGAGAAGGCAGCGGTTTTCAGCACCCAACCGCCGGCCCGGCTTCCTCATTCTTAACTCCTAATTCCTCCTTCTGCTCAAACCCGCCCGAGGTAGCTGCCGTCGGCGGTGCTGACCTTGATGATCTCGCCTTCCTTGATGAAGAGCGGGACCTGGACCATGAGGCCGGTCTCGAGCTTGGCGGGCTTCTGGACGTTGCTGGCGGTGTCGCCCTTGATGCCGTCGGAGCTCTCGATCACCTTCAGCGCCACCGTGGACGGCAGTTCGAGGGTGAGGGGCTTCTCGTCGACGAACAGGACGTCCACTTTGCCGCCGGCGGTCAGGTAATGCTTGCTGTCGCCCAGCAACTCCGCGCTGAGCTCGATCTGCTCGAAGGTGTCGGGGTCGATGAACGCGAACGCCTCGCGGTCGGCGTAGCTGAACTCGAGGGACTTTTTCTCCGTCGGGAGGACCTCGATCGTGTCGGTCGAGGCGAAACGCTGGTCGAGGGCCTTGCCGTAGCGCAGATTGCGCATCTTGACCTGCACGAACGCGCGAAGGTTGCCCGGCGTGCGGTGCTGGGTTTCCATGACGAGGTGGGGCTCGCCGTTGAACTTGATGACTTGGCCTTTGCGGATGTCGTTGGCTGCGGGCATGACGGAGGGCGGTTGAAGACGGGTTTTAAGTGGTGAAAGGGTCAACAGTGGGGAAACGGCTCCGGGGCTGTCAAGGCCGCGCGCCACATCGCGCTTGCGCTCCTCGGGGCGGGTTTCCGAGACTGTTGCAACCCTATGAAACAACGCACCCTCGCGCGCGAGGTCTCGATCCAAGGCAGCGCGCTGCACACGGGCGAGGCGGTCACGCTGACGATGAAGCCCGCCCCGGCGGACCATGGCATCGTGTTCAAACGCATCGACCTTAACGGCAGCCCGGAGCTGCGGCCGCGGATCGCCGACGTGACCGACCTGGTGCGGGCCACGACCATCCAGTCGGGCCATGCGAAGATCCACACCGTTGAGCACGTCCTGAGCGCCCTGAGCGGCTGCGGCGTGGACAACGTCATCCTCGAGATGAACGCCTCCGAGCCCCCGATCATGGACGGCTCCGCCAAGCCCTATGTGAACATGATCCTGCAGGGCGAGCCGGTGGAGCAGGACAAGGAGCGCGAGTATTTCACCCTCGATGCGGCGGTGTCGGTCACGAAGGGCGATTCGTCCATCATCGCACTGCCCTGTGACGAACTGAAGATTTCCTGCACCTCGGCGGACAACCGCGGCATCCACACGCAGCACCTCTCGCTGACGATCGATCCCGATCGGTACATGACCCAGATTGCGGCGGCGCGGACCTTCACGATTTACGAGGACATCGAGGAGCTGCTGAAGCTCGGCAAGATCAAAGGCGGCTCGCTGGACTGCGCCGTCGTCATCAAGGGCGACAAGATCATCTCGAAGGAGCCCCTCCGGTTCAAAGACGAGTTCGTCCGCCACAAGATCCTCGATATCATCGGCGACATCACGCTGCTGGGCATGCCGCTCAAGGCGCACATCATCGCCACCCGCCCGGGCCACGCGATCAACGCCGAGCTCACCAAGGCGTTGTTCGCCAAGCTGGAGGAGCGCAAGAAGGGCCCGAAGAAAAAGCCCCGTCCCGCCGGCGTGCTCCCGACCGAGACGTCGTTGGATATCCGGCGCATCCTCGACACGCTGCCGCACCGCTATCCGTTCGTCATGCTCGACCGCGTGGTGGAGTTCATCGGCCAGGACGAGCTGGTCGCGATCAAGAACGTCACGATCAACGAGCCGTACTTCAACGGTCACTTTCCCGCCAGCGCCACCCGCTCGGCGAATCCCGTCATGCCCGGCGTGCTGCAGCTCGAGGCCATGGCCCAGGCGGCCGGTATCGTGATGCTCCGCCGCGCGAACAATGCCGGCAAGGCCGCGTTCTTCATGAGCGCGGACAAGGTGAAGTTCCGGAAGCCCGTGCGGCCCGGCGACCAGCTCATCATCAACGCGAAAATCGTGAAGTACCGCGGCGAAAAGATGGCGATGGCCGAGGCCAATTGCACCGTGGATGGCCAGGTGGTCTCGTCCGCCGAGATGATGTTTGCCGTGATCGAGGAGGACACCGAGTAAGTCCATGGCGCCGACCATTCATCCGACCGCCGTTGTGGAGCCCGGGGCGCAGCTTGGCTCCGGGGTGGAGATCGGCGCCCTCGCCTACGTCGGCGCCGGGGTCGTGCTCGGGGCCGGCACCAAGCTGCACCACCACGCCTCGGTCGAGGGATTCACGACCTTGGGCGCGAAGTGCGAGGTCTACCCCTACGCGTGCATCGGCGGCAAGACGCAGGATTTGAAGTACCAGGGCGGCCGTCCCGGCCTGCGCGCGGGCGACCGCAACGTGTTTCGCGAGTTTGTCACCGTCAACGCCGCCACCCACGATGGCGAGTACACCACGCTCGGCTCCGACAACACGGTGCTGGCGTATGCGCACATCGCGCATGACTGCGTGCTCGGCAGCCACATCGTCATGAGCAATGCGATCTCGATGGCCGGTCATGTGACGGTCGAGGACCACGTGGTCATCGGCGGCGCCGCGGGCATTCACCAGTTCTGCCGCATCGGCGCCTACGCGATGCTCTCGGCCATGGCCAAGCTCGTGCAGGACCTGCCGCCGTATTTCATCGCCGACGGCACGCCGGCTGAGGTGCGCGCCTTCAACAAGGTCGGCCTCGAGCGCAGCGGTCACACCGCCGAGCAGCTCGAGCGCGTGAAGCAGATTTACCGCATCCTCTACCGCGACGGCCTCAACCGCTCGCAGGCGCTCGAGAAACTCGCCGCCCACGAGCACGCCGCGACTGCGGAGTTCCAGCGCGTGATCACCTTCGCCAAGACTAGCGAGCGCGGCCTCACGCCGGGTGCGAGCTGAGGGAATGGAGTAGGGCGGGTCAGAGACCGCGCCCTACTTCTTTTTGTACACCGTCGCCGGGTCGAACACCCGGCGCGCCGTCAGTTCGAGCTTCAGCGATGCCGGATCGGCCACGGTCGCGCCATCGGAGAGCTTGCGGTAAAAACAGGAGGGATAGCCGTTGTGGCACGCGGCGCCGCCGACGTTCTCGACCTTGAGCAGGATCACGTCCTGGTCGCAGTCCACGCGCAACTCCTTCACAATCTGGGCATTGCCTGACTCCTCGCCCTTGATCCAGAGCTTGTTACGGGAGCGGCTCCAGTAGGTGGCCTTGCCCGATGAAAGGGTGAGGGCGAGCGCCTCGGGGTTCATGAACGCGAACATGAGCACCTCGTTCGTGATGTGGTCGGTTGTGATGCAGGGGAGCAGCCCGTCGGGGCCGAACTTCGGCTGCAGCGTGGTGCCGAGCTCGATCTCGGCGGAGGTGGTGCGGGCGGGGAAGATGAACGTGCTCATGGGAAGAGGAAGGTTTGCCGGGTGACCAGCTGAGGCAAGCACCGGATTGATGGCCACAAAAAGGCACAAGGGGATCGGTGCTTCGGCAATCTCTCCCGCGCGCCTATAGGCGCAATGGTGGCTCCTGCGCAGCCCCAAATCCCTTGTGCCTCATTGTGGCTAAAACTCAGGCCGACAATTTCCGGAGGTAATCGTAGCTGTACAGCCCCGTGCGGTGGCCGTCGCTGAAGTCGAACCGCACGGCGTAGTTGCCGATTTTTTCCCAGCCAAGCACCGACACGCCGGGGAAAGCCTTCGGGCCGTCGCCGCCGTACTTGTGGCCAAAGATATCCCGCTCGCCCTGAGTCTCGGCGCTGGGCGACGCAGCGCGGAGTTTTTCCGCCGCGAAATAGCTCTCCTGGCCGTCGTCCCAGACGATCGCGACCTCGGTGCCGATGAGCTGGATGTTGGTGGGGGCGTGCATGGGGCGATTCGGGATGAGTAACCGGTGAGAGGGGTGGAAGGACAATCAATTTGTCTGGGGCAAAAATTGATTGTCATCGCGAGTTCCGGCTTGGCGGAACGCGGCGATCCATCCGGATGGCTTGCCGCGTCGGCCCGCCAGAGCGGGCCACCTCGCAATGACAATCGAGTGTTAGCGGCCGCAAACAGTCGGCCTACGCCCGACCAGAAGTTCGGTAAATTCCCCGCACCTGCGTTGCCATCGGCGGTCTCTGAGCCCACCTTACCTGACCATGAGTACCACGCCCCGCGCCCCGCTCCCGCACATCGTGGTCGTCGGCGCCGGATTCGGCGGGTTGGCGTTTTGCCAGAAATTCCCGGGCAAACTTGCACGTATCACGCTGATCGACAAACAGAACCACCATCTGTTTCAACCGCTGCTTTACCAGGTGGCGTCGGCGGGACTCTCGGCCGTGGACATCGCGCAACCGATCCGCGCGATCTTTGGCGCGCGGCCGAATTTCACCGTCATCATGTCGGCGGTCACCGGCTTCGACCTGCCGGGTAAACGCGTTCTTCACGAGCACGGCGAGCTCAGCTATGACTATCTCATCGTCGCCGCGGGCGGCATGACGAGCTACTTTGG